>JALOSW010000001.1 GCA_025458245.1 Burkholderiales bacterium
GGGGCCGAGCTGCGACGCGCGACCTGATCCGCTCGCGCATCAAGGTGAAGTCGCTCAATTTCATGCGCGGCCGCACGTTCATCAACAAGTTCCTGATCATCGACGAGGCGCAGAACCTGACGCCGAAGCAGATGAAGACGCTGATCACGCGCGCCGGACCGGGCACCAAGGTCGTCTGCCTGGGGAACATCGCGCAGATCGACACGCCCTATCTCACGGAGGGCAGCTCCGGGCTCACCTACGTCGTCGACCGCATGAAGGGCTGGACCCACTCGGGGCACATCACGCTGCAGCGCGGCGAGCGCTCGCGGCTCGCCGACCACGCCGCAGAGGTGCTCTGAGGCCTGCGCGCGCCGCGCGCGCGATCAGAACCGCGCCGCCGAGGCGTAGTTCTCGAAGCGCGTGTGCTGGCCGAGGAACGTGAGGCTCACGGTCCCGATCGGGCCGTTCCGCTGCTTGCCGATGATGATTTCCGCCTTGCCCTTGTCGGCGGAGTCCGGGTTGTACACCTCGTCCCGGTAGATGAAGAGGATCACGTCGGCGTCCTGCTCGATCGCGCCCGACTCGCGCAGGTCCGACATGACCGGCCGCTTGTTCGGCCGCTGCTCGAGCGATCGGTTGAGCTGCGAGAGCGCGATGACCGGCACGTGCAGCTCCTTGGCGAGCGCCTTGAGCGACCGTGAGATCTCCGAGATCTCGGTGGCGCGGTTCTCGCCCGCGCTCGATGCCGACATCAGCTGCAGATAGTCGACGACGATCAGCCCGAGCTTGCCGTACTGGCGGTGCAGCCGCCGCGCCCGAGCGCGCAGCTCCAGCGCGTTGAGGGCCGGCGTCTCGTCGATATGGATGGGCGCGTCGTGGAGTTTCTCGACCGCGTTGGTGAGGCGGTTCCAGTCGTCGTCCGTGAGCCGCGCGGTGCGCAGCTTGTGCTGGTCGAGCCGGCCGATCGAGCCGAGCAAACGCGTCGCGAGCTGCGCTCCCGACATCTCCATGCTGAACACCGCCACGGGAAGGCGGTTCTCCACGGCGACGTGCTCGGCCATGTTGAGCGCGAACGCGGTCTTGCCCATGCTCGGCCGTCCGGCGACCACGATCAGGTCGCCTTCCTGCAGCCCCGAGGTCATCTCGTCGAGGTCGTGAAAGCCGGTCGGCACGCCCGTGACGTCGGACGGGTTGTCTCGGTGGTAAAGGGTGTCGATCCGCTCCATCACCTGGGCGAGGAGCGGCTGGATCGCGATGAAACCCTGCTTGCCGCGCGCGCCCGCCTCGGCGATCTCGAACACCCTCGACTCCGCCTCGTCGAGAAGCTGGCCGACGTCCTTGCCCGCCGGACTGAAAGCGCTGTCCGCGATCTCGTTGCCGACCGCCACCAGCCTGCGCATGATCGCGCGCTCGCGCACGATCTCGGCATAGCGCTTGATGTTGTGCGCGGAGGGCGTGTTCTGCGCGAGCGAGCCGAGATACGCGATGCCGCCCGCCTTGTCCTTGTCTTCGCTCCCGTCGATCGCCTCCGCGACGGTCACGACGTCCGCCGGTTTGGCGGCGTCGATCAGGCGCCCGATGTGCTTGTAGATGCGCCGGTGATCGTCGCGGTAGAAGTCGTCCGCGGCCACGACGTCGGCGATCCGCTCCCACGCGCCGTTGTCGAGGAGCAGGCCGCCGAGCACCGACTGCTCGGCCTCGATCGAGTGCGGCGGCACGCGCAGCGAGACGAGCTGTGCGTCCGCGTTGGCTTGTGCGAGCGGCTGCGCCATGAGGAAACGCCGGAAGGGAACGTTGAAATTCTACACCCGCACCTTCGCCGGGTCCGCGGCGCGCACAGCCCGCTGCGGGCGCGCCAACGGGGTCGGCAGTCCATGACGCGACCGTCGCTTCGCCTTCCCCAAAACGCGAGGGGCGCCGCAGCGCCCCTCGCGATCCATCGGGGAACCGGCAGCGCTTACTGCTCGCCGACGACCGCCACCGTGACGTGCGCGAGCACGTCCGAATGAAGCGCCACGTCGATGTGGTATTCGCCCGCCGACTTCAGCGGGCCCTGCGGCAGGCGGATCATCGCACGCTCCACCTCGTGACCGGCGGCCTGCAGGGCTTCCGCGATGTCGATCGTCGTGACCGAGCCGAACAGGCGGCCGTCGACGCCCGCCTTGCGCGTCACCTGGACCGTGGCGCCCTCGAGCTTCGCGGCACGCGCCTGAGCCGCGCCGAGCGCGTCGGCCTGCGCCTTCTCCAGATCCGCGCGGCGCTTCTCGAACTCGGCGAGATTCTCGGGCGTGGCGCGCTTCGCTTTGCCCTGCGGGATGAGGAAATTGCGCGCGTAGCCGTCCTTGACCTTCACGACGTCGCCCAGACCGCCGAGGTTCACGACCCGCTCCATCAGAATCACTTGCATGGCGCCGCTCCTCAGTGCCGGTCGGTGTAGGGCATCAGGGCGAGGTAGCGCGCGCGCTCGATCGCGGTCGAGAGCTGGCGCTGATACTTCGCCTTGGTGCCGGTGATGCGCGCCGGGATGATCTTCCCGTTCTCGCTGATGAAGTCCTTGAGGACGTCGAGATCCTTGTAGTCGATCCAGGTCACCTTCTCCGCGGTGAACCGGCAGAACTTGCGGCGCTTGAACAGGCCGCGCGGACCGCCGCCGCGGCCGCCCTTCTGGCCCTTCTTCATGCCCGCCTTGGGCTTGCCCCTACCGAATGTAGCCATTGCCAAACTCCTTCAGACGAATTCGAACGATGTCACGTGAAGAACCAGCTGCCGGCTCGACCGGCCGCGCGGCGCCAGGAATCCCTCGAGCTGCACCTTCGCGCCGAGTGGCGCTGCAGCGAGCAGCCGCGCCTCCCGTTCCGTCGCGACGCAGGCGACTTCGAGCCGCACCTGCCGCTTCGTGCCCGCCTCGACCTGCTCCGACTCGTGCGCGACGCGAAAGTCGAGGAGCGCGATGCCCGCGGGCGTGTGGCGCAGCGTATCCAGCGCGGTGATGCTTCCGGCGATGGCGAACTGGTTCGTGCCGGCCAAGCCCTAGTTGCCCGCCGGCGCTTCGACGGCTTTCGCCGCACCTTCGGCAGGCGCGAGCACCGACCTCGCCTTCTCTTCCTTCATCATCGGCGAAGGCGTGGTGACCGCGCCTTTCATTTTCACGACGAGGTGCCGCAGCACCGCATCGTTGAACTTGAACGCGTGCTCGAGCTCGTCGAGCGCCTCCTGGTCGGTCTCGATGTTCATGAGCACGTAGTGCGCCTTGTGAACCTTCTCGATCGGGTAGGCGAGCTGGCGGCGGCCCCAGTCCTCGAGACGATGGATCTTGCCGCCGCGCGCGCCGACGATGCCG
The DNA here is from genome assembly GCA_025458245.1 of Burkholderiales bacterium. GTDB lineage: Bacteria > Pseudomonadota > Gammaproteobacteria > Burkholderiales > SG8-39 > JAOAEA01. The sequence goes on from JALOSW010000001.1 coordinate 3,323, forward strand.
CGGTAGCGCTCGATCATCGCCGGGACCTGTTCGCTCTGGTCCGGATGGACGATGAAAACCACTTCGTAATGCCGCATGGGGTCTCCTTGTGGGAAAAGCCTCCCGACATGCGCGATCGGTGAGGCAAGGGAAGCGGCGCGATGCGCCGCATGAAACGCTCGGCCCCGGGGACCGCGCGGGCTTCACGCCGAGGGGGCGTGAAAAGCCTTGAATTATACCGGGATTCGGGAGAGCGCCGCAACGAGCGGCGTCAGCCGGCCGCGGCCCGCCGCCGGCGCGACTCGTACACGCACAGGCCCGCGGCGACCGAGACGTTGAGGCTCTCCACGGCGCCGTACATCGGGATGCGCACGAGGAGGTCGCAGGTGTCCCGGGTCAGGCGGCGCATCCCCTCCCCCTCGGAGCCCATGACCCAGGCGACGGCGGGGGGAAGATCGGCGTGGTAGAGGTCCTGCGGCGCCGCATCGTCCGTCCCGACCACCCAGATGCTCCGCTCCTTGAGTTCGTTCAGGGTGCGCGCGAGGTTCGTGACCGGAAAGAACGGGACCGTATCGGCGGCGCCTGAGGCGACCTTCATGACGGTCGCGCTCAGGCCCGCCGAGCGATCCTTCGGCGCCACCACCGCGTGCACGCCGGCTGCGTCGGCGACGCGCAGACACGCGCCCAGGTTATGCGGATCGGTCACGCCGTCCAGGACGAGCAGGAGCGGCGGCTCCTGCAGCGCATCGAGCAGATCGTCGAGGCTCGTCTTTGCCTGCGCAGGGACAACGCGCGCGACCACGCCCTGGTGCCGCCCGCCACCGTAGAAACCATCGAGGCGCTTCGCCGGCACGCGATGCAACGCTACGCCCGCGCGGCCGGCCGCCGTCACGACATCGCGCGCCCGCGCGTCCTGGCGCGACTCGTCCAGAAAGATCTCGACGACGGACGCCGGCTGGGCCCGCAGCCGCGCGAGCACCGCATGGAATCCGAAAATCGCCCGGGCTTCCTTCACGCGAGGACGAAGTCGATGCGGCTCGTCTCGAGGTCGACCCGCGCGATGCGCACACGCACGCGATCGGCGAGCCGATAGGACTTGCCGGTGCGCTCGCCGCGGATCTGGTGACGCGCCGCGTCGTACTGGAAATAGTCGGTGCCGAGCTCGGAGATGTGCACCAGCCCCTCGACGTACACGCCGTCGAGCCCGACGAAAATGCCGAAGCTCGTGACGGCACTCACCGTGCCGGCGAACTCCTCGCCCACCTGGTCCTGCATGTAGTAGCACTTCAGCCACGACTCGACGTCGCGCGATGCTTCGTCGGCGCGCCGCTCGGTCATCGAGCAGTGCAGGCCGAGCTCGCTCCAGCCGCCCGGGTCGTACGTCGCACCCGCGAGCACCGCCTTGATCGCACGATGAACGACGAGATCCGGGTAGCGCCGGATCGGCGAGGTGAAATGGGTGTAGTGCTCGTACGCCAGCCCGAAATGGCCCACGTTGTCCGGGCTGTACACCGCCTGTTGCAGCGAGCGCAGCAGGACGGTCTGCAGCAGCTGGCGGTCGGGCCGGCCGCGGATCGCGTCGAGGAGCTTCGCGTAGTCGCGCGCCTGCGGGTCGTCGCCGCCGCCGAGCTGCAGGCCGAAACCTTTGAGAAACTCGCGCAGCGCGGCGAGCTTCTCGGGCTTCGGGCCCTCGTGGATGCGATAGAGCGCCTTGTGGCCGCGGCTCTGCAGGAAATCCGAAGCCGAGACGTTCGCCGCCAGCATGCACTCCTCGATCAGGCGATGCGCGTCGTTTCGCTCCACCGGGACGATGCGCTCGATCTTGCCCCGCTCGTCGAAGATCAGCCGGGTCTCGACCGTCTCGAAATCGATCGCGCCGCGCTTTCCCCGGGCCTGCAGCAGCGCTCGGAACACCTGGTCGAGCGCCTCGAGCCGCCCCAGCAGCGGCCCCGTCGCCGCGTCGGGTTTGCCTTCGTACAGCGCCGCGGCGACCTGCGTGTAGGTGAGCCGCGCGTGCGAGCGGATCGCCGCCGCGTAGAACCGGTAGGCTTTGATCTCGCCCTTCTGGCTGATCGCCATGTCGCACACCATCGCGAGGCGGTCGACGTCCGGGTTGAGCGAGCACAGGCCGTTCGACAGCTTCTCGGGCAGCATCGGGATCACGCGCCGCGGGAAGTACACCGAATTGCCCCGTTCGCGCGCGTCGGCATCGAGCGGGCCGCCGGAGGCGACGTAGTGGCTCACGTCGGCGATGGCAACGACGAGCCGATATCCGCGGCCGTCGCGCTCGCAGTAGACCGCGTCGTCGAAGTCCTTCGCCGTCTCGCCGTCGATGGTGACGAGCGGCAGCGCGCGCAGGTCCGCTCTGCCCTTCGCGTCCTTGTCACGCACTTCTTCCGGCAGCCGCGCCGCCGCGCGGCGCGCCTCGGCGGAGAATTCGAACGGCATCGCGTGCTTGCGCAGCGCGATCTCGATCTCCATTCCGGGATCATCGTGCTCGCCCAGCACCTCGACGACTCGGCCGATCGGCGCGCTGTGCTTCGTGGGCTGCGAAACGAGCTCGGCGGTCACGATCTGGCCGGGCGTCGCGCGCCCGTGCCCGCCGGGCTCGAGCAGGATGTCGGCGCTGATGCGCCGATCGGAGGCGGCGACGAACCACAGTCCGCGCTCGCGGTGCACGCGCCCGACGATGCGCTTCTGCGCGCGCTCGGTGACCTCGACCACCGTGCCTTCCGGACGGCCGCGGCGGTCCAGTCCGGTCTGCCGGACCATGACGCGATCGCCGTGCAGCACGCCCCGCATCTCGTTGGCGGAGAGGTAGAAATCGGCGCCGCCTGCGTCCGGGACGACGAAGCCGTAGCCGTCCGGATGCGCCGACACCCGGCCGGCAACGAGATCGAGCTTGTCGGGAACGAGCAGCGCGCCCTTGCGATTCCGAAGGAGCGTCCCCTCTCGTTCCATGGCACCGAGACGCCGGGAAAACGGCTCGATCTCGTGCGGTGCGAGGCCGAAGAGCTTCGCGAGCCGCCGCTCGTCCACCGGGACGGCTTCTTCCTCGAGGACCGCGCGGATGTACTCGCGGGAGGGAAGCGGCGACTCGTAGCGCTGCGCCTCGCGCTCCCCGAACGGGTCGTGCGGCCAGCGCGGTCTCGCCTTCGGGGTCTTTCCGCCCTTCATTGCGCCGCTCGCCCGCGATCGGTTAGAATCGCGCTCCCTCGTGCCGAGATGGCGGAATTGGTAGACGCACTAGGTTCAGGTCCTAGCGCCCGCGAGGGTGTGGAGGTTCGAGTCCTCTTCTCGGCACCAGCCCGGCTTCCGGGCTGAATTGTTCTCTCTTCCAAGCTTCTCTCTCTAGCGCCCCCGTCCGACGAGGTCGGAGGGCGTCATCAGATCGTACGGCTCGAACGGCTGGTGGATCCAGGGGTTCTCAGCCAGGTAGTCGACGTAGTAGTCCGGAGCGAACTTCGAGCACGCCTTGTACCAGAGCACCGCGGTGCGCACCTCGCGCACCTCGGGAAAGCGCTCGAGCAGGTGCCGCTTCACCACGTCGAGCGTGATTCCCGAGTCGACCAGGTCGTCGACGAGCAGGATGCGCTCGCCGAGCGCCGCGGTCGTCATGGTCATGTGCTTCGCGACCGTGAGCTCGCCGCGCTCCGTGCCCGCCTCACCCGTGTACGACGAGGTCGAGATGATGGCGAGCGGCGCCTTGAAGATGCGCGACAGCGTGTCGCCGACGCGCAAGCCACCGCGTGCAATGCACACGATCTCGTCGAAGCGCCAGCCCGATTCGGCGACCTTCGCCGCGAGCCTCTCGATCGAGCGGTGATACGCGTCCCACGTGACGTGCAGGTCGGCCATCCTCGGCGCCGTCAAGCGAAGGGGTGCCGCCGCACGATGGTCTCCTCCCGGTCCGGCCCGGTGGAGATCATGTCCACGGGAACGCCGCAGATCGCCTCGATGCGGTCGAGATAGGCACGCGCCCGCTTCGGCAGATCCTCGAGGCGCTTTACGCCGACGGTGCTCTCGGTCCAGCCCGGCAGGTCCTCGTAGACCGGCTGGCACGCCGCCGTGTCCTCCGCGCCGACGGGAAGCAGGTCGCTCCGCTCGCCGTCGATGTCGTAGCCGACGCAGACTTTCAGTTCATCCATGCCGTCCAGCACGTCGAGCTTGGTTACGCACAGGCCGGACACGCCGTTGATCTGGATGGAGCGCTTCAACGCCGCCGCGTCGAACCAGCCGCAGCGCCGCGGGCGGCCCGTGGTCGCGCCGTACTCGTTGCCGCGTGCACGCAACTGCTCGCCGGTCGCGTCCTCCAACTCGGTCGGAAACGGCCCGGACCCCACGCGCGTCGTGTAGGCCTTGGTGATGCCCAGCACGTAATGGAGCATCTGCGGCCCGACCCCCGCGCCCGCCGCGGCCGCTCCGGCAACGGTGTTGCTGGAGGTCACGAACGGATAGGTGCCGTGGTCGACGTCGAGCAGCGAACCCTGCGCTCCCTCGAACAGGAGGTTCTTGCCCGCCTTGTTCGCGTCGTACAGGGCGCGCGGCACGTCGGCGACCAGCGGCGCGAGCCGCGTCGCGCGGGCGAGCGCCTCGTCCCGCATCCTGTCGACGTCGACGGGTTTCGCGCCGAGGTACTTCGTGAGCACGAAGTTGTGATAGTCGGCCACCTCGCGGAGCTTCGCCGTGAAGCGCGCCGGAACGAGCAGGTCCTGCAGTCGGATCGCGCGACGCGCGACTTTGTCTTCGTACGCAGGCCCGATGCCGCGCCCGGTGGTGCCGATCTTGCCTGCGCCGCGCGCCTGCTCGCGCGCGATGTCCAGTGCCGAGTGCAACGGGAGGATCAGCGGGCAGGCTTCCGAGATGCGAAGCCGGCTCGCGACGTCGACGCCGGCGCGCTCGAGCTCGTCCATCTCCTCGATCAGCGCCTCGGGCGAGAGCACCACGCCATTGCCGATGTAGCAGCCGACGCCCGCACGGAGGATGCCCGACGGAATGAGATGCAGCACGGTCTTGCGCCCGCCGATCACGAGCGTGTGCCCGGCGTTGTGGCCGCCCTGGAACCGCACCACGCCCTGCGCATGGTCGGTCAGCCAGTCGACCACCTTGCCCTTGCCTTCGTCACCCCACTGGGTGCCGATCACCACGACGTTCTTGGCCATTTCGCTCTTGTCTCGGGGGCGCTAGAGCGCCTCCACCTCCCATTGATCGCCTCGCCGCACGAGCGCCCGATCGCAATCGAGCTCCGCGCGGGTGTCTTCGTGACCGGGCAGCTCGATCACCACCGACTCGCCTGCCTCGCGCAGCGCGGCGATCTTCGCCGCGAGCGCCGCGTCGTCGCCGTACGGCGCGCGGATGCCGCGTCGACGGGGTACGCGCGGCGCCACGCGGGCGAGTTCGCGCAGGTCCATGGAAAACCCGGTGGCCGGGCGCGCGCGCCCGAAGGCCTTGCCCACCTCGTCGTAGCGGCCGCCGAGCGCGACGGCACCCGGCGCACCGTCGGCGTACGCGGCGAACACGACGCCGCTGTGATAGTGATATCCGCGCAGGTCGGCGAGATCGATGCCGATGTCCCCGTCTGCGTCGGCCGCCAGCCGATCGAGTTCGTCGAGCGCCTGTCTGAGCTCGGGGTAGGGCGGCAGCTGAGCCCGCGCCCGCGCGATTGCCTCGCGCCCGCCGTAGAGATCGGGCAGCACGGCGAGCGCGCCCCGCGCCTCGCCCGGCAGGCCCGCCGCAGCGGCCGCGAGCGCCGGCTTGTCCTTCGCCTGCAACGCCGCGAGGATGTCTTCCTCCAGCACGCCCGCGACGCCCGCGCGCCGAGCGATGGTGCGGAAGACGCCGACATGTCCCACATCGAAGCGCGCGGCGCCGAGCCCGGAGCGCGCGAGCGCGGCGCGCAGCAGCCGCTGGATCTCGATATCGCTTTCGATGCCGGCGTGGCCGTAGAGCTCGGCGCCGATCTGCAGCGGCTCGCGCGTCGAGGTCAATCCGCGCGGACGCGTGTGCACCACCGTGCCGCAGTAGCAGAGCCGCGCCACGCCCCGCCGGTTGAGCAGGTGCGCGTCGATGCGCGACACCTGCGGCGTCATGTCTGCACGCAGCCCCATCGTGCGCCCGGACAGCTGGTCGATCAGCTTGAACGTGCGCAGGTCGAGGTCGTGCCCGGTTCCGGTGAGCAACGAGTCGATGTACTCGAGCATCGGCGGAACCACGAGGGCGTAACCCCAGCTCGCGAACAGGTCGAGGAGCTCGCGGCGCAGGCGCTCGATCGCCTGGGCCTCGGCGGGCAAGATGTCCTCGACATACTCCGGAAGGAGCCAGGCGCGCATGGCGGCTCGGGGCGCGCCTAGCGCGCGAGGGCAAACAGCGCGATGCCGCCCGCCATGGACGCGAGGCCGAAGAAGCGGATCTGCCCGTCGCTGTACTCGGTGACCCGCCGGAACGCCTCGCGCCACAGGGCCGGGGCGGCGAGCGGCAGCGCGCCTTCCAGGATCAGCATCAGCCCGAGCGCCATGAGGAGCGTGCTTCCCATCACTTCGCGCTTTTCGCGCCGGTCCCGCCGGGGCTCTTGAAGTAGCGGAAGAACTCCGAGTTCGGTTCGAGAATGAGCGTGTCGCCCTTGCCGCGCATGCTCGAGCGGTAGGCCTCGAGGCTGCGGTAGAAGGAATAGAACTCGGGGTTTTCGCCGAACGCCCTCGCGTAGACCGCGGCGGCCTTGGCGTCGCCATCGCCCTTGAGGCGCTGCGCGTCGCGGTAGGCCTCCGCGATGATGACTTCGCGCTCGCGGTCGGCTTCGGCGCGGATCTTCTCGGCCTCGGAGAAGCCCTGCGAGCGCAGCTCGCTCGCGACGGCGCGGCGCTCGGCCTCCATGCGGCGGTAGACCGACTCGCTCACTTCGGCGGGCAGTTCGACGCGCTTCAGGCGCACGTCGACGATCTCGACGCCGATCTTCTTGGCGTCGTCGGTGACCTTGTCGCGCACCACCTGCATGATCTTGTCGCGCTCGCCCGAGACCACGTCCTGCACCGTGCGCTTGCCGAATTCCTCGCGCAGCGCCGAGTTGACGGTCTGCTGCAGGCGCGTCTGCGCGCGCGCCTCGTCGCCCGCGACGCTCACGTAGTACTGCTTGACGTCGCCGATGCGCCATTTCACGAACGAGTCGACGAGCACGTTCTTCTTCTCGGAGGTGATGAAGCGCTCCGTGTCGGGCGTGTCGAGAGTGTGGATACGCATGTCGAAGTCGCGCACGTTCTGGATGAGCGGGAGCTTCACGTGCAGCCCGGGCTCTTTGACGATGTGCTTGATTTCGCCCAGCTGGAACACGATCGCGTTCTCGCGCTGGTCGACGGTGAAGAGCGACATCGAGGCGAGCACGATCGCCGCCACGACGGCGCCCAGGCCGAGTGCGAGGCTGCGGTTCATCAGCGTGTCTCCCGTTCGCGTCCGCGCAGTGCGTCGCGCGAGCGCGCCGGCGCGTCCGCCGCCGGCGCGGGCTCGGCCACGGGCCGCGGCGCCGAGGCGGCCTGCGCGTCGACGGTCGCCCCCGTGCCCGCGTTGCCCGACATCTGCATGATCTTGTCGAGCGGCAGGAACAGCATGTTGTTCGCACCCTTCGCGTCGACGATCACCTTGTTGCTGTTGGCGAGGATCTGCTGCATGGTTTCGAGGTACATGCGATCGCGCGTGACCTGCGGCGCCTTCGCATACTCCTGCTGGATCTGCTTGAAGCGCGAGGCCTCGCCCTCGGCGTTCGCCACCACGCGCTGCCGGTAGCCTTGCGCCTCTTCGGCGAGCCGCGCCGCCGTGCCGCGCGCTTTCGGAACGACGTCGTTGAAATACGCCTGCCCTTCGTTCTTCTGGCGCTCGAGGTCCTGCTTCGCCTTCACCGCGTCGTCGAATGCGGCCTGCACCTGCTCGGGCGGCTGCGCGTTCTGCATCGTCACCGCGCTGATGGTGATGCCGGTCTTGTAGCGGTCGAGAATCTCCTGCATGAGCTTCTGCGCCTGGGCGGCAACCTGCTCGCGGCCTTCGTAGAGCACGAAGTCCATCTTGCTCTTGCCGACGATCTCGCGGAAAGCGGTCTCGGCCGCCTGCCGCACGGTCTCTTCCGGGCTCCGGTTGTTGAACAGGTAGTCCTCGGGATCTTTCAGGAAGTACTGCACCGCGAACTGGATGTCGACGATGTTCTCGTCGTCGGTCAGCATCAGCGACTCGCGCAGCACCTTGGTCTTGACGTTGTTGCGGTAGCCCACCTCGATGGTGCGCACCTGGGTGAGGCTGACGATCTCGGCCGTCTGGAACGGCCAGGGAAGCCGCCAGTTCAGACCCGGCCCGGTGGTCTTGGAGTACTTGCCGAACGTAAACACGACCGCGCGCTGACTCTCGTCGACGATGTAGAAGCCGCTCGCGAGCCAGACGACTAGAACCAGGATCGCGGCGAGGCCGAGCCCGCCGCCGATCTGCCGCATTCCGGGCGGCGGCGTTCCGCCTCCGCCTTCCCGCCCGCCGCCACGGCGGCCGAAAAGATTCCCGAGGCGCTGGTTGAAATTGCGCCACAGTTCGTCGAGGTCGGGCGGCCCCTGGTTGTTCCCGCCGCCTCCGCCGCCGCCGCCACGGCGGCCCCACTGCGGGTCGTTAAGTGACATACGCGTTCCTGGCTGATTCGCCGTGGATGGTGTCTGGGTCGGGTTGGGCCGCGCTGGCACGGGAGGCTGCTGCCTCCGTGAGCGCCGCCCGAAGGAGATCGAGGCCGGCGCCCGTCTTGGCACTCAGACGGACCCGCGAAATGTTACCACACTCGTGTCGGTCGACGCCCGGTTCGAGCCCCACGAGGTCGATCTTGTTCCATACGAGAATCTGCGGAATCGCGTCTGCCCCGATCTCGGCGAGGACCTTGTTCACCTCGGCGATCTGCTGGTCCCGCACACTCGACGAGGTGTCGACCACGTGAAGCAGCAGATCCGCGTGGATGGTCTCCTCGAGCGTGGCGCGAAACGCTTCGACGAGGGTGTGCGGCAACTCGCGGATGAAGCCGACCGTGTCCGAAACCGTCAGCCCCCCTGCGCCGGGCAGGTATACGCGGCGCGTCGTGGTGTCCAGGGTCGCGAAGAGCTGGTTCGCCGCATAGGCGCTCGCGTGCGTCAGCGCGTTGAAAAGCGTCGACTTGCCGGCGTTCGTGTACCCGACGAGCGAGACGGCCATCACGTCGCCGCGCGCGCGCGCGCGGCGCTGCACGTCGCGCTGGCGCCGCAGTTTCGCGAGCCGGTCCTTCAGGAGCTTCACCCGCTTGCCGAGAAGACGCCGGTCGGTTTCGAGCTGCGTCTCGCCCGGGCCGCGCAATCCAATCCCGCCCTTCTGCCGCTCGAGGTGGGTCCAGCCGCGCACGAGCCGGGTCGCGAGGTGCTCGAGCTGCGCGAGCTCCACCTGCACCTTGCCTTCATGGCTTTTCGCGCGCTGCGCGAAGATGTCGAGGATCAGCGCCGTCCGGTCGACTACCCGTGCGCCCAGTTCGCGCTCCAGGTTGCGCTCCTGCGCCGGCGAAAGCTCGTGGTTGAAGAGAGCCAGCCCCGCGCCGGCATCGACCAGCGCGGCCCTCACCTCGTCGACCTTCCCGCGCCCCGCGAACAGCGCCGGATCGGGCCGCGCGCGCTTGCCCTTCACGATGCCGCGGACATCGAGCCCGGCGCTCTTCGCAAGGAAGGCGAGTTCGTCGAGGCTCTCCGCATAGCCCGGCGCTCCGAAGTCGAGCGCTACCAGCACCGCGGCGCCTGCCGCCGCCGGCCGATCGAACATCCCGGAGGAATCCACTCCCCTGCGCGGGTCAGCCGCCTTCGCCGCCCTGCTCCAGGTTGAGGTGCACGGGGCGCGACGGCACCACGGTCGAGATCGCGTGCTTGTAGACCATCTGCGTGACGGTGTTCTTGAGCAGCACCACGTACTGGTCGAACGACTCGATCTGCCCCTGGAGCTTGATGCCGTTCACGAGGTAGATCGAAACGGGGATGTGTTCCTTGCGCAGCGTATTGAGAAACGGGTCTTGTAGCAGCTGCCCTTTATTGCTCATGTTGGCTCCGGTGCGTTGTGTTCTTGAGCGGATACTGTAATTCATTTGCCGAAACTCTGTCATCGCTCCTTCGGCCTACGTGCGCGCTGTGGCCGTGCCGCACGAGCGTTAGACAGGCGGTCGAGAACCGGTTCCCTTCCGCGCCGTCGGCGGCCTTCGCGAGAGCGCCGTCTCCGACGCCGGAATCGGGAGTCCGCAGGGCGTAACGTCGGCTTCGAACGGCCGGTTAGACGCGTGCTTCGACGTAAGGGTTCCGGCCCGTGCGAAAGCGCACGGCGAGCGGCGTGCCGAAGAGATCGAACGCCTCGCGGAACGTCGCTTCCAGGTAGCGCCGATAGCTGTCGGGCACGTTGTCGAGCGCGGTGCCGTGGATCACGACGACCGGCGGATTGGAGCCGCCCTGGTGCGCGTAGCGGAGCTTCGGGCGCGAATACCCGGCGCGCGGCGGCGGCTGCTTCGTCACCGCGTCCTGCAGAACGCGCGTGAGCTTCGGCGTGGCGAGCTTGGCCATGGCCGCGCGGTATGCCTCGTCCACCGAGCGCAGCACGCCCGCGATCCCCTCACCCTCGCGCGCCGAGACGTAGTGAACCCGCGCGAACGACAGGAACGCGAGCTTGCGCGAGACCTGACGTCTGATCTGTTCGCGCGCATAGGTGTCCAGACCGTCCCATTTGTTCACGGCGACGACGATCGCGCGGCCTCGCTCTAGCACGAACCCGGCGATGTGCGCGTCCTGCTCGGTGATCTCCGCGCGCGCGTCGAGGAGCAGCACGACGACGTTCGACTGGTCGATCGCTTGCAGCGTCTTCACCACCGAGAACTTCTCGACAGCCTCGAACACGCGCCCCTTCTTGCGCAGGCCCGCCGTGTCGATGAGCACGTAGCGTCGATCGCCGCGCGTGAACTCGACCTCGATCGCGTCGCGTGTGGTTCCGGGCTGGTCGAACGCGATGAGTCGGTCTTCGCCGAGCAGCGTGTTCACCAGCGTGGATTTGCCGGCGTTCGGGCGCCCCACCACCGCGACGCGCGGCGCGTCTCCCGGCTCCGGCTCCTGCTCGACCTCCTCGGGAAAGGCTGCGAGCGCCTCCTCCATGAGCGCGCGCACGCCCTCGCCATGCGAGGCCGAGATCGCGTGGGGCGCGCCGACCCCGAGTTCGTGGAACTCCGCGGTGACGACGGGCGTGTCCATGCCTTCGGTCTTGTTGACCGCGAGAAACACGGGCGCAGGCAGCCTGCGAAGTTCATCGGCGATGCGGCGATCCTGCGGCGTCAGGCCGTCGCGCCCGTCGACGAGGAAGATCACCGCGTCGGCCTCGGCGAGCGCCGCCTTGGTCTGCTGCGCCATGCGCTCGAGGATGCCTTCCTTCGCCACCGGCTCGAGACCGCCGGTGTCGACGACGAGGTACGGCTTGTCGCCGACGCGGCCATGGCCATAGTGCCGGTCGCGCGTGAGTCCCGGCACGTCCGCAACGAGCGCTTCGCGCGACCGGGTGAGCCGATTGAATAAAGTCGACTTGCCGACGTTCGGGCGGCCGACGAGGACGAGCGTGGGCTTCACGGCACCGGGTTTCCGGCAATGCGCCGGCGCGCGGATGCTGCGGGCACGCGGTACGCGCCCTGACGAAAGATATCGGAGCGCCGCGCGCGCATCACGGGCCGACGGCGCTCAGTCGAGCGCGATCGCGTAAACGCCGCCGTTGCGGGTTTGCACGAGGAAGCCGCGCTCGAAGGGCTCGGGGTTGGTGCTGATCGCCGAGCCGTCGGTCGCCACGCGGCCTACGATCGCGCCGTTGTCGCGCGCGAGCACGTGGACGAAGCCCTGCACGTCGGCAACGACGACCTGGCGGTCGACCGGCAGCGGCGCGGAGAGATTGCGGAACGCGAGCTTGTCCTGCTTCCAGACGCTGCGCCCGGTGGCTCGGTCGAGGGCGTGCACACCGCCCTTGTCGTCGCTCACGAACACGAAGCGGCCGTCGCCGAGCACGCCGGACGTGCTCGACAGATCCCGCGTCCAGGCGGGCGTGCCGTTCGCCAGGTCGAAGCACGCGGTCCGCCCCTGGTAGGCGACCGCGCACACTTCGCGCTCGGACGTCCACGGTCGACCGACCACGTCGGTCACGCGCTCGAGCTCGGTGGTGCCCTTGGGCACCGCGACGTTGCCCTCCCAGCGCACGGCACCGGTCGCCGGGGCGAGCGCGACCAGCCGGCCGCCCGAGAAGCCGGCGAGGATCAGGCCGCCGGCCGTGGAAACGCCCACGGTCGAGCGCACCGCAAGCGGCGGCAGCGCCCGCTGGTACACCCATCGCCGCTTACCATCGGTCGCGTCCAGCGCGAAGATTCGGTTGTCGGCCGCGCGCACCACCACGAGATCGCCGACCACGATCGGTGCTGCCAGCACTTCGCTCGAAACACGCGAGCGCCAGCGCCGCTCGCCGTTCGCGTCGAGCGCGATCGCGTCGCCCTCCTCCGAGCCGACGACGACGAGATCCTTGGACGCGCCGACGCCGGCGGAGAGCCGCACCCCCGCGTTGACGCGCCAGATCTGCCGGCCGCTCGCCGCGTCGAGGGCGACCACGGTGCCGTCGGCCGCCGCGGCGTACACGCGGTCGCCGACGCGCGCAGGCGTGAAGATGGCACCCCCGGACGGACCCACGCTCACCTGCCAGACGACCCGCGCCTTGATCGCGTCCGGCGCGACCGGCGGCAGCGGCGCCATCTTCGCCGACGCCTTGGTGCCGCCGAACCAGTCGAGCGGATTCAGCGAGAAGTCGCGCCACATGCTCGTGCCCGAGCGCGTCGAGCACCCTGCGAGCGCGGCGACGAGGAGGAGCAAGGCGATGCCGCGCATCAGCCCGCCCCGAGCGCGTCGAGCTTCATCTGCAGCGCCTCGCGGGCGCCAGGGTCGCCGCGCTCGACCTTCTCCAGAGCCGCCTTGTAGGCGGCGCGCGCCTCGGCCTTCGCGCCCTTCGCGGCGAGGATGTCGCCCTTCACGGCGGAAACCAGGCCGTCGAACGGCCCGCCGGCCGATACCGCGGCGAGCACCTTCAGCGCGTCGTCGTAGGCCTTCTCGTCGTAGAGCACCGTGGCGAGGCGCACGCGCGCGATCGCCTCGAGCTCGGGATCTTTCGCGTTGTCGGCCACCCACTGCAGCTGCACGCGGGCGGTCTTTGCATCGCCTGAGCCGTACGCGCTCTTCGCCGAGAGCAGCGCGCCGAGGGAGGCATAGACAGTGCGCGGGTACTTGTCGATCAGCGCGCCGGCGACGTCGCGAATCCGCTTGCCGTCGTTCGCGCGCGCCGCCTTCTGCAGCTCGCCGTAGAGCGCAGCGGCGCCCGCGGACTGGGTGCGCTGCCAGTAGCGCCAACCCTCGAATGCCGCGAAGGCGAGGGACGCAGCGAGCAGCGCGAGCACCACGAGGTTGCCGTACTGCTTCCACCACGCCTTCAGAGCGGCCAGTTGTTCCTGCTCTTCGAGATCGTATGCCATCAGTCGCTTCGCCCACCGTATAGAAGTTCGCTCACTGCCTGCGGCAGCGCCGCCAGCGCCACGCGTGCCTGCGGCCGCTCTTCGCGGAGCGCCTTGATCGAGGCCTCGCCTGCCGCGGCCTCGTCGTCGCCGACGATCACCGCGACGCTCGCACGGCTCGCGTCGGCCCGCTTCATCTGCGACTTGAAGCTGCCGCCGCCCGCGTGCTGCAGCACCGAGAGCCCGTGCCCACGCAGCCGCTCCGCCACCGTGAACGCGAAGCGGTCTGCGGTCGCCCCCTGATGCACCAAGTACACGTCGAGCGGCTCGCCGGAATCCGCCGCGCCGCCCTCGCGCATGAGCGCGATCAGGCGCTCGACGCCCATCGCGAAACCGCAGGCCGGCGCCGGCTTCCCGCCGATCAGCTCGACGAGACCATCGTAGCGCCCGCCCCCGCACACGGTGCCCTGCGCGCCGAGCCGGTCGGTGACCCACTCCGACACCGTGAGGTTGTAATAGTCGAGGCCGCGCACGAGCCTCGGGTCGACGCGATACGGGATGCCAGCGTCCTTGAGCACCGCCTGCACCGCTTCGAAATGCGCGAGGGAGGCCTCGCCCAGCTGGTCGAGCAGCCGCGGCGCGCCCTCGATCATCGCCTGCATCGCCGGATTCTTGGAGTCGAGCACGCGCAGCGGGTTGGTCGCGAGCCGCCGGCGCGAGTCCTCGTCGAGCGTTTCGCGATGCGATTCGAGGTAAGCGACCAACGCGGCGCGGTGGCGCTGCCGCTCCTCGGGGCTGCCGAGCGAGTTCAGGTGCAGGCGGATCCCGGAGAGGCCGAGGTCGTCCCACAACCGCGCGCACATCAGCAGGTGCTCGGCGTCGATATCGGGCCCCGGAAGGCCGAGCGCCTCGACGCCGATCTGGTGGAACTGTCGGTAGCGGCCCTTCTGCGGCCGCTCGTGCCGGAACATCGGCCCCGCGTACCAGAGCCGCTGCGGCCCGGCGTAGAGGAGGTTGTGTTGAACCACCGCGCGGACGCACGAGGCCGTGCCCTCGGGGCGCAGGGTCAGATGCTCGCCGTTCAGTTCGTCGACGAAGGAATACATCTCCTTCTCGACGATATCGGTCGCCTCGCCGATCGCCCGCCGGAAGAGCGGGGTCGGCTCCACGATCGGCATGCGGATATTCCGGTAGCCGTAGCTGCGCAGCCACGACCGGACCGTGTCCTCGAAGCGCTCCCACAGGGGCGCGTCGTCCGGCAGGATGTCGTTCATCCCCCGGATGGCTTGCAAGGTCTGGCTCATGGGAATGCGGGCCCGCCGCGAATCAGGCGGGCGTCCGGCGCGCCTCCGACCCCGCGGCCTGCGCGCGCGGCGCGCCCCGGCGGTAGTTCGTCCTGACGTATTCGGCGACGATCGCCTGGAACTCCTCGGCGATGGCATCGCCTTTCAACGTGACGGTCTTGCGGCCATCGACGTACACCGGCGCGACCGGAACCTCGCCCGTGCCGGGCAGGCTGATGCCGATGTTGGCGAGCTTCGACTCGCCGGGTCCGTTGACCACGCATCCCATCACGGCGACGTGCATATCTTCGACGCCCGGATAGTCGCGCCGCCAGACGGGCATCTGCTCGCGCAGGAAATGCTGGATCTTGGCGGCGAGCTCCTGGAAGGTGGTGCTCGTGGTCCGGCCGCATCCCGGGCACGCGGTGACCATCGGGGTGAACGACCGCAGCCCCATCGTCTGCAGGATCTCCTGCGCGACCACCACCTCGCGCGTGCGGTCGCCGCCGGGCTCGGGCGTGAGCGAAACCCGGATGGTGTCGCCGATTCCTTCCTGCAGCAGCACGGCCATCGCCGCCGTCGAGGCGACGATGCCCTTCGACCCCATCCCCGCCTCGGTGAGGCCGAGGTGCAGCGGATAGTCGCAGCGGCGCGCGAGGTCGCGGTAGACGGCGATCAAGTGCTGCACGCTGCTCACCTTGCAGGAGATCACGATCGCGTCTCCGGGAAGGCCCAGCTCCTCGGCGCGCGCGGCGCTGTCGAGAGCCGAGGTCACGAGCGCCTCGCGCATCACGGCTTCGGCCTCGAGCGGCTGCGCGCGCCGCGCGTTCTCGTCCATCAGGCGCGCGAGCAGCGCCTGGTCGAGGCTGCCCCAATTGACGCCGATGCGCACCGGCTTCCCGAGACGGCAAGCCGTCTCGATCATGCTGGCGAACTGCTCGTCGCGCTTCGCGCCGCGGCCGACGTTGCCGGGGTTGATGCGGTACTTCGCCAGCGCGGCCGCGCAGGCGGCGTTCGCGGCGAGGAGCCTGTGGCCGTTGAAATGGAAGTCGCCGACGAGCGGCACGTCGCAGCCTGCCGCATCGAGGCGCTCGCGAATGTGCGGTACCGCCGCGGCTGCCTCCTCCGTGTTGACCGTCACGCGCACGATCTCGGAGCCTGCCCGGGCGAGCGCGCGGACCTGCCGCACCGTGGCCTCGACATCGGCGGTGTCGGTGTTGGTCATCGATTGCACGACGATGGGCGCGTCGCCGCCGACGCGGACACTGCCGACCCGCACCTGGCGCGACCTGCGCCGCAGAATGGGCGATCGCACGGCCGCTCAGTCCAACGTCACGCGCGCGATGTCCACGCGCGTGTAGGGTTTTAGGTCGAACGCCTCGTCGTTGACCGTCATGCGCACCCCGCTCGCATTGCCTATGACGATCTGCAGCGGCGCCACGCCCTCGACGACCTGCCGGCTTCCCTGCGGATTGACCCGCGAGAGCAGCGTGTTGCCATCCGCATCCTTTATTTCGACCCAGCTCTCCCGGTCGAACTCGAGGCGCAGCCGCTTGGTCGCGGCGACGAGCGGCGGGGATGCCGGCTCCGCACCGGGCGTCGCCCGCGCTTCGTCGGCCTTGACGGGCTCGGCCGGAGCCGGCGCCGGGACGACCGGCACCGAATCGCCCGACGCCGGCGCGGGCGGCAACGGCACCGGCTGGGCGCTCTCGGCGCGTGTCGGCGCCGCAGGCGGCGGCGCGGCAACGCGCGCGGCCTCGCGCATCCTGAGCACCCAGTCGCCCGCCACGAGGCCCGCCGCGACGAGCACGGCCAGGGAGAGCAGGAGATACACGCGGCTCGAGCGCCTGGGCCCGGCCTGAAACGGCACCCTCAGATCCGTCATGCTCGCGAGCGGCTTGGGCCCTTCGCCGAGCTGCGCCGACACGTCGCGAACGAGGCTTTCCGCATCCAGCCCGAGGAAGCGCGCGTAGGTGCGCACCATCCCGCGCACGAAGGTCGCCCCGGGCAGCGCGCGGTAGTCGTCGGCCTCGATGGCCTCGATCTGTCGCGGCGCGAACTTCAAGTGCATCGCCACGTCGGAAACCGTCAGGCCGCGCGCCTCGCGTGCCCTCGCGAGCGACGCGCCCAGCGTCGCGGCCGTTGCGTCGGCTGCCGCCTCGCTCATTCGAATTTGCCCTGCAGGAGGTCCCGGTACTCGTCGGAGTTCGGGTACCGGCGGCGCAGCTGCGTCGCGAACGCGGACTCCGCCGCGCGGTCGCCGATCCGGCGCTCGATGCGGATGCCGAGCCAGAGCGATGCCGCGGTCGGCTCCACGAGCTTGTGGAAGCGCGCGAGCAGCTGCTGGGCGTCGCGCACGCGGTCGCGCCGGTATTGCAGGTCGGCGTACGAGAGGAGCGCCGTCACGTTGTTCGGATCGAGCCGCAGGGCGCGCTCGAAATACTCCCCCGCCTGCGCGAGCTGCTGGCTGTCGGACGCGCGGCGCAGCGTGCACTGCCCGGCGGCGGCATACGACTTCGACGGCGCGCGGTAGAGCGGCGCAGCGATCGCCTTCATGAAAAGCGAGATGGACTCGTTCTCGCGCCCCGTCTGGCAGAGGTACCAGCCGTAGTTGTGCAGCAGATCCGGGTCGTTGGGCGTCAGCTGCAGCGCGCGGTTGAAGCTCTGCTGGGCGGCCTGGGTGTCCTTCAGGTCCATGTACACGAGGCCCTGGACGTTGTACGCCGGCGCGTAGTTCGCGTCCGCGGCAAGCGCGTAGCGGATCTCCTCGAGGGCCACGCCCATGTTGCCGAGCTCGTAGTAAGCGGCCGCGAGATCGGTGTGCGCCTTGGCGCGCGAGCGCGCGTCGGCGCGCTCGCCGATGACGACGAGTTCGGGATCGGTCGGGTTCACCGTCTCGACCTTCGTCTCCTGCTGCGCGCAGGCCGCGAGCGCGAGCGCGCCCGCTGCTACGGCCATGCGCCGCCCGATCGATCGCCTCATGTCGCCATCCTGGTAAGTCTTTGCACGCGCCGCGTGCGGTCCTTGATGCGTCCCGCGAGCTGACCGCAGGCGGCGTCGATGTCGTCCCCGCGCGTCTTGCGCGTGGTCGTCACCAGGCCGGCCGCGTTCAGGCGCTCGCTGAAGACGCGGATCGCCTCGCGCGGCGAGCGCTCGAAGCCGGAGTCGGGGAACGGGTTGAACGGGATCAGGTTCACCTTGCTCGGCACGTCCGCGAGCAAGCGCACCAGTTCGTCTGCGTGCCCGGGACCATCGTTCACGCCGGCGAGCATCACGTATTCGAACGTGATGAAGTCGCGCGGCGCGCGGTCGAGATAGCGCCGGCAGGCGGCGAGGAGTTCCGCGAGCGGGTATTTGCGGTTGATCGGCATGATCCGGTCGCGCAATGCGTCCGTCGGCGCATGCAGCGACACCGCGAGCGCCACCGGGCACTCGTCGCGCAGGCGATCGATCAGGGGAACGATGCCCGAGGTCGACACCGTCACCCGCCGGCGCGAAAGGCCGTACGCGTTGTCGTCCAGCATCAGCCGGAGCGCGGGCACGACGTTGTCGAAGTTGAGCAGCGGCTCGCCCATGCCCATCAGCACCACGTTGCTCACCGGGCGGTCCTCGCAGGGCTCGCCCGCCGCGTCGCCCGCACGCGGCAGCCGCGCCACCGCGCCGCGGAGCGCCCGCGCGGCGAGCCAAAGTTGCCCGATGATCTCGGCCGTGGTCAGGTTCCGGTTGAAGCCCTGCCTTCCGGTCGAGCAGAACCGGCACTCCATGCCGCATCCGGCCTGGGTCGAGATGCAGAGCGTGCCGCGGTCGTCCTCGGGGATGAACACCGTCTCGATCGCGTTGGCGTTGCCGACATCGAGCAGGAACTTGCGCGTGGCGTCCGCGGCGACCGTGTCCGAGACCACCCGCGGCGCCTCGATCACCGCCGTCTCCTCGAGCCGCGCGCGGAGCGACTTCGCGATGTCGCTCATCTCGGCGAAACTCGACGCGCCCCCGCGGTGGATCCACCGCAGCACCTGCCGGGCACGAAACGGCTTCTCGCCGAGTTCGGCGAAGAAGCGCTCGAGCGCGGCGGCGTCGAGGCCGAGGAGGTTCGTCTTTTCGGACACGGAGCGCCCGGTTCAGCGCGAGAAGATCTCGAGCTCGGGAAAGAAGTACGCGATCTCGTTCCTGGCGGTATCGGCGCCGTCGGAGCCGTGCACCGCGTTCGCGTCGATCGACTCGGCGAAATCGGCGCGGATGGTTCCCTTCTCGGCTTTCTTCGGATCGGTCGCGCCCATGAGTTCGCGGTTCTTCGCGATCGCGCCCTCGCCCTCGAGCACCTGCACCATCACCGGGCCCGAGGTCATGAACTTGACGAGATCGGCGAAGAACGGGCGCGCCCGGTGCACCGCGTAGAAGCCTTCGGCTTCGGCTTGCGAGAGGTACATCATTTTCCCGGCGATGATCTTGAGCCCGTTCGTCTCGAACCGGGAGTAGATCTTACCGATGACGTTTTTCGCCACCGCGTCGGGCTTGATGATCGAAAGGGTCCGTTCGACCGCCATTTGTTATTCTCCTGAGCTGTTCAAAGAAAAATATAACCCATTATTCTAGCGTGATTTTCGGGGAATGTCGCGGGGCAGTACGCAGCCTCGCTGCGCGCCCCGTGCCCGCGCGCACGGGGCCAGCCCCGGAACACGCCGCGCCAGCAAACGCCGACCTAGGCTGGCTCCCAATGGGGAAGCAGGCCGGCCTCGCCGGGGCGGGCGCGGAACTCCCAGGCGGTCCCCACGCCCGGCGCCCATGCGAGGTCGTCGCCGCAGAACACGAGCGGCAACCGGCCGCGCCGCCACGGCGGCACGCCGGACTCTTGGAGCAGGTCTTTCAGCGCCCGGCGCGGGCTGCGCTCGTGCAGCCGCAGGCGCTCCCCGCCCCGCCTCGTGCGCACGCGCAGCCCACGGACGGATGCGCTCGCCGCGATGCCCTCTCCCTCGTATGCGCCCACTCGGAGGGTTCCCGACAGGGTGGGAAGGTGGAGCGCCTCTCCGCCGGACCACGGGATGTCCAGGGCGCCGGGCGCGGTTGCAGCCGCTTCCTTGTCGATCCACAGCACGCCTCGATATCGCCGCACGCAGAATGCCCCGAGCCGGAACTCGACGTTCCGGTCGCCGCGCGCCGTCACGAGTTGCCGCAGCATCTCCGCGAGCGCGCGCGACTCGGGGAGCGGCACGCTGCGCTGCGCAAGATGGAAGCGCAGCAGGTTGCGAGCGCGCGGTTCTGCGAGCTGCGCGAGGCCCGCGACGGTCAGCCGGCCGGCATCGAGCGCCGCAGCCTCGTCGATTCGCGCGAGATCCTCCGCGAGCCTCATCGCCTCGGCGACGTGGCCGGCGCTTCTTGCGAGCGCGGGTGCCGCGTCGGCGCGCAGCTCGCGCAGCGCCGGCATCACGCGGTGACGGACGAAGCTCCGCCGCCGCGCGGGGTCGGCGTTCGACTCGTCCTCGATCCAGTCGAGCCGTCGTTCGGCCGCGTAAGCCTCGATCTCGAGGCGCGTAAGCTCGAGCAGCGGCCGCAGGATCTCAGGCTGCCCCGCGGCACCGGGGGCGATCGCGGGCATGCCGGCCAGCCCCGCGAGGCCGGTTCCGCGAACGAGCTGCACGAGCAACGTTTCGGCCTGGTCGTCGCAGTGATGCGCCAGCAGGACGAAGTCGGCGGGCGCGCGGGCATAGATCCCGTAACGAGCCGCCCTCGCCGCCCCCTCCAGCCCGAGGCGGCGAAACGGCGCGATGTCGACGCGCTCGACGGCGATCGGCACGCCGTACCGCCTTGCGACGCGAACGCAATGCGCCGCCCAGTCGTCGGCCTTTGGGCTGATCCCATGGTGCACGTGAAGCGCCGCGAGCGAGAACCCGACCCCGGGCGCGAGCGCGACGAGCGCGTCGAGGAGCGCGGTCGAATCGACGCCGCCGGAGAATCCGAGAACGACCCGAGCGCCGCGCGCTACGCGTGGCGCGAGCACCCCGCGCACTACCGCGACGAGGTCACTCGACTGGCTCTTCCTTGAACTTGCCATAGCCCATGAGCCGCTCGAACCGGGCGTCGATGAGCTCGGAGACGCCCATGCCCGAAACCTGGCGGAGGGCGTCCTGAAGCGCCTTCTTGAGATTCTGCGCCGCGACGAGATGATCGCGGTGCGCGCCGCCGAGCGGCTCGCTGACGATCTTGTCGATGAGACCGATGGTCTTCAGGCGCGTCGCCGTGATGCCGAGCGCCTCGGCGGCGTCGGGAGCCTTGTCCGCCGAGCGCCACAGGATCGATGCGCAGCCCTCGGGCGAGATCACCGAATACGTCGCGTACTGCAGCATCAGCACCACGTCGCCCACTGCGATCGCGAGCGCGCCGCCGGAGCCCCCCTCGCCGATGACGGTGACGACGATCGGCACCTTCAGCTCGGCCATCACGTAGAGGTTGCGACCGATCGCCTCGGACTGCCCGCGTTCTTCGGCGCCGATCCCCGGGTAAGCCCCGGGCGTGTCGACGAAGGTCATGACGGGGATGCCGAACTTCTCGGCAAGACGCATCAGGCGAAGCGCCTTGCGGTAGCCCTCCGGCCGCGGCATGCCGAAATTGCGGTGGATCTTTTCCTTGGTGTCGCGCCCCTTCTGGTGGCCGATGATCATCACCGGCTGCCCGCCGAAGCGCGCGAGACCGCCCACGATCGACGCGTCGTCCGCGTACGCGCGGTCGCCATGCAGCTCCTCGAAGTCGCTGAACACGAGCCCGATGTAATCGAGCGTGTAAGGCCGCTGCGGGTGCCGCGCCACCTGGGCGATCTGCCACGGCGTGAGTTTGCCGTAGATCTCCTTGGTGAGCGCCTGGCTCTTCTTCTGGAGCTGCGCGATCTCCTGCGAGATGTCGACGGCGGAGTCGTCCTGCACGTAGCGGAGCTGGTCGATCTTCGCCTCGAGCTCGGCGATCGGCTGCTCGAATTCGAGGAACGTCGATTTGGCGGGGGCGTTCATGGCTGGGCGCCAATTCTACACAACGCCCGGCCGGGCCCCGGCGGCGCGGGACCGTCAGGTGTCCTGGTCGAAGTCGAGCGTCACCTTGTCGGTGACCGGATAACTCTGGCAGGTGAGCACGAAGCCGCGCGCCACCTCGTAGTCCTCGAGCGCGAAGCTCGAATCCATGTCGACCTCGCCCTCGACGAGCTTCGCCCGGCAGGTCGCGCAAATGCCGCCCTTGCAGGCGTAGGGAAGCTCGATGCCCTGCTTCAGCGCCGCCTCGAGGACCGACTCGGCGTTCTTTTCCAGCGTGAAGCGCCGCTGGCGCCCGTCCTGCACGATGGTCACTTCGCACTCGTTCGCGCCGACCACGGGATGAGCGTGATGCGCTGCGCCCTTGCGCGGCAGGCTGGTCGCGAAAATCTCCACCTTGACGCGCGACTTGTCGAAGCCGCGCTCGGCGAGCGCCGCCTGCACCTCCTCCATCATGCCTGCCGGGCCGCACACGAACACGGCGTCGACGTCCGCGAGATCGACCCAGTGGCGGAAGAGCGCCGCGCACTTGTCTCGGGTCAGGCGTCCGTTGAACAGGTCGATGTCCTGCTGCTCGCGCGAGAGGATGAACACGAGGTTGAAGCGCCCGAGGTACGCGTCCTTCAGGTCCTCGAGTTCTTCCTTGAACATCACGCTGGAGGACGCGCGGTTCCCGTAGAAGAGCGTGAACCCGCTCTGCGGCTCGGCCGCGAGCGTGGTCTTCACGACGGACAGGATCGGCGTGATGCCGCTGCCCGCGGCGAACGCGACGTAGTGCCTGCGGTTCGCGGCCGCGAGCGGGACGTTGAAGTGTCCGACCGGCGGCATGACCTCGACGGTCTGCCCGGGCGCGAGATGCTCGTTCGCCCAGTTCGAGAACCGGCCGCCGGGAACGCGCTTGATCGCGATGCGCAGCCGCTCGTCCTGCACGCCCGAGCAGATCGAGTACGACCGGCGCACGTCCTCGCCGTCCATGTTCGCGCGCAGCGTGACGTGCTGGCCCTGCTGGTAGCGAAACGTGTCCTTAAGCTCCGGCGGCACGCGGAAGGTCACGGCCAGGGCGTCGCGCGTCTCGCGGCGGACGCTTTCGATGGCAAGCGGGTAGAAGCGGCTCATCCGGGATGCGGTGCGGCGGTCAGTGAGGCTTGAAGTAGTCGAAGGGCTCGAGGCACTCGTCGCAGCGGTACAGCGCCTTGCACGGCGTCGACCCGAAGCGGCTGGTGAGCGAGGTGCGGCGCGATCCGCAGCGCGGACACGCGACCGGGTCGGGAGCGCGGCGCCGCAGGATCGCACTCGCGTCGACGACCTTGTAGCCGGGCGGCGCGATGCCGTAGCCCGAGAGCTTCTCGCGGCCGCGCTCGGTGATCCAGTCGGTGGTCCAGGCCGGCGAGAGCCGCGTCTCGAGCAGGACGCGCTCGATG
The DNA here is from genome assembly GCA_025458245.1 of Burkholderiales bacterium. GTDB lineage: Bacteria > Pseudomonadota > Gammaproteobacteria > Burkholderiales > SG8-39 > JAOAEA01. Next base: position 26,547 of record JALOSW010000001.1, read on the forward strand.
CCCCGCGCCCGGATCGCCCGTGCGATCTCGGCCGCGATCAGCTCGGTGGCGGGACAGCCGGAGTAGGTCGGCGTCACCGTCACCACGAGCGCGCCCGATTCTTCCCTGCGCACGTCGCGCACGATGCCGAGGTCGACGACGGACACCGCCGGAATCTCGGGATCGGGAACGTCCGCGAGCCACGACCAGACCTCCTCGACGCTAGGATCGATGCTCGCGTGCTCGGTCATCGGCGCGGGAGGCGCTACCACTGTCCGCCCGGGTACGCCCGCTGCAGGAACTGCATCTCCGCGAGCAGGTAACCCAGGTTCTCGGTATGCACGCCCTGCTTGCCGCCACGCTGCATGTAGCCGGCGGCGGGCGCGACGAGCGTCGCTTCGTCGAGGACTTGCTTCACCGCGTCCATCCAGGGCGCGTGCAGCGACCCGGGATCGAATCCGACGCCGCTCTCGGCCAGGATGCGATCGACCTCGTCCGCTGCGAACAGCTCGCCCGTGTAGGTCCAGAGGTCGTCGATCGCCGCCTGCATTTTCGCGCGGCTCTCGTCGGTTCCGTCGCCGAGGCGCACGACCCAGTCGGCCGACCGCTCGAAGTGGTACCGGGCCTCCTTGAGGGACTTGCCCGCGATGTCGGCGACGCGCGCATCCGTCGAGCCGCGCAAGGCGTCCAGGGCGCGCACGTTCCAGGCGTCGAAGTAGAACTGCCGCGCGATGGTGTCGGCAAAGTTGCCGTTCGGCTGTTCGACGAGCAGGACGTTCCGGAAATCCGATGCGTCGCGAAGGAACGCGAGCCGATCCTCGTCGCGGCCCTTGCCCTCGACTTCGCCGGCGTACGCGAGCCACATGCGCGCCTGACCGATGAGGTCGAGCGCGGTGTTCGCGGTCGCGAGGTCCTCCTCGATGATCGGCGCCTTGCCGGTCCACTCGCCGAGACGCTGCGCGAGCACCAGCGCGCTGTCGCCGAGGCGCAGGAGATATTCGAACAGGGCGTCTTGCCGGCCCATGGTCAAATGCCCTTGACTTCGTCGGGCATCGGATAGAAGGTCGGATGGCGATAGACCTTGCTGTTCGCCGGCTCGAACAGCGCCTCCTTGTCGCCGGGACTCGACGCCGTAATGTCGGCGGCCTTCACCACCCAGATCGAGACGCCTTCGTTGCGCCGCGTGTAGACGTCGCGCGCGTTGCGGATCGCCATCTCCGCGTCCGGAGCGTGCAGCGATCCCACGTGCTTGTGCGCGAGCCCGTGCTGGCTGCGGATGAACACTTCCCACAACGGCCATTCTTTCATCGGTCACCTCCGAAAAACATTCACCGCGAGAGCGCAAAGATCGCGAAGGTCCGCAAGAGACGATTCGGTGCCCTTTGGGCCAAGGCGCCTGAACCTCGAATCGGGCCGGTCGAGGTCTCGCATCCGTTTCTTTGCGACCCGTTGCGCCCTTCGCGTCTTTGCGGTCAGGGGTTTCGCTCTACGCAGCCTTCACCCGCTCGCGCGCGGCCCGCTTTTCGGCGTGCGCCACCGCGGCTTCGCGCACCCACGCGCCGTCTTCCCATGCCTTCACGCGCGCGCGCAGCCGATCGCGGTTGCACGGGCCATCGCCCTTGATCACGCGGTAGAACTCGTCCCAGTCGATCGGGCCATGCTCCCAATGGCCGGTCTCGTCGTTCCACGCGAGATCCGGGTCGGGCACGGTCAGCCCGAGGTAATGCGCCTGCGGCACCGTCTGGTCGAGCCATTTCTGGCGCAGCTCGTCGTTCGAGAAGAGCTTGATCTTCCACGCCATCGACTGCGCACTGTGCACCGAGTCCTTGTCCGGCGGGCCCTGCATCGCGAGCGCGGGCCACCACCAGCGGTTGAATGCCTCCTGCGCCATCGCCTTCTGCTCCGCGGTGCCACGCGCGAGCGCGAGCATGATGTCGTAGCCCTGCCGCTGGTGGAAGGACTCCTCTTTGCAGACGCGCACCATGGCGCGCGCGTACGGACCGTACGAGCAGCGGCATAGCGGGATCTGGTTGATGATCGCGGCGCCGTCGACGAGCCACCCGATGCAGCCCACGTCGGCCCAGCTGAGCGTCGGGTAGTTGAAGATGCTCGAGTACTTGGCCTTGCCGGCGTGCAGGTCGGCGATCATCTGGTCGCGCGAGACGCCCAGGGTCTCGGCCGCGCTGTAGAGATAGAGGCCGTGCCCGCCCTCGTCCTGCACTTTCGCGAGCAGGATCGCCTTGCGCTTCAAGGTCGGCGCGCGGGTGATCCAGTTGCCCTCGGGAAGCATCCCGACGATCTCGGAATGCGCGTGCTGCGAGATCTGGCGGACGAGCGTGCGCCGATAGGATTCGGGCATCGGGTCCTTCGCCTCGATTTTCACGCCGGCGTCGATGCGCTCCTGGAACGCGCGATCCTCGGGCGAGAGTTCCTCGAGGGACTGGACGCGCTTGGCGCCGGTGTCGACGAGCTGGGCGTACATGACGGACCTCCGCGTGCGGGCCGAAACAGGTGCGTCAGTTTAGTGATACAGAATATTTGATGCAAGTCACATTTTTTGTATCACGTTGCGCCGCGTCAAACCCGATTTCCCTCCCCAGATCAGGGTTTCTTTCAGTACTCGACGGGCACCGGATCGAGGCTGCGCCACAGATACCAGGTCGCGACCGAGCGCCAGGGCGCCCACGCACCGCCGAACGCACGCAGCTCGGCGGCGCCGATCGGCTCGCCGCCGCGGTAATGCAGGCTGACCGCCTTGCGCAAGCCGAGGTCGTCGACCGGCAGAACGTCCGGCCGCAGGAGGTTGAAGATGAGGAACATTTCGGCCGTCCAGCGGCCGATGCCGCGCACCGCTACCAACTCGCCGATCACCGCCTCGTCGTCCATCGCGGGCCACCGCTGCGGATGAAGGGTGCCGCCCCGGAAACGCGCGGCGAGGTCGCGGATGTACTCGACCTTGCGCCGGGACAGCCCTGCGCGCGCGAGACGGTCGCGGCGCACGCGCAGAATCGCGTCCGGCGTCATCGCGGGCGCGACCGCGACCAGCCGCCCCCAGACGCTGTCGGCGGCCTTCACCGAGATCTGCTGCCCGACGATCGAGCGCGCGAGCGTCTGGAACGGGTCGCCCCGGGTCCGCAGGCGCACGCGCGGATGGGCGCGAATGATGTCCCCGAGCACGGGATCGCGCCGGGCAAGGGTGCGCCTGGCGCTCGCCCAGTACGGCGGATGCGCCGGGGCATTGCCGATCACGAGACCGATGCGAGCGGCAGGTTGAGCAGGAGGTTCTGCGGCTTCATCCGGACGATGCCCTCCTCGTCCATCGACAGCGCCAGGTAGACCGGCTTGCCCGCGATGTCCGGGCGCATCACCTGCGGGTCGGCGAACTCCATCCGGAAGAGCCCGAGCACCCGCTGCATCCGGCCGGGCTCCACGTCCTCTCCGTTCCAGAGATCGTTCAGCAGTCCCGTCGACTGCGCGTCGAGGCCGATGTGCCAAGCCCAGCGCTCGTCGGCGATCGACTGCAGCGATTCGACCCGCACCGCCGCACCGGTGAAATGCGCGATCCACTTCTCGACCAGACGGCAGAACGCGCGGGTCGCGGCGCGGCCATGGTTGAGACTCATCACGAAGTCGTGCCGCTGGTCGCGCAGCCAGTACATGTGCGCGTTCTCGGCGTCGAGGACATCGAGGTTGACCGCCTTCATCGGCGTCTGCGCCTCGACGATCAGCCGCCCGAGGCTGCCATAGGCGCCGCCGGTGGCATGCATCTCGACCGTCTCGCGATCGGCGAGCATCACCGCGCCGTCCGCGACGTTCGCCTTCTGTTCACGATAGAACAGTTCGCCGGCGCGCGCCTCCAGCGGGTCGTCGGTGCCCTCGAGGATATTGCGCACGATGATCTGCGCGAGCTGGTCGAGAAAAAGAGGCGGCACGCTGACGTTGCCCTCGCGGAAGATCGCCGCGTAGCACGCCTCCACGGTCGGCGCCGCCATCAGCCGCCGCCGAAAGTCGAGCAGCACGCCATAGTTGAAGCGCGTGTCCTCGTCCTCGATCGCCGCAATATCGCCCTCGGTCACCGCGCGGCGGGGATCGGCCATGAGCGACTCGTGCAGCGCGATCTCGCCCGGGCCCGACTCCTCGACCGGGCGGATCTCGGGGCGGGCGAGGTAGGCACGGAAGAAATCGTCGGTCGCGACGAGCTTGCCGTCGGCGTCGCGCACGAGCAGGTGGAACCCCGAATTTCTCCAGAAGTCCGGCATGGATCCGTGCAGGATTTCAGCCGGCCGCTGGCGCGTAGGCATCCAGCACGCGGCTCCCCGAGGCCACGTGCGGGACCAGGAACTCCATCTGATCCGAGAGGATCTTCCGGTTGGTGAGGATGAGGTACTCGGCCTTGTTCGGCACGTACGGGGCGTAGAGAAGTTCGATGCCCGCCTCTTCCGGCGTGCGGTTCCGCTTCATGCCGTTGCAGTGGCGGCAGGCCGTGACGACGTTCATCCAGCCGTCGCGGCCGCCGCGCGACAGCGGCAGGATGTGGTCGCGCGTGAGCCGGAAGTAGGAGAACTCGCCGCCGCAATAGGCGCAGATCTGGCGATCACGGCGGAACAGCTCGCGGTTGGAGAGCGGCGGAATCTGGTGGAAGCCCTTCATCGCCATCGCTCGGCCCCGTATCGCCATGATCGAGTGCCCGCTGATGGAAGAGCGCTGCCCGGTCGCGCGCGATACGCCGCCGTAAACCGTGAACGCGACTTCACCGAGCGTCCAGGCGACCAGGTTCTTGGCGTAGTAAAAGCAGGCCTGTTGCCACGTGACCCAGCGGTGCGGGACACCGTGCGAGTCGAGGGTGAGGATCAGCGGCGGCTCGGCCATCGGGCGCGATCGATCGTTGCATCAGGCGTTCGGTTCGTGCAGCGATTGTGCCGCAAAAACAGGGTCATGACCACCGCGCTGGCGACCGCGCGAAGCGCACCGGCGCGCGCCGCGCGCCTTGGACCCGGAACCTTCAGTTCAGGGCCGACGCGAGCTGCCGCCGATACTCGCGCACGAGGTCCGGATCACCCGAGGCGAGGCTGAAGACGCGGAGCAGCGTCTGCCGCGCCTGCTCGCGCAATGCGCCGCGGTCGCGCCGGACGACTTCGAGCAGCTCTTTCATGGCCGATTCGTAGCGGGCTTCGACCGCGAGGCGTTCGCCGAGTGCGAGGCGCGCGCCGAGGTCGGCGGGATCTGCAGCAATGCGGTCGGCGAGCGCGTCGGCCGACGGGAGGCCCTGCACGGTGCGCCAGCCCGCGACGCGCGCGCGCAGTGCGTCGAGCCGGTCGCTCGACTCGTACTCGGGCACCTTGGCGATCGCCTCCTCGGCGCCCGCCATGTCGCCGCGCGCCGCGAGCAGCTCGGCGAGCTCCAGGCGTGCCGCTGCGCTCGCGGGCTCCAGCGAGATCGCGTCGCGCAGCTTCGCCTCGGCGTCCTCGAAATCGCCTTCGGCCAGGGCCTGCGCTGCGGCACGGCGGAGTTTCTCCGCCTTTGAGGGCACGAGTGAGTCGAGGAACGCGCGCACGCCCGACTCAGGCAGCGCGCCGACGAACTCGTTCGCCACCTCGCCGTCCACGAACGCCTTGACGTTCGGGATGCCGCGGACGCCGTATCGGGCGGCCGGCTCGGGGTGCTCGTCGGTGTTCAGCTTGACGAGGACGAATTTTCCGGCGTACTCCTTCGCGAGCTTCTCGAGAATCGGCTTCAGCACGCGGCACGGGCCGCACCACGGGGCCCAGAAGTCCACGACGACGGGCTGGGTTCGGGATGCTTCGATCACGTCGCGCTCGAACATGTCGGCGGTGGTGTCGATGGAAACGGCCGTCATGGCATTGCTCCTGCCGGTTTGTACTTCAAGGAAGTTGCGGCGTGCCGGCCGCGTTTCAAGGTCGCGTGCCGTCTTTCGGCAGCCCTTTGACCCCGATCAAGGAGCACCGGTCGAGCGGCCCTAGGCTGAACGAAAGACCCGCCCGGCGCGGCAGCCACCCTCGACGCCGTTCGAGGTAGGTGCGCGGCCGCACGGTCGAGAGTCGAAACTTCGTTCGGACCGCCGGAGAGACCCGATGAGCGCCCTCACCCAGACCCAGATCGAGATGCTCAAGGAGCGCATGCTGACCCGGCGCGGCGAACTCGTCACCGAAATCAAGGACAAGCTCGCGGAGAGCCGCGAGCACTCGAGCCTCACCACGCTCGAGCAGCGCCTGGAAGGCGGCGACTCCGCGCTCGCGGATCTCATCGCCTCCACCGACATGGCGATGGTGCGGCGCGACGTCGAAGAGATGCGCGAGATCGACGCGGCGATCGGACGGATCGAATCGCGCGCCTACGGCGACTGCGCGGAATGCGGCGAGCCGATCGCGTTCGCGCGCCTCGAAGCCGAGCCCACCGCGACGCGCTGCGTGCGCGACCAGGAGCGATGGGAGCGGGAACACGGCAAAGGGCCCGGTCACTCGCTCTAGCGTGCCGAGGCGACGCCGGCGCGCCCGGCATCGCGGGATCGACGACGTTCCTGTCGAAATCGGAACACGCCGCGCGGCGCTCCCGCGTGCATAGTTCTCGCGCGTCGCCCGCGCGCAGCCGTCTCGCGCTAAGGAGACAAAAAAAACGGCCGATCGCTCGGCCGTTCAGAAGACTTTCACCCCAAAGGAGGAGGAAAAACAGGCGAAAGTACTCTTCATCTAGCAGCTAGCGTGCCAGTCGAGCGCGTCGCCGTGCGCCGTCTCGCATCGGCGGGAAATTCGTCACGAATCAAAGCGCCGCTGCAGCGGAAGCCGCTGCAACCGGCTGGTTGTGCCGCGCCACGGCGGGGCAGCGAGGCGGCGCGGTGCACCGCGCCGGGGCCAGCTCAGAGGCCGAGATATGCCTGGCGGACGCGGTCGTCGGCGAGCAGCTCGGCGCCGCTGCCTTCCATCACCACGCGGCCGTTCTCGAGCACGTAGGCGCGGCTCGCGAGCTTGAGCGACACCGCCACGTTCTGCTCGACGAGCACCACCGTGATGCCGCGCCGGTTGAGCGCGACGATGGTGCGGAACACCTCCTGCACGACGGCCGGCGCGAGGCCGAGCGAGGGCTCGTCGAACATGACGAGCTCGGGCTGCCCCATCAGGCAGCGCCCGATCGCGAGCATCTGCTGCTCGCCGCCCGACAGCGTGCCAGCCGCCTGCTTCTCGCGCTCCTTCAGTCGCGGGAAGAGCGCGAACACCTCGTCGACCGTCGCGCGCGCCTTCGCCCGTGCGCGCGGCACGAGCCCGCCGACTTCAAGGTTCTCGCGCACCGAAAGGGTCGGGAACACCTGCCGCCCTTCGGCCACCTGCCCGACGCCGAGATCGACCACGGCATGGCTGGGCAGCCCTGCGATGTCCTTGCCGCGAAAGCGGATCGTCCCCGACCGCGGCGTCTCGATGCCCGCGATGGTGCGGATGAGGCTCGTCTTGCCCGCGCCGTTCGAGCCGACGATCGCGACGATCGCGCCCTCGTCGACCGAGAGCGAGACCCGGTCGAGCGCCTGCGCGTCGCCGTAGAAGAGATCGAGGTCGCGGACTTCGAGCATGTCGGCTAGAGCCTCACCGCAAAGGCGCAAAGGGCGCCAAGGGACGCGACAGAAGCGGTGCGCTGGTCGCAGCGCGTCCGAAGGCCTTGCCGGCTATGCGGGCGCGTTCCCCGGCACGGCGCGCACTCGGCCCTTTGCGAATCTTTGCGCCCTTTGCGCCTTTGCGGTTCTGCATCGCCTTACAGATCCGCCTCCGCCCCGAGGTAGCACTCCAGCACCTGCGGGTCGTTGACCACCTGCTCCGGCGTGCCTTCGCAGATTTTCTCGCCGTGATGGAGCACGACGATCTGCGCGGCGAGCGCCATCACCGCACGCATCACGTGCTCGATGAGAAGGATCGTGAGGCCGGTCTCGGCGTTGATGCGTCGGAACACGCCCACCATCTCGTCCACCTCGGTCGGGCGCAGGCCCGCCATCACCTCGTCGAGCAGCAGCACGCGGGGCCGCGTCGCCATCGCGCGCGCGACCTCGAGCCGCTTGCGCTCCGGCAATGTGAGGCTCGACGCGGGCTCGGCGGACTTGCCGTCGAGGTGGAGGAGCTCGAGCACGCGCGCCGCCTCGCGCCGCGCTTCGGCCACGCCGGAGGTCGCGTTGAGCGCGCCGACGATGACGTTCTCCTCGACGGTGAGCTGCGGAAACGGCTTCACCACCTGGAAGGTGCGCGCGACGCCGGCGCGGCACACCTGGTCGGGGCGCAGGCCGCCGATGCGTTCGCCACCGAGCGAGATCTCGCCGGAGTCGGCCGGAAACACGCCCGCGATCAGGTTGAAGCAGGTCGTCTTGCCGGCGCCGTTCGGGCCGATCATGGCGACGATCGCGCCCTGTTCGACGTCGAAGCTCACCGCGTGCACGGCGCGCAGGCCGCGAAAGAACTTGGTGAGGTTGCGGACTTCGAGGAGCGCCATGGCTACCGGCCCGATTTCGCCGGCCCGAACCCGAGCCGGCGCGCGACCGCGGGCCAGATCCCGTTCGGCACGAACAGGATCACGACGAGCAGCGCGATACCGTAGAAGACCTGCTTCAGGCCCGGAATCTCGATGCCGAGCGCGCTCGTGAGCTCGGTGAGCCCGTCACCGAGCAGAGTGAGGACGAATGCGCCGAGCACCGGCCCGAACAGCGTGCCGAGCCCGCCGATGATCGGCCCGAGGATGATTTCGATCGAGCGGCCCATCGAGAAGATCTGCTCGGGGAAGAGGTTGTTGTAGTAGAAGGCGAAGAACACGCCGGCGAGCGACGTCATCGCCGAGGAAATCAGGATCGCGAACATCTTGTAGCGGAACGTGTTGATGCCGAGCGCCTGCGCGGCGTCCTCGTTCTCGCGGATCGCGAGCCAGTAATAGCCGATCCGGCTCGTCCGCAGTCGCCAGGCGAGCACGAACGCCGCGACCGCCATCACGAGCGCGATGTAGTAGAACATGACCGGCGGCCCGCGGAGGCTCGCCAGGTCCAGGACGCCGTGCTCCTTCACCGGGAGGAAGAAGCCGCCGGAACCGCCGACCCAGTCGAAGTGGTCGAAACCGATGCGCGTGAACTCGGCGAACGCGATGGTGAGCAGCGCGAAATACACGCCGCCGATGCCGAAGCGGAACGCGAGGAACCCGATCACCGCGCCCGCGGCGAGCGACACCGCGAGCGCGGCCCAGAGGCCGATCCACGGCGAGACACCGAAGTGCACGAAGAGCGCCGCCGCCGCGTAGGCGCCGAGCCCGACGTACAGAGAATGCCCGAGCGAGAGCTGCCCGGTGAAACCCATCATCAGATTCCACGCCTGCCCGACATAGGCGAAATAGAGAATCAGCACCATCGCCGAGAGCAGATACGCGTTCGCGACGGCGGGCAGCACCACGAGCACGGCGAGCAGGATCAGCAAGGCGATCGCTGCGCGCTTGGTCTGCGCCGGCGCGTGCATGGGCTACGCCGCCTTCTTGCCGAGCAGCCCCTGCGGGCGCAGAAGGAGCACCAGGATGAGCAGTGCGAAGCTGAACATGCTTTTCGCGGAGGGCGTGAACGCGACGCCCGCGAGCGCTTCGGAAACGCCGATGAGCACGCCGCCCGCGAGCGCCCCCGCCATCGAGCCGAGCCCGCCGACGATCACGATCACGAACGCGAGCAGCGTATAGGCCGGACCGAGCGCAGGCGTCACGTCGACGAGCATCACCTGCAGCACGCCCGCCGCGCCGACGAGCGCCGATCCGATCCCGAACGTGAGCGCGTAGTAGCGCTTGACGTCGAGACCCACCACTTTCGCGCCGAGCAGGTTGTCGGCGCAGGCGCGGATCGCGCGCCCGGTCGACGTGATCCGGAAGAATGCGAACAGCGCCACGGCGAGGAGGACGGCGACCGCCGCGGCGTACACCCGCACCTTGTCCACCACCAGCGGCCCGATCTCGAAGGACTCGAGCGCATAGTCCACCTGCAGGCTGCGCGCGTCGGGGCCGAAGCCCATGAGCAGAACGTTCACCATGATGATCGCGACCGCGACGAGCAGCATGAACTGCGAGTGCTCGGGCCGCTCGATGAACGGATTGATCAGGCCGGCCTGGAGCGCGTAGCCGAACGCGAAGAAGATCACCGCCACGGGAAAGAGCGCGAGGAAAGGATCGAGCTTCAGGGCCGCGAAAAGCAGCGTCGCCGCGTACATCGCGATGGTCATCATCTCGCCGTGCGCGAAGTTGACCACGCGGACGACGCCGAATATCACCGAGAGCCCGAGCGCCATGAGACCGTAGACGAGCCCGGTGAGGAGGCCCGTCACGAGCACGTTTCCGAGCAGCGCTCCGGGCAGCGCCGCGAGCCGCCACGAATACAGCGCGACCAGTCCAGCGACGATCGCGCCGATGGTGACGGCAGATTTCGGTTTCATCGAATGGCGCAGGGTGCGCTGCGCCCGCCGCCGGCGTGGAAGCGAATGCCCCGGGCGCGCGGCGCAACGAGGCGCGCTGCGAGGCGCCGCAGGCCTTCAGGTGCCATGCTCGCCCCGCGACGCCTCGCCGCGGGGCGCGGCGGCGCGCAGCCGCACGGTCACGCCTTCTTGTACTCGGGTTGCGGGAAGACCGGCTTCGCCTGGGCGCTCTCGCCCGGCAGCACGACCTTGGGCTGCTGGTCGAGGTTCTGGATCGCCGCCGAGGCGATGCCTTCGACCTGCCCCTTCGCGTTGAACTTGATCGGGCCGCCGATCATCATGCGCGTCCTGATGTCGGTGGCGCGAATCGCGTCGGCGAGCGCTTTCCCGGCAGTCGAGCCGGCACGCTTGTACGCGTCGGCGGCGATCATCATCGCCTCGAACGAGAACCCGACGTTGAGGGCGTGGAACATCATCTTGTCCTGCGGGTACGCCTTCGCGAACGCAGCCTCGACCTTCGCCGTCACCGGCGACTTCGGGTTGTACCAGGGCACGTTGGAAATCGCGTAGTCGGAGAGCTTGCCGAGCGCCTTGAAGTACTGGGACTCGTACATGCCGGGGTTGCCCGGGCCGATGATGCCCATCGGGTTCCAGCGCTGCTTCACCATTTCGCGGCGCAGCAGGATGGCGTCGTTCAGACGGCAGACCAGCATCAGGAAATCGGCGTTCGTGGCCTTCGCCTTGGCGACCTCGACCGACAGATCCTTCGCGGCCGGGTCGTAGGAGATCGTTTCCACCACCTTGAACGGCAGATAGTTGAGCGTCGGCAGGATGGCGTCGATCGCCTTTCGGTTCGCCTGGCCGAAGGTGTCGTTCACATGCATGAACACGGCCGTGCGCGGCGCCGTGTTCGTCGCCTGGAAGAGATCGCGCATCAGGCCGAGGCCGTTCCGCACCAGATCGACGCTGGTCGGGAAGTTGCGGAACGTGAACTTGTAGCCCTGCTCGGTGATCTGCGGCGCGGCCGCGATGTTGATGATGAACGGCACGCCCTTCTGCTCCGCGACCTGCGCGATCGCGCCCGCCGCGCCCGAGTCGAACGGCCCGACCAGGACGTTCGCGCCCTCGGCGATCAGCTTCTCGGCGCGGGAACGCGCCACGTCCACGTTCGTCTCGGTGTCGGCGAACATCACTTTCATCGGCGCCGCATAGCCGAGCTCCGAGAGCACCGCCGGCGCGATGTCGATGCCGAGCTTGCACGACTGGCCGATCAGCGCCTGCACGCCCGACACCGGCAGCAGCACGCCGACGTTCAGCGGACCGGACTGCGCCCGGACGATCGCCGGGAACGGCAGCGCGGCGAGCGCGGTCGCACCCGCAGCAGCCTTGATCAGACGCCGGCGCGAGGGCGCGGCAACGCGGTGGGAATCGGCCATGGTCATCCTCCTCGGGAACGGTTCTCGGTCGAGCGCGCCCGGTCCGGCACGCCTTGTTCTGCGCGGGATTCTCCCATCGCCCCCGCGGCCGCGCAATCGCCGCAGCGACGCGCTGGAAGGCGCGCTTGCCTATACTCGCCCCGTGGACACCCTCGAGCACATCGCACTCGCCGCCGGTCTGGCCTGGGGCAGCGGCATCCGGGTCTACGCCGTGATCTTCATTGCGGGCGGGCTCGCCTACCTGGGCGTCCTGCAGCTCCCGGACACGCTCGCGGTGCTCTCCCACCCCTGGGTGCTGCTCGCGTCGGGCTTCATGTTCTTCGTCGAGTTCCTCGCCGACAAGATTCCCGGCGTGGACAGCATGTGGGATGCGCTGCACACCTTCATCCGCATCCCGGCCGGCGCGTTCCTCGCCGCGGCGGCACTCGGTCAGGTGGATCCGGTGTGGGTCGCCGTCGCCGCGATCCTCGGCGGCGCGATCGCGTCGGGGAGCCACGCCGCGAAAGCCGGAGGCCGGGCGGTGATCAACACTTCGCCCGAGCCGGTGTCGAACTGGGTGGCGTCGTTCACCGAGGATCTCATCGTCCCCGCGGGCCTGCTCGCCGCGGTGAAGGCGCCGATCGCCTTTCTCGGGGCGCTGGCCGTCTTCCTCGGGCTCGTGATCTGGCTCGCGCCGAAGCTCTGGCGCGCGCTGAAGCGCATCGCAGGCCGGCTGACCGGCGAGGCCCGCGCCTCGAATTGAGAGAGACGGAACGCCGCGCGCTGGCGCCGCGAGCGTTGACCGGGACGCAGCCGGGCGGACCTCGCCCGGCGCACGACCGTTCAGTGGTCTTCGATCCTCGGCACGCCCTCTTCCGCGGGCACGCCGGTGTCGGGGTCGATCCACTCGGAGATGCCGATCTCGGCCTCGGCCTCCTCGAGCGACTCGCCCGGCTCGTAATCGGACTCGGGCGAGTACTCCATGTCGGCGACGGCGTCGGCGAGCGTCTTGAACGGACCCGCCTCCTCGCCGGTGATCTTGGACTTCCAATAGAACCCGTCGGGACGCTCGAGGACGATCGCGTCTTCGAATTCGGGAAGCGGCTCGGGCTTGGCTTTCTTCATGATCCGACTCCTGACGCGGCGCCTCACATCTCGCGCGCGCCGCGCTGAATGAAGCATACTCCTTTCGTCGCGGCGCGGCGCGTCACATTCCCATGTCGCCCATCGACGGCGCGGGCTCCGGCTGCGACGGGATCTGCGCGATCATGCAGTCGGTCGTGAGGATGAGCCCCGCGATCGACGCGGCGTTCTGCAGCGCGGCGCGCGTCACCTTGCACGGATCGAGGACGCCCATCGCGACGAGGTCGCCGTAGTCGCCGGTCGCGGCGTTGAAGCCGAACGCGCCCTCGCCCGCGACGACGCGCGCGACCACCACCGAGGGCTCCTCGCCGGCGTTCGCGACAATCTGCCGCAGCGGCTCCTCGAGCGCGCGCAGCACGATCCTCACGCCCGCATCCTGATCCGGGTTCGCACCGCCGAGCGCGCCGATCGCCGCGCGGGCACGGAGCAGCGCGACGCCGCCGCCCGGCAGCACGCCCTCCTCGACTGCAGCGTGCGTGGCGTGCAGGGCGTCTTCGACGCGTGCCTTGCGCTCTTTCATCTCGGTTTCGGTCGCGGCGCCCACCTTCACGACTGCCACGCCCCCCGCGAGCTTCGCAGCGCGCTCCTGCAGCTTCTCGCGGTCGTAATCGCTCGTCGCGTCCTTCGCCTGCTGCTTGATCTGCGCGATCCGCGCCTCGATGGCTTTCGGGTCGCCCGCGCCGCCGATGATCGTGGTGTTCTCCTTGTCGATCTCGACGCGCTTCGCGCGCCCGAGCATCTCGGGCGTCGCCTTCTCGAGCGTCACGCCGATCTCGTCGCTCACGACGCGCCCGCCGGCGAGAATCGCCATGTCGTCCAGCATCGCCTTGCGGCGGTCGCCGAAACCCGGCGCCTTCACCGCGCACACCTTGATGACGCCGCGCAGCGTGTTCACGACCAGCGTCGCGAGCGCCTCGCCCTCGACGTCCTCGGCGACGACCAGCAGCGGTTTTCCCGACTTGGCCACGGCTTCGAGAATCGGAATGAGGTCGCGCACGCCGGCGATCTTCTTGTCGTGCAGGAGGATGAGGACGTCCTCGAGCACGCAGATCTGCTTCTCGGCGCTGTTGACGAAGTACGGCGAAAGATAGCCGCGGTCGAACTGCATGCCCTCGACGACTTCGAGCTCGCTCACGAGCCCGGAGCCGTCCTCGACCGTGATCACGCCTTCCTTGCCGACCTTCTCCATGGCGTTGGCGACGATTTCGCCGATCGCGGCGTCGTTGTTGGCGGAGATCGCCGCGACCTGCGCGATCTCGGTGCGCGACGCGCAGGGCTTCGCGAGCTTCGCCAGCTCGGCGACGATCGCCCCCACGGCGCGGTCGACGCCCCGCTTCAGGTCCATCGGGTTCATGCCCGCCGCGACGTACTTCATGCCCTCGACGACGATGCCATGCGCGAGCACGGTCGCCGTGCTGGTGCCGTCGCCCGCGACGTCGGAGGTCTTGGAGGCGACCTCCTTCACCATCTGCGCGCCCATGTTCTCGAACGGATCGGGAAGCTCGATCTCCTTCGCGACGACCACGCCCGAGTTGATGATGGTGGGGGCGCCGAACGACCGCTCCAGCACCACCGTGCGCGCCTTCGGCCCCAGCGTCACGCGCACCGCCGAGGCGAGCGTGTTGATGCCGGCGAGGATCTTGGCGTGGACGTCCGCGCCGAAGATGACTTGCTTCGCGGGCATGGCGGCCTCCCCTGGAAGACTAGGCGAGATTCACGATAGTCCTGCGATGCGCCGCGGGCTTGATCCATGTCAACCGTGAAAACCCGTCGGGCGCGACGGGTACCGCACGCGCAAACGAAAACGGCCGGGCATGGCCCGGCCGTCGCCCGCTCGGCGAACGCTTCAGGCTTCGGCCTCGGCCTCGCCCGCGCCGCCGTTCGCGCGCGCGCCGCGCGCATGGGTCTTCACGTCGCCGCGCCGTTTCGCCGCGTAGTCCTCGAGCTGCCGCTTCGCCGCGTCGAACGCGTCGCGCAGGGCCACGTAGATGTCCTCGTGGTGGTCGTTGTTCACCACGATCTCCCTGCCCGGGACCGTGATGTCGAGCCGCACCGAAAAGTGTTTGCCCTGGTGCTTGTGCTTGTGCGGGGCTTCCGCCACCACCCGACAGCCCATGAGCGGCGCGTACACGCGCTCAAGCTTCTGCACCTTCTCGCGGATGCGCTGGTCGAGCGCGGGCGAGTGGTCCATGTCGCGGACGGTGATCTGAAGTTCGGTCTGCATCGTTGCTCCTTGGTAATACGGGTTCGCCTCGCCCGCCGCGCGCGCGGCGCGCTCAGCCCTTGACGCACAACTTCGGCCGCAGGAACGCCACGCGCCGTGCGAGGCCCGCTCGCTCCGTCGCCTCGGCCACGAGGTCGACGTCCTTGTATGCGCCTGGCGCCTCCTCCGCGGCTCCGCGCATCGACTTGGTGCGGATCAGAATTCCCCTCGCGGCGAGCGCATCGATCAGCTCGCGCCCGCGCCAGTGCTTCAACGCCTGGTTGCGGCTCATCGAGCGGCCCGCGCCGTGGCTGGCCGACGAGAACGCGCGGTGCTCGCTCTCGGCCGTGCCAGCGAGGACATACGAGCCGGTGCCCATGCTACCGCCGATGATGACCGGCTGTCCTGCCCCTCGGTACCGGGCCGGGAGCGAGGGATGTCCGGGACCGAACGCGCGGGTCGCCCCCTTGCGGTGGACGTAGAGAAGACGGGGGCGGCCGTTCACGATGTGCGTCTCGGGCTTGCAGGTATTGTGCGAGACATCGAACAGCGTTTCCAGACTTGCGCTCGGGAAAAAGTGGCGGAATACTCTTCGACTAAGGTCCGCCAGGATCTGACGATTCGCGAGCGCGCAGTTCATGGCCGCGTTCATCGCGCCGATGTATTGCTTTCCCTCGGCAGAGCGGATCGGCGCGCACGCAAGCTCCCGGTCGGGAAGCGAGATTCCGAGGCGCGCCGCCCCCCTGGCGAGGCTCACGAGGAAGTCGGTGCCGATCTGGTGGCCCAGGCCGCGCGAGCCGCAGTGTATCGACACGACGACCTGCCCCTCGGTCAATCCGAACGCGTGCGCGGCTTCCGCGTCGTGGATGCGCTCCACGACCTGCACCTCGAGATAGTGGTTGCCGGAGCCGAGCGTGCCCATCTCTCCGCGCTGGCGCTTTTTCGCGAGGTCGGAGACGCATTGAGGATCGGCGTCGGCCATGCAGCCACGCTCCTCGATGAACTCGAGATCGGCCTCCTCGCCGTAGCCCATGCCGACCGCCCAGCGCGCGCCGCCGCGCAGCACTGCGTCGAGTTCGCGCGGCGCGAGCCGGAGGTCGCCCTCCTCGCCCACGCCCGCGGGAATCGTCTCGAACAGACTATCGGCCAGCGGCCGGGCTACCGGCTCGATGTCCGCGAGCGTCAGGTCCGTGCGCAGGCAGCGGATGCCGCACGAGATGTCGAAACCCACGCCGCCCGCGGAGATGATGCCGCCCGCGTCCGGATCGAACGCCGCGACGCCGCCGATCGGGAAGCCGTAGCCCCAGTGCGCGTCGGGCATGGTCATCGCGGCGCCGACGAGCCCCGGCAGCTTCGCGACGTTGGTGATCTGCTCGAGCACCTTGTCGTCCATGTGCAGGACGAGGTCCCTGCTCGCGTACAGCCGCACGTCTGCGCGCGTTTCGCCCGGCGCCTTGGGCGCGGACCATGACCAGTCGTCGATCGCCTCGAGCTTGTCGAGATTCATTCGGTCCTGTGCTCCATGCGCCCGAACACCCCCTCCGGTGCGTCGCCTCTGCCTCTACCGCGCCCGCAGCAGCGGCGATCCGGAGCGCACCTGACGGCACGTCGTGCGCACGCTACACGTCCACAACGCACCGCGCCTCCCAGCCCTCCGGCCCTTCGCGCACCGAGAGCATGGTCAACGTCGCGCCTTTCACCTCGGTGCCGCGTTCGTGGCGCGCCGCCCACGGTTCCCCCCATGCGTCG
Source organism: Burkholderiales bacterium (assembly GCA_025458245.1). Lineage (GTDB taxonomy): Bacteria > Pseudomonadota > Gammaproteobacteria > Burkholderiales > SG8-39 > JAOAEA01. The sequence goes on from JALOSW010000001.1 coordinate 43,457, forward strand.
CCGCGCCACCGCGGCCCATCGCGTGCCAGCGCGAACGCGCCGAGCACGAGACCCCGCTCGCGGGCGTGAGCCAGAAGCAGGTTGAGCCAGGTCACGAGCGCGAGTTCGACGTCCTCTTCTTCGAACGCGATTGCCACGCGCGAGGCCCGCTCGACCTGCTCGGGCGGACACATGATCGCGAACATGGCCCGCGCCGCCGCGACGAACGCATCGGCGACCGTGCTGCCGCGGCCCACCACGCCGATGTCCGCTTCGTGCTCGAAATACGCATCCGCGGAAGGCGCGTCCGCGCTCACGGAATCACGACCACCGGGCATCCGGCCCCCTCCAGCAGCGAGGCGACGCCGCCGGCGTTGCGGACGCTCTCGCGCCCCGGCCAGAGGAGCACGCCCGCACGGACGGCGCGCGCGGCCCGCGCCACCGTGACCGCGTCGCTTCCGGGCACGATGAGGTAGTCGACGGCCGCGAGCCCTCTCCGCGCAAGCCATTCGCCCACGCTGAGACGCGCGCGGCGGAAGGCTTCCGGGCTCACGGCGGGAACGAGCACCACGATCTCGGCGCCGGCGACGTCTGCATACGCCTGCGCCGCGTCCAGCACGCGGTCCCCCGACGCGGAGCCGTCGAGCACGACCGCGACCGGGCGCGACATCAGTGCAGCGAGACCCCGCCCCGCCGTTCCGCGCCCCGCGATGGGCGCAGCGAAGCTCGCGCCGCGTCCGATGACCACCCAGTCGCCGGTGCCGAAGTGGGCGAGCAGCGTGGGCAGCATCTCGCCCTGCACGACGTCGAGCCCCCAGGGAATTTGCAGCGCCCGCGCCGTCGCATCGAGCGCCTGCCGCACGACTGCCGCCTGCGCACGCAGCATGCGCTCGACCGCAGGCGGCTCGAACGCGCGCCGCTCCGCAGAAGCCCGACCGAGCTCGCGCGTGAACGGCAGCGCCGCGGCGCGCGCGAGCTGCGCGCTCTGCACGACCACGGCACGCAGCTCCGCCCGGAGCCCGAGCGCGAGCGCTGCCGCGGCCTCGACCAGAGGCTCGACGCGCGTCGCACTGTCGAGCGCCAGCACGACACGACGCACCGCAAGCGCGTTATCGGCCATTCGAGCCGCCTCTGCGAGCGCCTCGCGCCCGGTGCTGCGCCGCGGGAGCGCCGCGACGCAATGCCGCGTACTCGCGAAGCCGCGCTGCAGCCCTTCCGTTCACCGTCTGCTCAGGGTACTCCCCGAGGTGATGCGGCGTGCCGGCGGGCACCCCGGTCAGCGTCTCGATCGCCTCGTCCACGGTGCGCACGGGAACGACGTGAAAGCGCCCGCCCGCCGCGGCGTCCACGACGTCGTCGCGCAGCATGAGATGCGGCACGTTCGCCGCGGGAATGATCACGCCCTGGTCGCCGGTGAGCCCGCGCGCGCGGCAGACGTCGAAGAAGCCCTCGATTTTCTCGTTGACCCCGCCGATCGCCTGCACCTCGCCGAGCTGGTTGACCGACCCGGTGACGGCGAGCGACTGCCGGACGGGAACGTCCGCGAGCGAGGAAACCAGTGCGCAAAGCTCCGCGAGCGAGGCGCTATCGCCTTCCACTTCGCCGTAGGTCTGCTCGAAGACGAGGCTCGCCGCGAGCGAGTGCGGATGCGGCCCCGAGTAGCGCGCGGCGAGGAACGAGGACAGGATCAGCACACCCTTCGAGTGGATCGCTCCGCCGAGCTGCACCTCGCGCTGGACGTCGATGACCTGTCCGTCGCCGGCGCGCGTCGTGGCGGTGATGCGCATCGGCGCGCCGAACGCTTCGCCGCCTGCCTCGAACACCGCGAGCCCGTTCACCTGCGCCACCTTCGCGCCGGCGGTATCGATGAGGAGCGTGCCGCGCACGATCGCCTCGTCGAGACGCTCCTTGACGCGCGCGGCGCGGTCGCGCCGCGCCGCGATCGCGCCGGCGATGTCCTCGCGCGCGAGAGCCGACGCCCCACGCGCTCGCGCGAGATGGTCCGCCTCGCCCATCAGCGCGACCAGCGCGTCGACGTCCGCCGCGATCTTCGTCGCGTCCCCCGCACTGCGCGACCCCTGCTCGACGAGCCGAGCGATGGCGTTCCCGGCGAGCGGCAGGAGCCCCTCGCGCCGCGCGATCGTCCCGATGAGCTCGGCGTAGAGCCGCGTGTTCTCGGGCGTGCGCTCGAACGATTCCTCGAAGTCGGCGGCGACGCGGAAGAGCTTGCCGAAATCCGGGTCGTAGGCCGAGAGGAGGTAATACAGGATGCGCTCGCCGAACAGGATCACCTTGACCTTGAGCGGGATCGGCTCGGGCTCGAGGGAAACGGTGGAGACGAGGCTGTACATCTCGCCCAGCGACTCGACGCGGACGTCGCCGCGCACCAGCGCGCGCTTGAGTCCGTCGTACGCGAAGGGCTGCACGAGCAGCTTCGCCGCGTCCACGAGCAGGAAGCCGCCGTTCGCCCGGTGCAGCGCACCCGGCTTGATCAGGTTGAAGTCCGTGACCAGCGTGCCGAGCTGCGCGATGTGGTCGATGCGCCCGACGAGGTTCTGGAAAGTCGGATGGTCGGCGACGACGACGGGCGCGCCGTCGCCCGCGCCGCGGCTCACGATCACGTTGATGTCGTAGCGGCGCAGCCCCGACTCGTCGCGCGTGCCGCGCATGAGCGCCGGCGGCCCTTCCTCGCGCTTGCGGAAGTCGTCCGCGTTCTCGATCAGCTCCTGCTGGACGGCGTCGAGGTAGCTCACGACGCGCGGCAGCCCGTCGTAGCGCGTCTTGAGCTCCGCGACCGCGTGGCCCACCGCGAGCAGGACCATCTCCCGATTCAGGGCGCGCACGCGCTCGTGCCGCTCCTTGCGCCAGCGCAGCGCGTCGCGGATCAGCCGCTCGAGCTTCGTCTGCAGATCGGTGATCGTGGTCTCGACGCGCTTCTGCTCGGCCTCCGGCAGCTTGGCGAACTCGTCGGGCGCCAGGACCTCGCCGTTTTTCACGGGCGCGAACGAGAAGCCGGCGGGCGTGCGCAGGAGCGCGATCGACTCGCGGCTCGCCTCCTCGCCGAGTTCGTTCAGGGCGCGCTCGTGCCGCTCGGTGAAATCGGCGTCGATCTCGGCCACCTTGGCCGTGTACTCCTCGCTCTCGAACACCGCGGGGATGGTCGAACGCAGCTCCTCCACGAGCTGCTGCATGTCGCGCTTCAATTCCTCGCCGCGCCCGGGGGGCAGATCGATCGCGATCGGCTTGCCCGGATGCGCGAAGTTGTTGACGTAGACCCAGTCCGGCGGCGGCGTCGCGCCGCCACCGCGCTCGTCGAGGAACTGGCGCACCAGCGTGTGCTTGCCGGTCCCGGGAGGTCCCATTACGAACAGGTTGTAGCCGACGCGCTCGATGCCGATGCCGAGCGCGACGGCTTCGGTGGCACGTCGCTGTCCCACGACATGCCCAAGATCGGCGAGCTCGTCGGTGGTCGCGAACCCGAGCGCCGCGGCGTCGCACCGGCGCACGAGCCGGTCGGCGGGCAGTGCGCGCGCCGCGACGGCGAGGGACGATTCGGGGGTCACGGTGTGCCGATCTCAGGACGTTGCCCGATCGACGTCGGCGGCGAGTGCCTGCAGCGACGGCGCGATTTCGACCGGATAGGGTTCCGCTGCGTCGGAAAGCGCCCGCAATCCCGTCGGCAATCGGGCAAGCTCGGATTGAGCGTAGCCCCGCGCGGCGGCAAGCGCAACCGGCGCCCCCACGCGCCGCCCGCCGCGCATGACCGGCGCGAGCAGCGGCGCGCCCGGCTGCGCATCCGTTTCGAGCGACACGACGTCGCCGGCGAGCGTTCCGTCGGATGCGTATCGGCGAAACACCTGTTTGCGCCCCGGCCAGGTCGCCTTTCCGCTCGATCGCTTGCGTCTCGCCCGGCCGTCGTATTCCTGCAGCTTGTACACGCAGTCGAGGTAAGGCGCGTCGGAAGAGGTCGCGAGGCTGGTGCCGATCCCGAACGCATCGATCGGCGCACCCCCGGCGACGAGGTCCGCAACGCGGTATTCGTCGAGGTTGCCGCTCGCGAAGACGATGGCGTCGGGCAGTCCGGCGTCGTCGAGGATGCGGCGCACCTGCCGCGAGAGCGTTGCGAGATCTCCGGAGTCGAGCCGGACGCCGCGGATCGCGCAGCCTTGCGCCGCGAGCGCCGCGGCCTTCCTCGCGCCCGCCACGGTGTCGTAGGTGTCGATCAGGAGCACGGCGTTTTTCGGAAACACCCGGGCAAAATGGGCGAACGCCTCGGCCTCGGTCTCGTGCGCCTGCACGAAGGAGTGCGCCATCGTGCCGACCACCGGGATCCCGAACATCGGCCCGGCGAGCGTGGTGGCCGTGCCCGCGAACCCTGCGAGATAGCTCGCGCGCGCCGCGAGCAGCCCCGCTTCGCCGCCGTGTGCGCGGCGCAGGCCGAAGTCGACGAGCCCTTTCCCGCGCGCAGCGAGCACCGCGCGCGAGGCTTTCGATGCGATCAGCGTCTCGTAGTGGACGAGGTTGAGAAGCCGCGTCTCGAGAAGCTGCGCCTCGGGGAGCGGAGCCGTCACGCGCAGGATCGGCTCGTTCGCAAAGAACACCGTGCCTTCGGGCATCGCATGGATGTCGCCCGTGAACCGAAGTCCGCCCAGCGTTGCGGCGAACCCGCTCCGAAACAGTCCGCTCGCATCGACCCATTCGAGCTCTTCTGCGGAGAAGCGCAACCCCTCGACGAAGCCGAGCGCCTGATCGAGCCCCGCCGCCATCAGGAAGTTTCGGTGCGGCGGCAGCTTGCGCACGAACAGCTCGAACACTGCAGTGCCGCGCATGCCCGCGGCGACGTACGCCTGCAGCATGGTGAGCTGATAGAGGTCGGTGAGGAGCGGGCTCGAAAGGGGACTCATGCTTTCAGGTCGCCTCGCGGAGGGCGCCGGCGCCTTGGCGCGGCGCTCGATGCCACCTTGTCACCCGCACGTACCACCGGGTTGACCCATGTCAAACGCCTCGGCGGCGCGGCGCGCCGAATCGGCTTGCCGGTGCGCGAGCCCGGCTGCTAGATTGTCCGCCGGAGGAGGCTCGGCGCCGTATCGCGCAGCGCCAATCGACATGAGCATTGCCGACACGCGACCCTGGCTGCGGTTCTACGGGCGCGTCCCGCACCGTCTCGACTACCCGCAGGCGACGCTCTACGAGGCGCTCGCCCGGACCGCCGCACGCGTGCCCGATGCGATCGCGTGGGACTTCCTCGATACCGAGTCGACCTATCGCGATTTTCTCGCGGCGATCGACCATTGCGCCGACGCGCTCGCCGCGCTCGGGCTCGGCACGGGCGACCGGATCCTCGTCTCCATGCCGACTTCGCCGCAGGGCATCATCGCCTTCTACGCCGCGAACAAGCTCGGCGCCGTGCCGGCGATGATCCATCCGCTCTCCACCGGACCCGAGATCGAGCATTACCTCGACGCGAGCGGCGCACGCATCGCCCTCACGCTCGATGCGTTCTATCGCGTATTCGCCGGACTGAAACCCCGCATCCCGCTCGACACGCTCCTCCTCGCGCGCATCCCCGACTATCTCTCGCCGCTCAAGAAGTTCGGGTTCTGGCTCGCCAAGGGCCGCAAGATCCCTGCCGTCCCCGCAGACCCGCGGGTGCGCTGGTGGTCCGACGTGATGGGCGGCACCTACCCGGCGGCGCCGCGCGCGGCAACGACCACGGACGATCCCGCGGCCATCCTTTTCTCCGGCGGCACGACCGGCGTGCCGAAAGGCATCCTGCTTTCCAGCCGGAACTTCATCGCCGAAGGGATGCAGGCGGCGGCTTGGGGCGGCATGACCCAGAGCGACGCGATTCTCGCGATCCTGCCGATCTTTCACGGCTTCGGGCTCGGCGTGTGCGTCAACGCGGCGTTCATGGCCGGCGGCAAGTCGATCCTCGTGCCGATATTCGACGCAGCGACCGTGGCGAAGCTCCTCAGGACGAAGCGCCCCAACCTGCTGGTGGGCGTGCCGACGCTCTACGACGCGCTCTCGAAGGATCCGTCGCTCGCCAAGTCCGACCTCTCGTGCCTGCATGCGACGTTCTCGGGGGCAGATACCCTGCCCCGCCCGGTGAAGGAACGGTTCGAGACGCTGGTGGCGGAGCGCGGCGGCAAGGTGAAGCTCCTCGAGGGCTACGGGCTCACCGAAGCCGTCACGGCGATCATGGCGACCCCGCTCGACGAGTATCGCGAAGGCTCGATCGGCATCCCGTTCCCGGACATGCTCGCGAAAGTCTGCCGACCCGGGACGACGGAGGAGCTCCCGCCCGGCGCCGAAGGCGAGATCTGCGTCGCCGGCCCTGCGGTGATGCTCGGCTATCTCGACGATCCGGAAGCGACGGCCGCGACGCTGAAGACCCACCCCGACGGCCGGACGTGGCTGCACACCGGCGATCTCGGCAAAGTGGACGCCGACGGCTTCTTTTACTTCACGGTGCGGGCGAAGCGGATGATCAAGTCGTCGGGCTTCAACGTCTATCCGGCGCAGGTCGAGGCGGTGCTCTACAAGCACCCGCTCGTCGCGGAGGCGTGCGTGGTGGGCGTGCCGGATCCGTCCCAGGTCGAGCGCGTGAAGGCGTACGTGGTGCTCAAGGATGCCTCGCAGGCCGGGCCCGCCGCGGAGCAGGCGCTGATCGAACATTGCCGGCAGCAGCTCATCAAGTGGTCGTGCCCGCGCGAGGTCGAGTTCAAGGCCGAGCTGCCGAAAACGCGGGTCGGCAAGATCGATTACAGGATGCTCGTCGAGGAGCATGTCGCCCGCGAGGGCAGGAAGGAAAGCGCGTGATGCAGATGAAGCAGGCCCATCCCCACGGCGGCGATCGCGTCGCGGCGGCGCTCGAAGCGCAAGCCGTGCCGGTCGTCTTCACCCTTTGCGGCGGGCATATCTCGCCCATCCTCACGGCTTCGAAGGCGCGCGGCATCCGCGTGCTCGACTGCCGCGACGAAGCGACCGCCGTGTTCGCCGCCGACGCGTTCGCGCGGCTCACCGGCCTTCCCGGCGTGGCCGCGGTGACGGCCGGACCGGGCCTCACGAATACCATCACGGCCCTAAAGAACGCCCAGCTCGCCCAGTCGCCGCTGGTCCTGATCGGCGGCGCAGCACCGACCGCGCTGCAGGGCCGCGGCGCGCTGCAAGATATCGACCAGCGCCCGCTCGTCGCGCCGCACGTCAAGCGCTTCACCAAGATCCGGCGCGTCGCCGAGCTCGCGCCCGCCGTCGAGGCAGCGTTCGCGATCGCGCGCGAGGGCGTGCCTGGCCCGGTGTGCATCGAGTGCCCGGTCGATCTCCTGTACGACGAGGCGAACATCCGCCAGTGGTACGCCGACGCCGCCGGCAAGGGCACCGCCCTGCCCGACCGCGCGCTGCGCTGGTATCTCAACCGCCACGTCGAGAAGATGTTCGCAGGAAGCGGTGAGCCCGCCTCGCCGAAGGCCAGTATCCCGACACCGCCCGCGCCGCCCGATGCGAGCGTCGACGCGACCCTCGCGGCGCTCGCCAAGTCCGAGCGGCCGCTCATGGTGATCGGCAGTCAGGCGATGGCGCTGTCGCGCGACGCGGAGCGCATCGCCGCGGCGATCGCCAAGCTCGGCGTGCCCGTCTATCTTTCGGGCATGGCGCGCGGCCTGCTCGGGCGCGACCACCCGCTGCAGATGCGGCATGCGCGCCGCAACGCGCTGCGCGAGTCCGACTGCGTGATCCTCGCCGGCGTGCCGTGCGATTTCCGGCTCGACTATGGCCGGCACGTGCGGCGCAGCGCGACGCTCGTCGCCGCGAACCGCAGCGCCAAGGAAGCGCGCATGAACCGCCGGCCGACGATCGCCGCGATCGGCGATGCGGGCCTGTTCCTGCAGCGCCTGGCCGCGAAGTCTTCGGCCGGCGCGGCGCGGCAGGCCTGGATCGCCGCCTTGCGCCAGCGCGATGTCGAGCGCGAGGCCGACATCGACGCGCAGGCCGCCGCGCAGGGCGAATACGTCAATCCGCTCGGCTTCTTCCGCGCGCTCGACCGGGCCGCCGGCGACAACGCGGTGATGGTGGCGGACGGCGGCGATTTCGTGTCGACGGCCTCCTACATCCTCCGGCCGCGCGGGCCGCTGGCGTGGCTCGACCCGGGCGTGTTCGGCACGCTCGGCGTCGGCGCGGGCTTCGCGATCGGCGCGGCCATGGCGCGCCCGGAAAGCGAGGTGTGGATCGTCTATGGCGACGGCGCGAGCGGCTACGGCCTCGTCGAGTTCGACACCTTCGTGCGCCACGGCATTCCGGTCATCGCGGTCGTCGGCAACGACGCATGTTGGACGCAGATCGCGCGCGAGCAGGTGAAGATGCTGAAGGACGACGTGAGCACCGTGCTGGCGCGCACCGATTACCACCGCGTCGCCGAAGGCTTCGGCGCCGCCGGCATCGTGGTGAAGTCGAACGCAGAGGTGCCCGCAGCGCTCCAGCGCGCGCGCGAGATCGCACGCGCCGGCAAGCCGGTGCTCGTCAACGTGTGGCTCGACAAGACGGAATTTCGCGAGGGCTCGATCTCGATGTAGCGCCGCGGCGAGCGCACCTCGGCGCGCCGCGCCGCGCGGGGCGGGGCGGCGACGGCCTACTTCAGCAGGCGATCGACTTTCGCCATGTGGCCGGCGGCGTCGATCTCTTCGCCGCACGGCTCGAAGCTCGCCTGCTCCAGCAAGCCGCGCACGGTCTTGAGGCTCCCCGCGACCCATGCCTTCTTCACGCTCGGCGCGTACAGCGAGCGCTTGAGCGTTTCGAGCTCGTCGTGCAGCTCGCGCAGCAGCGGGTCGCGGCTCCGCGCCTGGTCCAGCTTTTTCGCGATCGCCTTGGCGAGCGCGAGCGCGCCGTCCGGATCGAGGTTCGGATACGGATCTGCGGCCGGCGCGGCCTCGGCACGAACGGGCGGCGGCTGCGTCGGCAGCGAAAGTGGCGTGATGCTCAAGTGCTCGTCCGTGCGTTCCGGCTCGGCGTTCGCGGGCGGCGGCGACGCCGTCTGTGCCCGAGCCGGCTCGTGCGCGTGAGGCAAAGGGGCTTCGGCTTCCACGGCGGGTGATTCCAGCCGCGGCAGCGGTGCTTCCGCCTCGACGATCGTCGGCGCATCCGGCTCGCCCCGAGGCGGCACTTCCACCTCCGCGGGCGACGCTTCCGCGCGGGCGGCAGGCGCTTTCCGGAGGCGCGGCTCCGCCGATGCGGGTCGCGCCATTGTCGGCGCCTCGCGCACCCCGGACTCTTGCGGCGGGGCGATGCTCGCTGGCGGCGTCGGCTCGCCGCGGAATTCCGTCGGAGCAGACGCGTGCACCGCCTCCGGCGCGGACGGCGCCGGCGCGCCCGCCGATTCCCCGGGCGCGTCCTCGGGCCCCACCTCGAGCACCACGATTTCAGGATCGCCGTCCGCTTCACCCGTGGCCGGCAGCGGATACTTCGCGGCGTTTCGGGCAAGGCGATCCGCCACCGCCCGGTCGACGTCCACGTCGAGCCGGTCCGCGAGCCGCAGCGCCTGAAGAAGCACGTCCGCGATCGCGTCGGCGGCGGAGTCGCGCAGGCGCGCGCTCTCGGATGCGGACCGGGCGTCCTCGCGCTGCCACTTGAAAAGCTCGAGCACCACGCTCGCTTCGATCGCGAGCGCCATGGCGAGATTCTTCGGCGTCTGCGAGTCGTCCCAGCCGCGCTCAGCCGCGAACCTTGCGAGTTCCGCCTGCACCGCTTTCACGTCCATCGACGCCCCCTCGCGCTGCTCCGCCCACGCGATCATGCGCCTGCGGCGGCACGGCGCGCCACCTCCCTCGCGCGGCGGAGGAGACATTTGCGGCGTGCCGCGCCCGCCCGGCGCGCCGCCTGGGCCCGCCCCGGCGCCACATGCGGGTAGCGGGCACCCCGCCGGTTCGCGCACAATGCCGCCCTTTCCGCCTCCACTGCGTCCGCCGATGCCGCTCGTCCAGCTCTCCGCCGTTTCGCTCGCGTTCGGCCACGTGCCCCTGCTCGATCGCGTCGAGCTGGTCATCGAGGCGGGCCGGCGTGTCGGACTCATCGGCCGCAACGGAACAGGCAAGTCTTCGCTCCTGCGCGTGCTGTCCGGCGACACGGCGCCCGACGACGGCACGGTCTGGCGCGCGCCGTCGCTCAGGCTCGCGTTCGTCCCGCAGGAGCCCGCGTTCGGCGCCGGCGAAACCGTGTTCGAGGCGGTCTCCTCCGGACTCGGCGCATTCCGGCAGCTCCTGGTGGACTACCACGCGACCACGCACGCCCTCGAAGCGGCGGCCGACGACCCGGCGTTGCTCGAACGCCTTCATGTGCTCCAAGCCGCGCTCGACGACGCCGGCGCGTGGACGCTGCAGCACAAGGTCGACACGGTGCTGTCGCGCTTCGCGCTCGACCCGGACCGGCCGGTCGGCGAGCTGTCGGGCGGCCTCAAGAAGAGGGTGGCGCTCGCGCGCGCGCTCGTGATCGAGCCCGACCTGCTGCTCCTCGACGAGCCGACCAACCATCTCGACGTCGCGGCGATCGAGTGGCTGGAAGACCTCCTGCGCGGACTGGCCGGCACCGTCCTTTTCGTGACCCACGACCGGCGCTTCCTCGACAACGTCGCCGACGAGATCGTCGAGCTCGACCGCGGCCGGCTCGCTTCCTATCCCGGAACCTTCGCCGAGTACCAGGCGCGCAAGAGCGCCGAGCTCGAGACCGAGGCGATCGCCAACCGCAAGTTCGACAAGGTGCTCGCCCAGGAAGAGGCGTGGATCCGCAAGGGCATCGAGGCGCGGCGCACGCGCAACGAGGGCCGCGTTCGCCGCCTC
>JALOSW010000149.1 GCA_025458245.1 Burkholderiales bacterium
GTACTCGCCGATCACCTGCGACTCGGCGAGCTGCGTGCCGCCGACCTCGATGAACGGGATCTTGCCGATGGGCGTGCGGGCGAGATGCTCGTCCTTCTGCGACGCCCACACCAGCTCCTCTTCGAAGGGCACGCCCTTCTCCATGAGCTGCATCTTGACCTTGTTGTAGTAGTTGGAAGCGGCAAAGCCGCACAGCTTGAGCATCGGGATCTCCTTGGTGAAAAGCCGAACCGCGAAAGCGCAAAAAGCGCGAAGGGACGCAAAAAAAATCGCGCAGGTGTTCGGCACGCGCCGGAACCGTCGTGCGAAATCGGCACCGTGCCGGCGCCCGCGCGCTCCGATCGTGGCCCTTGCGTGACTTTGCGCCCTTTGCGTCTTTGCGGTTCGTGTTGGTTCTAGTGCGCCGGCGCCGATCTCTTCGGGATCGGCACGTGCCGCGCGATCTCCCACTTCGCGATCGCCTGGCGGTGCACCTCGTCCGGGCCGTCGGCGAACCGCAGCGTCCGGTTGTTGGCGTAGCTGAACGCGAGCGGGAAGTCGTCGGACACGCCGCCGCCGCCGTGCCTCGGCGATGCGTTCGTGCCAGACGCTCTGCTCGGCGACCGGCTTGCCGAACGCGACGCGGCTGGTGAGCCGTTTGCACATGAGCTCGAGCGCGCGCTCGGCCTGACCGATGAGGCGCATGCAGTGGTGGATCCGCCCCGGCCCGAGACGGCCCTGCGCGATTTCGAAGCCGCGCCCCTCGCCGAGCAGCATGTTCGACAACGGCACGCGCACGTTCTCGAACAGCACCTCCCCGTGGCCGTGCGGCGCGTCGTCGTAGCCGAACACGTTGAGGGCGCGCTTCATGATGACCCCGGGCGCCTCGGCGGGCACGAGGATCATCGCCTGCTGCGAGTGCTTCGGCGCCTCGGGGTTCGTCTTGCCCATGAAGATGTAGATCTTGCAGCGCGGGTCGGGCGCGCCCGAGCTCCACCACTTGCGCCCGTTGATGAGGTATTCGTTCCCGTCGCGCTTGATCGACGCCTGGATGTTGGTCGCGTCCGAGGAGGCGACCTCGGGCTCGGTCATGGCGAAGCACGAGCGGATTCTGCCCTCCGCGATCGGCTCGAGCCACTGCTTCTGCTGCTCGGGCGTGCCATAGCGGATGAGCACTTCCATGTTGCCGGTGTCGGGGGCCGAGCAGTTGAACACCTCCGGCGACCAGTGCACGCGCCCCATGATCTCGCAAAGCGGCGCGTACTCGAGGTTGGTGAGCTGGCCGCCATGGGTCTTCGGCCACCAGAGGTTCCAGAGGCCCTGCTCGCGCGCCTTGGGCTTCAGCTCCTCGATCACCTTGGTCGGGATCCAGGCGTTGCCCTTGGCGCGATTCGCCGCCACTTCCGCGTGGTAGCGGTGCTCGTTCGGGTAGATGTAGTCGTCCATGAAGCGCAGAAGCTTTGCCTGCAGCGCTTTCACCTTGTCGGTGTAATCGAAGTCCATCTCTTCTCTCCTCCTTCCGGGAGTGCGTAAACGACTCGCGGTCAGTCGCTCTTGACCGCGAGGATGATCTTGCCGCGCGCGCGACCGCTCGCGCTGCGCTCATGCGCCGCAGCCGCCTGCGAGAGCGGCAGCACGGTGTCGATGACGGTGCGCAGCTTGCCCGCGTCGATCATGCCGGCAAGCAGTTGCAGGCGCGCCCCGTCCGGCACGACCCAGGCATAGCGGCCCCGTGCACGGCGGTCCGCTGCGGCCGCTTCGTCCGGCATCGAGACGATCGAGACCAGCGTGCCGCCTTCGCGCAGGACGCGCCACGACTTCGACTGGGTTTCGCCGCCGAGCGTGTCGAGCACGACGTCGACGTCGCGCACGGACGTGGCGAAATCCTGCTTGCGATAGTCGACCACGCGGTCGGCGCCGAGCGTCTTTACCATCTCGACGTTGGGAGTCGACGTCACGGCGATCACCTGGCAATGGAACGCCTTGGCGATCTGCACGGCGAAACTTCCCACGCCGCCGGACGCGCCGTGGACGAGAACCGTCTGGCCCGACTTGAGCCCGCCTTCGTCGAAGAGCGCCTTCCACGCGGTGAGCGCCGCGAGCGGTACGCCCGCAGCAGCAGCGAACGCCATCCGCTCGGGTTTGCGCGCGCAGTCGTGCGCCTTCACCGCCACGTACTCGGCGTAAGCCCCGTCGCGCGCGATGTCCGGGCGCGAGTAGACGCTGTCGCCCACGCGGAAGCCGTTCGCCGCGTCGCCCGCCGCCACCACGACGCCCGCCACGTCCCAGCCGAGGACGAGCGGCAGCTTGTAGGGAAGCTTCTCTCTCAGCCGGCCCGCCCTGATCTTGTAGTCGACGGGATTCACGGCCGCGCAGCGCACCTCGATCAGCACCTCGTCCTCGGCGATCGCCGGGACGGGCGCATCTTCGTATCGGAGCACCTCCGGCCCGCCGTACTCGTGGATGCGGACCGCCTTCATCGTCCTGCCGGTCACTTGCGGAGAATCCTTTCCTGGACCACCTTCCAGCCCATCTCCGCCATCGGCCGCGTGCGGCTGCCCGCATCGAGCGCCTGCTGGCTCGACGCCGTGCCTTCGAGCGCGCGTTTCATGATGCCCTGCAGGATGCCGGCGAGCCGGAACATGTTGTAGGCGATGTAGAAATCCCAGTGCGGAATCGAATCGCGCCCGGTGCGCCGGCAGTACGCGGCCACGTACTCGCTCTCCGACGGGATGCCCAGCGCGGCGATGTCGACGCCGGCGATGCCGCGGAACGTGCCGGGCGGGATGTGCCAGCTCATGCAGTGATACGAAAAATCGGCGAGCGGATGGCCCAGCGTCGAGAGCTCCCAATCGAGGATCGCGAGGATGCGCGGCTCGGTGGGATGGAAGATCAGGTTGTCCAGCCGATAGTCGCCGTGGACGATCGACGTCTCGTCGCCGGGCGGGATGTTCTGCGGCAGCCAGGCGATGAGGTTGTCCATCGCCTCGATCTTCTCCGTCTCCGACATCTGGTACTGCTTCGTCCAGCGCCCGATCTGCCGCGCGAAGTAGTTGCCCGGCTTTCCATAGTCGGCGAGGCCGATCGCGGCGTAGTCGACCGAGTGCAGCGCGGCGATCACGCGGTTCATCTCGTCGTAGATCGCGGCGCGCTCCGCGTTGGCCATGCCGGGAAGCGACTGCTCCCACAGGATGCGCCCCTCGACGAAGTCCATCACGAAGAACGCGCGACCGGTCACGGTCTCGTCTTCGCACAGCACGAACGTGCGCGGCACCGGAATGCCGGCCTTCGCGAGCGCGGTCATGACGAGATACTCGCGGTCGACGGCGTGCGCCGAGGGCAGGAGCTTCGCGGCGGGCCCGGGCTTCGCGCGCATCACGTAGCGCTTGCCGGCCGCGCCGAGGAGGTAGGTCGGGTTCGACTGCCCGCCCTTGAACTGTTCGACGGAGAGCGGACCGCGGAAGCCGGGGATGCGCCCGGCGAGATAGGCTTCGAGCCGCGCGACGTCGAAGCGGTGCCGCTCGGCGACGGGCATCGTGCCGACGAACTGGTCGCTCATCGGGGGGCTTTCCAGTGCTCCTTGGGGAGCCCGAATGCTAGCACGCGCGGCTCGACGGCCCTAGCCCTGCGAGGCGCAGCGGGTACGCCGTCGGAGATCGGTTTGCCGGCGCTGCGTTCGCAGCCATCGCGAACGTGTTCGAGAGGAAAACCGGGTTACGACAGGCACGGGAATCGGGGGAGAAGGGGAAGCGTTCTACTTCGTCCCGCACCCTGCTAGCCGCGATGCAGCGTGCCGTTGTTGTCGAGCGTGATGTCGAACGTCGCGGCGAGCGCCTCGGCGCCCTCGACGCGCCGGAATTCGACCAGCAGACTGGATCGCGCGCGTGCATCGACGATGCTCGAGAGCAGAAAGTCGCCGTCGTTCTGCGCATGGCCGGCGATGTAGAGCTGCGTCGCGAGCGGCGCGAAGTCGCGGCCCGAGAGCCGCACGTGGATGTGGGGCGCGCGGCCGGGATACGGCACAGGCTTGATCGCGCGAAAGCGATATGCGCCGTCCGCTGCGCTCACCGTCTCGCCGTAGCCCTGGAAGTTCGGGTCGAGCGGAGCATTCGAGCGGTCGCGCGGATGGTGATAGCGCCCGAACGCGTTGCACTGCCAGATCTCGACGCGGACGCCCGCGACGGGCCGGCCGCGCGCATCCAGCACGCGCCCGCCGAGCAGCGTGATCTCGCCCTTCGCGACCCCTGCCCCGCCGCGCACGGTGACCAGATCCGCGTCGCGCTCGACCTCGGGCGCGTACGGATAGAACGGCCCGAGGCTCTGGGGCGGCGTCGCGATACGCCCTTGGGCGCCCGCGCGGATGGGCACGCCGAGCGCGAGCATCGCGAGGCCCGAGGCGCCCGCAGCGAGCAGCGCGCGCCGCCGCGTCGAACCCGGCCCGCCGAATCGTTCCTGCGCATCGCTCACGTCGCCGCCCGCCGCGAAGCCATCACGCCCCTCCCGAATCCCGAATCCTCAATCCTCAATCCTCAATCCTCAATCCTAGATCCCAGCGCCGGCCTTCAGGTTCCCCTTCCGGCGCGGAAATAATCGAACCGGTCGATCGACGTAACCGGCACGTCCCGTATCGTCGTCCCCTGCAGCACCTGGAGCGGCACTTCCGTCCCGGCGGGACCGAGCGCCCACACGCGCTTGTAGAACGCCTCATGCGTCTTGACGGGCTCCGCGCCGACTCCGAGCACGACGTCGCCACGCCGCACCCCCGCGCGATCTGCCGGACCGTCCGGCGAGACGCGCGTCACGAGCAGCCGGCCGCCGACCTCCTCGGTCGCGAGCCCGAGCCATGGCCGCGCCGGCCCCTGCGCCCGCCCCGTCCGCTCGAGGTCTGCGAGGATCGGCTTGAGGAGATCGATCGGCACGAACATGTTGCCCGGCATCGGCGTCCCGGGTTCGATCGAGTCGCGCACCAGCAGCGAGCCGATGCCGACGAGCCGCCCGTTCCGGTCGACGAGCGCGGCGCCGGCCCACGCGAGGGTCGGCGGCGACGTGAAAAGCGCGCTGTCGAGAAGATATTCCCAACTCCCGGCGAATGGCCGCTTGGCGACGAGATAGGCGAGCGTCGCCTCGCCGGGCCCGCCGTGAGGAAGCACCATGAGGGGCTCGCGCACCGCGAGCGCGGCGGAATCGCCCATCGGCATCGGCGTCACGTTCGGCAGCGGCACGAGCGCCCGCAGCAGGCCGAAACCCGTCGCGTGGTCGTAGCCGGCGAGCCGCGCCGGGAAGCGCTTGCCCTCGAAGGTGGTCACCTCGATCGCCTCGGGCTCGATCACGACGTAGCCGATGGTGACGATATGGCCGGCGTCGTCGATGACCACGCCCGAGCCTTCGCGCGTGGCGCCGAGCGTCTCGCTCGAGCGGGCGTCGGGCGACGCGCGCATCTTCACGTGCACGACCGCCGAGAGCAGCGCGGCGACGCGCCGGTCGGTGTCGGCCTGCGCGGACCCGTCCGCCTGCGCGAGCGCAGAGGCCGCCGCGAGAAACGCGACGGCCGCGACGAAGACGTTTCGGAAGCTCATGCCCGCCTCCCCGTAGAAGGACCGTCGACCGGGCCTGTTATACACTTTCGCGCGACGCTTTCCATCGCCTGCCATGAGCGCCAGCCTGTTCGGATTCGACACCGCCGCGATCGCCGAAGAGCGCATCCAGGCCGCGATGCGGCGCGGCGAGTTCGACAACCTCCCCGGCGCCGGGAAGCCGCTTCGCCTCGACGACGATCCGCTCGTTCCGCCGGAAGTGCGCGTCGCCAACCGCATCCTCAAGAACGCCGGGCTGGTGCCGGTGGAGGTCGAGCAGCGGCGCGAGATCGCGCTGCTCGAGGCGGGCATTCCCGGCATCGGCGACGACGCCGAGCGCGCGCGGGCGATCGAGAGGCTCGCGCTGCTGAAGCTGCGGCTCGGCGCGCGCCGCTCGCTCGCGCTCGCGCGGAACGAGTTCTACCGACAGAAGGTGATGGCGAAGCTCGGCGGGTGACGCCGAGGGCGCGCCAGGACGGCGCTTCTGGAGTTGCCGCTGCCGCGCGACGCGCCTACCGGTCGATCGGGCGGCACAGTGCGTAGACCGCCTCGCTCGTGGGGTTGTACGACGTCACCACGGCGCCGAGCGCGGCGCCGGGCGCCGGGCTGACCGCGGCACGGAGCATGCCCTTGTCCGGCTTGCCATCGTCGAGCGAGGCGTCGAGCGCCACCGCCAGATCGCCGGGGATGCCGTCGATGCAGACGACGTTGAAGCCGAAGCCGAGGCCGCTCCCCTGTACGCCGATACGTCCGCCCAGCGCGTTCACGGGCTGGGTGATCGGCGAAGTCGGCGAATCCGTCACGAGACCCGCGCGGCGCAAGTGCCACCAGAAGTTGAGCGTCTCGCCCGCGGGGATCGTCAGGTTGGCGACGCTGGCGGGA
>JALOSW010000150.1 GCA_025458245.1 Burkholderiales bacterium
GAGCCGATCCTCGATACGACGACGGCCGCGGCGCGATCCTTCACGAGCGAGATTCCCGGTGCGCAGACGATCGTCGTCCACGACGATGGCCTGGCGAACGGTCTGTCGCGTATCGACGACGGCGGCACCGCCGCGTTCGAGCAGATCACCTTCGCGAACCCCACCGGATCGCTCACGGTGAACGCCGGCGACGGGGCCGACGTGATCCGCGTGCTCGGGCTCGATGCGGCATTTGCGGCAGCCGTGGTCGTCAACGCCGGGGATGGGGGTGATTCCATCTTCGTGCGGGCGGCGCCCTCGGGCGGGGTAACGGTCAACGGCGGCACGGGAACGGACGCCGTCGAGGTCGATTTCGGGGCGCTGGCGGGGGCCGTGACGGTGAACGGCGGTAGCGAGGCCGACTCGCTGCGTGTGAACGGCACGGCGGGCTCCGACACTCTGATTCTCGCGGCTGCGTCCGTCGTTCGCGGCGGCGAGTCTGTCGGGTACGCGAGCGTCGAAGACCTCACGGTCGACGCGAAGGACGGCGCCGATGTGATTACGGTGGACGGCACAGGCCCGGTCACGACCGTGCTCGGCGGCGCGGGCGACGACGACTTCGTCGTGAACGCCGTCGCGGCAGCCGGCATCACGCTGAACGGCCAAGCCGACTCCGACGACTATACGGTGAACTTCGGCGCGCTCGACGGGGTCGTGACCGTCGCCGATGCGCCAGCGGGGGTGTTCGACCGGCTGTTCGTAAACGGCACGAGCGGCGGCGACATGCTGCTGATCGCGCCCGCGTTCGTGAAGCGCAACGGCACCGAGACGGTCGACTACTCGGGCATCGAGGAGCTGAACGTCGACGCCGGCGCCGGGGACGACGACATCACGGTCGACGGGACGAGCGTGTCGACGACCGTCCTGGGCGGCGCCGGCGAAGACGACTTCGTAGTCATCGCGACTGGGTCGCTGGCTCCTCTGACGCTCGATGGTCAGGAGGACTCCGACACCTACGCCGTCAATCTCGGCAGCCTGCTGAGCCCCGTGGCGATCGCCGACTCGGGTCTGGTCGGTGTGGATAGCCTGTTGATCAATGGCACGCCCGGCGACGACGTGATCGTCCTGACGGACGGCGGAGTCGACTCCGGCACGGAGAGCGTCACGTTCTCCGGGATCGAGCAGTTCATCGTCGACGCAGGCGCCGGCAACGACCTCGTGGACGGCTCCGCGCTCACCATGAGCGTCACGATCTACGGCGGCACCGGCGACGACACGCTGATCGGCGGATCGAACGACGACACGCTCTATGGCGAAGAGGACAACGACGACCTCATCGGCAACCTCGGCGACGACTATCTCGACGGCGGCACCGGCAGCGACGGGTTGGTCGGCGACAAGGGCACGATCGCGCGCGTGGTTCTCGACGGGTCGACCGCCGCGACGATCGCCACGCCGAACGGCAAGCTCTCCGCCGTGATCAACGAGGCGGGCATTCGCCGCGACGTGACTCTGATCGACGAGAGCGTCGGCGGTAACGACACGCTCCTCGGCGGCGAAGGCGACGACTACGCGCACGGCGGCGCGGGCGACGACGTCGTCGACGGCGGTGCCGGAGCGGACGCGCTGTTCGGCGACGCCGGCGACGACCAGGTCGCGGGCGGAACAGGCGACGATCATCTCTACGGCGGCGAAGGCGACGATCGACTCGACGGCAATGCGGGCGCGGACATCGCGTACGGCGGCGACGGCGACGATCGCCTGGTCGCCGATCAGTCCGGCGACAAGCTGATCGACTGGTTCGGCAACTTCAACGACTTCGTCGTGCCGGGGCCCGGCTACGGCAGCCCGACGATCGTGCGCTCGCCGAATGGCTGGGTGCAGGACTTCCTGCTCAATCTCGCCCGCGACGATGGCGCGACGAATCCCAATGCGGAGATCCGCGTCGTCATTCCAGGGAGCAGTCTGCAGCAGGCGAACAGCGGGCCCGGCGGGAGAACCGCATAGGCGCCAAACGTCTGCGTCGAACGAAACGGGGCGCCGCGGCGCCCCGTTTTCATCGTTGCTGCCGGGCGGCTACAAGACGCGATCGCGCTTCATCGTGTCGACGACCGTGTTCACGACCTGCGTCACCACGGGAGTCAGGTTGCCCTGATCGCTGTTGGTCGTGTTCATGCGGGCCCTGTTGGTCGTGTTCATGCGGGCCGACCAGACCAGCTTCTCGCCCTTCACTTCGAAGAGATAGACATCCGTCGTGGTGCTGGTGGAAACGACGGCGCTCGGCGCCGCCACCCAGCCGACGCCCGCGACTCCGATGCCGATGCCCGTCCACACGTCGTAGAGGCCCACGGTGGTCGCGAGCGGCACGCCGCCGGCGATGTCGGCCTGCTGCTGCTTGACCGTCTCCGTGTTGACGCTGCGCGCGAAGATCACGCCGTCGGCTTTCGCGTTGGCGATGATGCCGCGCAGCGCTTCCCGCTGCGCCGGCCCGGTGCTGCTGAAGAACCGCCCCGACGCGACGGCGTTGACGCCCGCTGCCTGCAGCCGCGCTGCGAGCTGGTCCTGGAAGATCTTTTGCCCGAACTCCAGGTCGCTCACGGTGACGATGATGATCTTCGAGAACTTCGTTCCCGCGAGCTGCGGGTTGGTCCAGTCTGCCTGCAGCGACGTGCGCGGCGCGGTAACGCAGCCGGCGACCGCGGCAGCGAGGAGGAGAGTCAGGAGCGCGGCGCCGAGCCGGCGCCATGGGGTGCGTGTCATCGGAAGGTCTCCCGTTCGGTCGGCGATCATGGGGCTCAGATGACCCGGTCGCGCGCCATCGCGTCGACGAGGGTCTGCACGAACTGCTGGATCATCGCGTTCGAGCCGCCGCTCGCCTGCTGCTCGGTGCTGGTCGTCGCGGCCCACGCGAGCGCGCCGTTGTTCGCCTCGAAGAGCCGCGTCTCGGCGATCACGTAGGTGGTCGTGATCACCTGGCCGGGATCGACGACGAACGGCCCTGCGCTCGGCCACCAGCCCGAATACATGCCGTAGAACCCGCCCCAGCCCACGCCGACCACGGGTCCGGCGATGACGGGCGGCGTCACCGTCGTCTGCTGGGTGGTGCGCGTCGCACGCGTGAGCAGGATCGCGTCGGCGCCGGCCTTCTTCACCGCCTCGCGCATTTGCGGCTCGGGCACGGGCCCGGTCTGGTTCGTGGGCAGGAACATGTAGCCCTGCACCGCGTTCACGCCGCGCGCGCCGAGCTGGGCAACCATCTGGTCCTCGAAAATCCGCTGCCCGATCGGGTCGGGCGTCACCGCGATCACGAGCACGCGCTTGAAAGGCTTGCCGACGAACTCGGGGTTGCCCCATTGCGAAACCAGCGTCGTCGCCGGCGAGCATGCGGCGAGCGCGAGCGCGGTCAGGGCGAGAACGAACGCGCGGCGCGCGATTCGCGATGGCGTGGCGATCATGGATCCGGATTCCTGTCGGCTCGTGTCCGGCGCGCGAGTCGTCGGACGAAAAGAGGCCGCCGGAAGCGGCGGCCTCGACCCGGGCGAGACTCTACGGCCAATCCGTCCGCACCGCTACTCGCGCTCGGCCGTCGGCGCGCGCGGGCACATCGACCGAGGCCCCGGCACCGCCCTGCGCGGCGGACGGCGGGGCGTTCGCACGCAGCGCGCGGTCGAACCGACTCGCGGTCCACCTGTCGGGATTTTTGACGATCCGTTGGCCCGTGCCGCAGCGCGAAACGACAAGCCGTTGTCGCCGCAAGCCTTCTTCACGCTGGCACAGCGTTTGCATCAACCGCTGGCGTCGGCGGAATTTTTCGTATAATTAACAAGGATTTAACAATGATTCTCTCGGGTCCGATTCGTATCGCCGCGCTGCGTACCACGCTCGCGGCCGCGACGCTGCTCGCCGCATCGAGCGCCTCCGCGGCATCGATCACGCTCTCCGGCACGATTCGCGATTTCTGCGCGCCCGGCATCGCCGGCAGCTGCACCCAGCTTTCCGACTTCGAGGGCGCGATCACCAACGTGGTCACCGGCATGGCGAGCGCCACGCTCAACGCGAGCGGACTGCCCGATGCCGGCCCGAACATCGGCGCGGGCGCGTCCAGCGCGGCGAACTTTGCCAAGTGGTTCGTGGACTCGCCCGGCTACAACCTGTCGCAGGCGTTCAACCTCACGCTGAACGAGACCGCGCCGGGCAGCGGCACGTACACCTATTCGAACTCGAGCTTCTTCCCGATCGACGGCCAGCTCTACGGGAATCAGACGCGCAACCACAACTACCATTTCACGCTGCATCTCGAAGGCCAGACCTCGTTCAAGGCCGGCGACAGTTTCACGTTCACCGGCGACGACGATCTGTGGGTCTACGTCGGCGGCAAGCTGGTGATGGACCTGGGCGGTGTGCACGGCGCCGTGACGACGACCATCTCGGCCATGGACCTCGTCAACGCCGGGCTGGTTGCGGACACCGTTTACGACCTCGACATCTTCTTTGCCGAGCGTCACACGACTGAGTCGAACTTCAACATTACGACGACTCTGAGGCTCGCCCCGCCGAGCGAAATTCCCGAGCCCGGCTCGATCGCGCTACTCGCGGCGGCGATCGGCGCGGCGGGGATGCTTCGCCGCCGGAGACAGCGAGCCGAATAGAAGCAGTAACTTTCCCCCGACTGGGTAAGGCGTCCGCGAGGGCGCCGTTTTTTTTCGGCCGTGCGCCGTCGTGCGGGCGCGGGCCTCGAGTGCCGGAAAAAAAGCGGCCCGCGGAACCGTCCGCGGGCCGGGAACAGCCCGCGAATCGCTCCGCGGGCCAGAACACCCCGGAGCACTACGCCCCGAGCTGGAGGGAGAAGTTCGGAGCGCCGGCCTCTGGGCGCTCCGTGTTGCATGCGGCGCGGCTACCCGATCTGCACCGGGACGTAGAGCCGGCCTTCGCCGCGATGGACGAGCAGCGCCGCGCTCTTGCCGGCGCCGTCGATCGCGCTCTTGAGATCCTCGGGCGACTTCACCGTCTTGCCGTTCACGCCGAGGATCACGTCGCCCTGGCGCACGCCCGCTTTCGCGGCCGCGCCGGCCGCGCGCTCGACGATCACGCCGCCTTCGGCGCCGAGCTTCCTGGCTTCCTCGGCGCTCAAGGGACGTACCGCGACGCCGAGCTTGCCTTGCGGTTCGGCGGCGTTGGCCGCGACCGCGGCCTTCTCGCCGGGCATCTCGCCGACGGTGACCTTGATCTCGGCTTCCTTGCCGTCACGCCAGATCTTCACCGTCGCAGGCTCGCCGGGCTTCGTCGCCGCGACGAGCGTGGGCAGATCGCTCGATTCGGCGAGCGGCTTGCCGTTGTACGAGAGAATCACGTCGCCCGACTTGAGGCCCGCCTTCGCGGCCGGGCCGTTCGCCTCGACGTTCGCTACGAGCGCGCCCTGCGCTTTCGCGAGGCCGAACGACTCCGCGAGCGGCGCCGTCACCGGCTGCACCACGACGCCGATGCGGCCGCGCGTGACCTTGCCGTGCGTTACGAGGTCGTCCTTCACCTGCATGGCGACGTCGATCGGGATCGCGAACGACACGCCCATGTAGCCGCCCGAGCGGCTGAAGATCATCGAGTTGATGCCGACGACTTCGCCCGCGAGGTTGAACAGCGGGCCGCCCGAGTTGCCCGGGTTCACCGCGACGTCCGTCTGGATGAAGGGCACGATCCGCTCGTCGCCGACGTTGCGCGACTTGGCCGAGACGATGCCCGCGGTGACCGTGCTCTCCAGGCCGAAAGGCGAGCCGATCGCGGCGACCCATTCGCCCACGCGCACGCCCGACGCGTCGCCGATCTTCACGGTCGGCAGGTCTTTCGCGTCCACCTTGATCACGGCGACGTCCGACTTGCGGTCGGAGCCGATCACTTTCGCCTTGAGCTCGCGCTTGTCGGCAAGCTTGACCAGCACCTCGGTCGCGCCGTCGACGACATGCGCGTTCGTGAGGATCGTGCCGTCGGCCGAGACGATGAAGCCCGAACCCACGCCCTGCGCCGGCTGCGGCATCGGGCCCTGGCCGGGCTGGCCGCCGCGCGGCGCCGGGATCCCGAAGCGGCGGAAGAACTCGCCCATCGGGCCGTCCTCGTCGAGTTCGGGCGCCTCCATGCCGGGCATGCCCGCCGTGGCCTTCTTCGTGACGGCGATGTTCACCACGGCGGGCCCGTATTGCTCGACGAGGCTCGCGAAGTCGGGGAGCTGCATCTGGGCGCGCGGCGTTGCCGCGGTCGCCGCGCTGGCTGCGTGCGCCTCGCCGAGTACGGGCTGCTTCACCGCGTGCTGCCCCGCCGCGAACGCCAGCGCCACGGCAGCCGCGGCGACGGTCGGGACGAGGAATCGCTTGCTGAGTCGTTTCATTGAAGTCCTCCAGTCGGTTGTTGTCGGGCCGCGGGAGACCCGCCGCCACGAACGCAATGCTGGAGGGGAATTCTTAAGCGGGACTTAAGAGCCCGCCGCATCGCCCAATGTGAGCACACGCTTACGCGGAGAGCTTCTCCTGGTGAACTTTCGCCGGACGGGCGGGATCCAGTGGCGGGCTCCGTGGCAAGCGCTCCTCTCGCCTCCCAGGGGAAGCGCCGGGCGTGAGGTGTGCGCGGTGGTCCTCGCCGCGAAACCCTGACCTCGTGTCCCCGCGCCCAAGGGGAGGAAGACGGTCTCCTTCCCCCTCGCAGGGGGAAGGTTGGGATGGGGGTGCGCCCTAAACGGCAGCCATCGACACGCGCACCGTGAGCCCGCCGCCGTCCAGGCCTTCCGCGAGCTCCAGCGTTGCGCCGTGCAGCCCGGCGACCTGCTTCACGATGGCGAGGCCGAGGCCGGTTCCGGGCGACTCGGTCCCGGGCACGCGATGGAAGCGATCGAACACGCGCTGTCGCTCCTCGGACGGAATGCCGGGGCCGGTGTCCGCGACTTCGAGCACGGCGCGGTCGCCGACCTTGAAGACCCGCGCCTCGATGCGACCGCCGGCGGGCGTGTAGCGGATCGCGTTGTCGACGAGGTTCGAAGCGAGGATGCGCAGCGCGTCCTCTGTGCCGTGCACCGCGGCCGGCTCGGCGCGCACGAGCGCGAGCGCCACCGGCTTCGCCTCGGCGAGTGCGCCGAGATCGCTCACGACCGAGCGGACGAGCGCGTCGAGCGCGACCCTGGCCACGGGCTGCTCGGCCGCATCCGGCTCGAGTCGCGCGAGCGTTAGCAACTGCTCCACGAGCCGCGTCGCGCGTCTCACGCCGTGTTTCAGGCGGTCGGTCGCGGCGGCGCGCTCGCTCTCGTCGCGTGCGCGCTCGAGGAGCTGGATCTGCAGCCCCAGCGCGGTGAGCGGCGTGCGCAGCTCGTGCGCGGCGTCCGCTGCGAACCGGCGCTGGGCAGTGAACGCGGTCTCGAGACGCGTCAGGAGGTCGTTCAGCGCGCGAACGAGCGGCTGCACCTCGTCGGGCAAGTCGGCCGCCGGCAGTGGCTCGAGCGACGTCGGGCTACGCGCGCCCAGGCTCCGCGCGAGTCGCGAAAGCGGCGCGAGCCCGCGTCCTACGATCAGCCACACGAGGAAGCCGAGCAGCGGCAACGACGCGAGAATCGGCACGAGAATGCGCAGTGCCACGTTCGCCGCGAGCTCCGTGCGCAGCGCCGCCGGCTGCGCGACCTGGATCGTGCGCGGGCCGGCCACCGCCGTGAACATGCGCCACGCGCGTCCGCCGTGCTCGATGGTCGAAAAGCCCGGCGCGCGCGTGAGCGGCAGCGGCGGCGTCGGGTCGGAGGAATACACCGCGCCGCCCGTCGGATCCCAGATCTGGACCACGACGCGATGCGCCGGGTCGACGGCGCGCCCGAGGCTGCCGAGATCGAGCCGCGCGTGATCGCGCAGCGACAGCGCCACTTGCCGCAGCTCCTCGTCGAGCAGCTCGCCGATCTCGGCGCGCGCCGCGAAATAGGTCGCCGCGCTGGTGACGAGCCCGATCGCGAGCACCGCGCCGACTAGCGCGAAGAGCAGCCGGCTGCGCAGCGACTTCATGCGTGACGATCCGTCGGAATCGTGTAGCCGACGCCGCGCACGTTGCGGATAACGTCTTCGCCGAGCTTGCGGCGCAGGTTGTGGATGTGCACTTCCACCGCGTTCGATCCCACTTCCTCGCCCCAGCCGTACAGACGGTCTTCGAGCTGG
>JALOSW010000035.1 GCA_025458245.1 Burkholderiales bacterium
GATGAGAGAGCAGCGTGGGTTCACCTTGATCGAGCTGATGATCGTAGTGGTCGTGATCGGCGTTCTCGCCACGGTCGCGTACCCGAGCTACATGGACTACACGCAGCGCGCCCGTCTCGCCGAGGCCCGCTCGCAGCTGATGGACGCGCGCGCCAAGCTCGAGCAGTACTACCAGGACAACCGCACCTACACCGGCGCCGACGGCGCGGGCTTCCCCTGCAACGCGACGGTGATCAATCAGAACATGAAGTACTTCGCCTACGCCTGCGCGCTGGCCGCGAACACCTTCACCATCACCGCCACCGGTCAGGCGGGCCAGGGGATGGGCGGCTTCGTCTACACCATCAACGAGGCCAACGTACGCGCGACCACGGGCGTCTACAGCGGATGGTCCGGCGCGGGCAGTACGTGCTGGGTCATCAAGAAGGACGGGTCATGCTGACCCTGCGTCCCCCGATGCGGGGCTTCACGCTGATCGAGCTGATGGTCGGGCTCGCGCTACTCGCATTCGTGCTGATGCTGGGCGTGCCCTCATTCGGCAGCTTCCTGCAGAACCAGAAGCTGCGCGATGCCGGAACCACGACGCTCGCCGCGATCCAGTTCGCGCGCGCCGAGGCGATCCGCCTGAATTCGAACGTCGAATTCCTGATGACCACGACCGAGCCCGACCTCGGCAATTTCGCCGGCCTCGCGGAGAGCACGACCGGTCGCAACTTCCTCGTGCGCGGCAACGTTTACAACCCGGGCACCGGGACCATGGACATCACCATGCTCGAGGCGAAGGCCGAGCAAGAGGGTTCGGGAACGAACGCGGGCACCGCGACGGGCATCGAGCTCGCCGCGACGACGGGCCGCGTCGTGTTCACGCCCCTCGGCGGCACGACGCTCGCAGCCGACGAGGTCATTCAGATCTCCAACCCCGCCGGGGGTACGTGCAAGGCCTCGGGCGGCACGATGCGCTGCCTGAACGTCGTCGTGACCCGCGGCGGCCAGGTTCGGCTGTGCGACCCGTCGGTGACGACGGCCGGCGACACGCGGCGATGCTAGGAAAGACGGAGAGAACCGCCATGACGAGCCTTCGCCACGATCAGCAGGGCGTCACGCTGATCGAGTCGCTGATCGCCATCCTGATCTTCTCGATGGGCATCCTCGCGCTAGTCGGGATGTACTCCAGCGCCGTCTCGCGCACGACGGACTCGCAATACCGGATCGAGGCGGCGAACCATGCCAACCGCATCGTGGGTCAGATCTGGGCGAACGTCGATCGTTCGACCGCGGCGAGCCTCACCGCGTCGCTCAACGCCTTCCAGCACAACCCGGGCGGAGCCAACTGCGCCTACAACGGTGCTGCGTCGGCGGTACCCGAAGTCACGGCCTGGTCGAACGCGATAACGGCCGCAGGAACCGGGCTCCCGGGCGCAAGCGCCGCGACGAACCAGATCATCGTCGACACCGCGAACTTCAACCGCGTGACGGTCACGATCTGCTGGCGCGCGCCGGGCGACACCTACGCGCACCGCCATGTCGTGGTCGCGAACATCAACTGAGCGAGCCGCCATGCGCGCCTTCACGAATTTTCCGCGAGCCCTGGGCGCTGCGCGCGAGCGCGGTCTCAGCCTGGTCGAGATCCTCGTCGGCGTCCTCATCGCGATGATCGGCATCGTGGTCATCTTCTCGGTGCTCGCGGTCGCCGAGTCCCGGAAGCGCACGACCGCCGCAGGCAGCGACGCTCAGACCGCCGGGGCGATCGCCCTGTTCTCGATGGAGCGGGATCTCAAGCAGTCGGGCTACGGGTTCGGCACCTTCGGGACGAAGAGCCCGATCAACTGCTTGGTCGATGCCTACGACGCCCAGCGCCCGACGCCGGACTTCGATTTCCCGCTCGCGCCAGTGATGATCACGCAGGGCGCGGGCGGCGCGCCGGACACGCTGATCGCCTTCTACGGCAACAGCCCGTTGATCGTCGCGGGCAAGTCGTTCACGTTCTCGGGGGCGAACGCGAAGCAGACGTCGTCGTCCCTGGGCGGACGCACGGGTCTCATGAAGGGCGACGTCCTGCTGATCGCCGGGCAGGTCGGCGCCTCGCTGCAGTGCCAGCTCATCGAGGTGACGGACAACACCAACGCCGACGCGGTCACGATCAACCATGCGACCGGCTCCTACACGCCGGAGGGGGCGGCGGCCAGCGTCAACGCCCGCTACAACAAGGCGACCGGCCCGGCCTTCGTGAATGGGTTCATCTACGACCTCGGCAACGCGCCGACGCGCTCGGTCTGGTCGATCCAAGCCGCCAACGGCGTGCCGCGCCTCGTCGTGCAGAACGACCTGCGCTGGAGCGACGCGGATGCCGACGGCAATAACGACGTCCTCCAGGTGTTCGACGACGTGATCGACCTGCAGGCCGAGTACGGCGTTGCGGCCGACACGAACGGCGACGGCCAGCTCGACCGCATCGGCGCGTGGCAGACGGCGGCACCGGCCGACATGTCGACCGTGTACGCCGTGCGGTTCGCGATCCTCGCGCGGAGCAAGCAGGCGGAGAAGGAGAAGGTCACGAACGCCGCACCCCAGTGGGCCGCCGGCGCGTTCACGATGACGAACGTCGACGGCGCGGCGGATTCAAACCCCGGCGACGCCGCGAAAGGCGAGCCGAACAATTGGCGCAACTACCGCTACCGCGTTTACGAAACGCTGGTGCCGCTGCGCAACCTCGTATGGGGGAACATCCCGTGACGCGCGGCGCCGAGAAACCAACGAGGAGTCTCATGCAAGTCCGTCACCGCGGCCCCCGGCATCCTGCGCGCGAGCGGGGCATGGTGCTGTTCATCTCGCTCGTCGTGCTGGTCGCCATGACGCTGGCGGGTCTGGCGCTGATGCGCTCGGTGACGAGCGGCGTGCTGGTCGCCGGAAACCTCGCTGCCAAGCAGTCGATCACGAGCGTGGCCGACTGGGGCGTCGAGGCGGGGCGCAACTGGGTCATGGCCCAGGCGCTGGGCGACCTCACGAATAACGGCGCCCTCGGCACCGGCTACTTCTCGAGCTGGGACCAGGCCTTCGACCCGGTCAACGCCCCTGCGAACTGGTGGAAGGACAACGGCGTCCAGGTGAACCTCGCCGGTTCTGCGATGAACGTCGCCGACATGGACGTGCGCTGGGTGGCACACCGGCTTTG
Organism: Burkholderiales bacterium; assembly: GCA_025458245.1. Lineage (GTDB taxonomy): Bacteria > Pseudomonadota > Gammaproteobacteria > Burkholderiales > SG8-39 > JAOAEA01. The sequence continues at coordinate 3,173 of JALOSW010000035.1, forward strand.
CAAGATGGCAGGTCAGGACGTGAACGCCCCGACTCAGCAGTGCGTGACGCTGCAGAGCGCCGGCGCCGGATCGTCCAAAGGGGGCGGCGGATACGGATCGCTGCCGCTCACCAACACGCAGCAGCCGTACTACCGGATCACCGTGCGCGTGGTGGATCCGCGCCGGACCGTGTCGTACATCCAGACGGTCATGTACTGATGCACGCCGGAACCCGAACCACGAACGCGAACCGGGCACACGACGAACGCGGTCTGCGGTCGCAAGACCAGCGATCCAAGGAGCTGAAGATGGCAAACCGGAAACCCACACGCAAAGCCCGCTCTCTGCGAGCGGCCATCGTCTACTCCACGCTGGCGACGATGATCGTCCCGCAGGGCGAAGCGCTCGCGCAGGTGACGGACATCGCGACCGCGCCGCTGGCGAGTTCTTCGACGGCCCTGGTAAAGCCGAACATCCTCTTCGTGCTCGACGACTCGGGATCGATGTCCTGGTCGCACATGCCCGACTCGATCTTCGACGACCCGGGGCAGGCCGTGAACTGGCAGGTGACCGCCGAAGGCGGGCTGGGATGGACCGGCCTGCTCGACAAGGTCGGCTATCGCAACCACCTCTGCAATACCATCTACTACAACCCGAACATCAAGTACCTGCCGCCGCGGAAGGCGAACGGCGCCAGCCATCCGAACGCGCTGTTCACCGATGCCGAGGAGGATCCCTACACCCAGCCGGGCAGCAACAAGGTCGACCTCGGCTCGAAGTTCCGGGCCTTCACGGACAAGACGTGCTGGAACAGCGGCCAGAGCTGCTCGAACTACTACGACGAGAAGGAGCAGGCGGCGTACTACTACCGTTGGAAGGGCACGGGCTCGCCTGTCGACGCGAAGTTCACCAATCTCCGCACTGGCGAATGCGCCAAGAAGCTCTCGAGCATCGGCAGCAACTGGGAGAAAGTCACCGTAAGCGCATCGTCGGGGCCGGGCGGCACGGACGAGCGGACCAACTTCGCGAACTGGTATCAGTACTACCGCACGCGGATGTACACGATGAAAGCGGCGGCCACACGCGCCTTCATCCAGCTCGGCAGTCAGTATCGGGTGGGGATGATCACGATCAACCCGGGCAGCGACGTCTCGAGCGACAAGTACCTGAAGATCGCCGATTTCGACACGACGCAGAAGGCCGCGTGGTGGGACACGCTGTTCAAGCAGGAAGCCAACGGCGGCACGCCGCTGCGCCAGGCCCTCGCGCGCGCCGGCCGCCATTTCGCCGGCTACCAGGACGGGATCAACAAGGGCATGGACGGCGATCCGGTCCAGTATTCCTGTCAGCAGAACTTCACCATCCTGACGACGGACGGCTACTGGAACGGGTCGGGCGGGGTGCAACTCAACGGCTCGACGTCGATCGGCAATCACGACAACACGCTGTCGGATCAGAACTCGCCGCGCCCGATCTGGGACGGCAGCACGACGAGCGCGTCGATCACCACGACGACCACGGTCACGTACTTCCAGAACAACAAGCGCTCGGACGGCGTCACGAACTGCAACGGCTCGCGCCGCAGCAACTGGAGGCAGACCAAGACCGACACCGTCACCACCAGCATGAGCGGCACGATCGCGCTCGGCTCGACCACCAGCACGAACACGACCAACGCGATCTACGACGAGTGCAAGAACCCTCCGGGCCCGAATCTCCCGAGCGGCGTCGCGCTCAACACGCCGGTGGTCACCACTGCGACGAGTTCGTCGGGGGGGACGGCCGCGAGCACGAACTCGCTGTCCGACGTGGCTCAGTACTACTACATCACCGATCTGCGCACGAGCTCCACGAAGCCGACGGGCGCGCTCGGTAAAGACGTGACGAGCAACAACGTTCCTTCTGGCGGCACCGGCGCCGAGGACGACAAGGCCGCGTGGCAGCACATGACGACGTTCACCCTCGGGCTGGGCCTGACGGGGCAGCTGCTCTACCAGTCGGACTACATCAGCGCGACCACCGGCGACTTCTCGAGCATCCGCACCGGCGCCAAGAACTGGCCGGTTCCGGTGGCCGACAGCCCGACCGCGCTCGACGATCTGTGGCACACCGCAGTGAACGGCCGCGGTCAGTTCTTCAGCGCGTCGAACCCCGACTCCGTCGTGGCGGGTCTCGTCGAAGCGCTCACCGGGATCAACGCGCGAGTGGCGTCGGCCTCTGCGGCGGCAACGTCGAACCTCGAGCCCGTCGCCGGCGACAACTTCGCGTACACGGCGAGCTATATGACCGCCGAGTGGACCGGCGAGCTGACGGCCAAGACGATCGACCTCACCACGGGCATCGTCAGCACGACCCCGGTCTGGTCGGCGCAGACGAAGCTCGACAAGAAGGTCGGCAAGTTCTGCGACAACCGGACGGTCTATCTCTTCCGCGGCAGCGTGACCAACAAGCTCACCGACTTCAAGTGGAACACCCAGGCGTGCGACGGCGCGGGCGCTCCGACGGGCTCGTCGATCACGACTCTCGACTCGACGGAACAGGGGTACTTCGGGGACACCGTCGTGAAGCTCTTCAGCCACTACGGCTCGATGACCGATGGCACGAGCGGCACCGTCAACCAGCGCAGTGCGGCGGCAGGCGCGAACCTCGTGAACTTCCTGCGTGGCCAGTCCGGCAACGAAGGCTTCATCGCGAACGACCTGACCAAGCTCTATCGCAACCGGCCCCACGTGCTCGGCGATATCGTGAACGCGCAGCCGGTCTTCGTGAAAGCCCCGTTTGCGCAATACAACGACGCGGGCTACGGCGCGTTCAAGTCGGCTCAGGCGAGCCGTACGCCGATGGTGTACACGGCAGCGAACGACGGGCAGCTGCATGCGTTCTACGCCGGCACCTCGGTGACGGACACCCAGGGCGGCGAGGAAGCCTGGAGCTTCATCCCCACGATGGTGATCGACAAACTGTGGAAGCTCGCGGACAACAATTATGCAAACCTCCACGACTACTACACGGACGGCACGCCGAGCGTCGGTGACGTATACGACGCCGCGGCCGGCGCCTGGAAGACCATCCTCGTCGCCGGCCTGAACGGCGGTGGACGCGGCTACTACGCACTCGACATCACCAATCCGGCCTCGCCGAAAGGGCTGTGGGAGTTCAAGCAGGGCGCCTGTTACAACCCGGCTTCGTCGCTCCCCCAGTCCACCGACTGCAACCTCGGTTACTCGTTCGGCAACCCGATCATGAGCAAGATCGCGTGGAGCGGGTACAGCGAGGGGCGCTGGGTCGTGTTCGTGACCTCGGGGTACAACAACGTCAGCGGCGACGCGAACGACGGCAAGGGTTACCTGTATGCGCTCGACGCAGTCACCGGCGACATTCTCTTCAAGCTCGGCACTGGAGTCGGCACGGCAGCGAAGCCGAGCGGCCTCGGCAAGATCAACAACTGGGTGAACGACACGGTCACCAACAACTACACCGACCGCGTGTACGGCGTGGATCTGCTCGGGAACATCTGGCGCTTCGACGTCAACGACAGCTACGGCGCCGCGGGCCGCGAAGCCCAGCTGGTCGCGACGGTGAAGGACCCGAGCGGCAACACGCAGCCGCTCACGACCAAGCCGGAACTCGCCGAGGTCGGCAGCCCTCCCGGACCGTACATCTACGTCGCGACGGGCCGCTACCTGGGCGGCACCGACATCGGCAATTCGCAGAAGCAGACGATCTACGCGATCCGGGACGATCTCGGCTCGACCACGCTGTCCGACGTGCGCGGCACCCTGATCGGCCGGACGGTGTCGACCGCGACCACCAGCGGCGTCACTTACCGGACGGTCTCGTGCAGCTATAACTGCACGGCGACCACGGACAAGGGATGGTTCGTGGATCTGCCGGACACGGGAGAGCGCGTGAACGTCGATCCGAAGCTGCAACTCGGAACGCTGATCGTCGCGAGCAACGTGCCGCAGAACACCGAGTGCGCGATCGGCGGCTACAGCTACCTCAACTTCCTCGACTACAAGACGGGTCTCGCGGTGTCCACGGCTGTCAACAAGAGCATCGGTTACAAGGTGGCCGACTCGCTCGCCGTCGGTCTCAACGTCGTGCGTCTGCCGGGCGGCAAGACGGTCGTGATCGTGACGACATCGGATTCGAAGCAGACAACGGGCGAGGCGCCGGTGGCGCCGCCCGGACCGGGAGGACGCCGAATCAGCTGGCGCGAACTGGTCCGCTAGACGGTCGACGGCGCGACGAGGGCGCGGTCCGCGAGGGCCGCGCCCTTTTCTTTCCGGGGTGCCTCGTGCGGGCCGGACGGCCCGGGGCGGGTTTACCGGTGCGCTGCCGGTTTCCGCACGCCGTTCTCGCGCCCGAGTCCTTTGGGCATCGGAAACACGACGTTCTCCTCGACGCCCGTCATGGGACGAACCGAAGTCGCGCCGAGCGCACGCAGCCGATCCACGACCGCATGCACCAGCACTTCGGGCGCGGACGCACCCGCGGTGACGCCGATCCTGGCCTTGCCGGCGACCCATTCGGGCCGCAGGTCGTTGGCGCTGTCCACCATGTACGCGGGAATTCCAGCATGCTCGGCCACCTCGCGCAGGCGGTTCGAGTTCGAGCTGTTGGGCGAGCCCACAACGATGACGACGTCGGCCTGGCTGGCGAGCCCCTTCACTGCGTCCTGCCGGTTCTGGGTCGCGTAGCAGATGTCGTCCTTCTTCGGGCCGACGATCGCCGGAAATCGCGACTTCAGCGCCGCGATGATCTGCGCCGCATCGTCGACGGACAACGTGGTTTGGGTCACGTAGGCGAGCCGCTGCGGATCGGGAACCTCGAGCGCCGCGACGTCCTCGAGGGTCTCGACGAGGTGCATGCCGGACTCGGACTGACCGAGCGTGCCCTCCGCTTCCGGATGGCCGCGGTGCCCGATCATGACGATGTCGCGCCCGTCGGCGCGCGTCTTCGACACTTCGACATGCACCTTCGTCACGAGCGGGCAGGTCGCGTCGAAGACCTTGAGTCCGCGCGCATCGGCGTCCGCGCGCACCGCCTTCGAGACGCCGTGCGCGGAGAAGATGACCGTCGCGCCCGCAGGCACGTCGTCGAGTTCGTCGACGAACACGGCCCCTTTGGCGCGCAGCGATTCGACCACGAACCGGTTGTGCACGATCTCGTGCCTGACATAGATCGGGGCGCCAAAGAGCTCGAGCGCGCGCTCGACGATGGCAATCGCCCGTTCGACGCCGGCGCAAAAACCGCGAGGGTTGGCGAGAAGCACTTCCATAGACTTCTCCTGCCCTAACCGGCGCTCGGCGGACGCCGGCGAGCCGACTCGGGGGATATGCAAGGGGGCGTGCCCCCTTGCTCGGTTACCCATCGTTCGACGCCGGCGCAAAAACCGCGAGGGTTGGCGAGAAGCACTTCCATGACCGTTCTCCGGAGTCAGGCGATTCTAACGCCGCGCGTCACAGGACCGCGATGACCTCGGCCTCGAAGACGAGGGCGCGCCCGGCGAGGGGATGGTTGAAATCCAGGGTGACGGACACATCGTCGAAGGCGGCGACACGCGCCGAAAGCGGCTGTCCCTCGGGCCCGACGAGGTCGATGGCGCCACCGACGACGAGCGGCGTGCCGGCGGGCAGATCCGCACGCCGGGCGCGTTGCACCAGTTCCGGCCGGTGCGCGCCGAGCGCGTCTGCGGGCAGATCGAAACGCTCGCGCTGCCCCGCTGACAGCCCGACGAGACGCTCCTCCAGCGGCGGTGCGAGCTGCCCGGCGCCGAGCTGAAACGTGGCCGGGTTGCCGCCGAAAGTGCTCACCACTTCCGTCCCGTCGGCGAGCGCGAGCCGGTACCGCAGGGTCACGAAGCTGTCCGGCGCGATGCGCGTCGCGTCGCTCATCGGGCGGCGCCTCCGGCGTCGGGACGGCCCCGCTCGGCGCGGCCGGAGCGAAGCGTATCGACGATCAGCAGGCCCGCGCCGACCGTGATCGCGGAGTCGGCGACGTTGAACGCCGGCCAGTGCCATCCGGAAGCATGAAAGTCGAGAAAGTCCACGACGTGTCCGAGCACCGCGCGGTCCCAAAGGTTCCCGAGCGCGCCGCCGAGGATCAGGGTAAGCCCAAGGCAGAAAAGCCGATCCCCGCCATGCCTGCGAAGGAGATAGACGATCAATACCACCGCCGCAAGCGTCACCGCGATGAAGAAGGCGCGCTGCCATCCGCCGGCGGTCGCGAGAAAGCTGAACGCCGCGCCCTTGTTGAACACGTGGACCAGATTGAAGAAGCCCGTCACCGGGAGGATCTCGCCCGGCTGGATCGTCCGCGCGAGCAGCCACTTGGTGAACTGGTCCGCAATCGCGATCGCGGCCGCGAGCGCGAGCCACGGCACGAGGGCGCCGGAGCGCATGGCGGCGGCCGGCGAGCTCATGCCGACGCTCCTCCGACACTAGGCATGAGTCCGCGCCTCGCCCGCACCGAACAGGTTCGAGGTGCATCGGCCGCAGAGCGTCGGGTGCTCGGCGTCCTGCCCGACGTCGGCGCGGTAGTGCCAGCAGCGCTCGCACTTGGCGTGCGTGCTCGGGATCGCGATCACGGCCGCCGCTGACGGGTCGGAGACCTTGGTCGCTTTCGCGGCGGACGTGAGCAGCACGAATCGCAGGTCGTCGCCCAGGCGCGCGAGCGCGTCGTAACGGTCGCCGGCGGCGCGGACCTCGACTTCCGCTTGCAGCGACGACCCGATCTTGCCCGCGGCGCGCAACGCCTCGAGCGCCTTCTGCACTTCGGCGCGCACCGTGCGCAACTCCCGCCATCGACCGAGCAGGGCTTCCGATTCCGGGACGTCCGGGAACGTGTACCAGACGTGAAAGAAGACGCTGTCCTCGGGCCGGCCGGTGACGAGCTTCCAGGCCTCTTCGGTCGTGAACGAGAGGATCGGCGCCATCAGCCGCAGCAGGCTCTGCGTGATGTGGTAGAGCGCGTTCTGCGCGGAGCGGCGCGCTTTCGAGTCCGCGCCCGACGTGTAGAGGCGGTCCTTGAGCAGGTCGAGGTAGAACGCGCCGAGGTCTTCGGACGCGAACGACGTGAGCTTCTGCGCGATGACGTGGAACTCGTAGCGGTCGTAGAGCGCCACGATCTCGTCCTGGAGGCTTGCGGCCAGCGCGACGGCATAGCGGTCGAGCTCGATCCATTCCGAGACCGGCAGCGCGTGCTTCGCCGGGTCGTAGTCCGCGAGATTCGCGAGCAGGAAGCGCAGCGTGTTGCGGATGCGCCGGTAGCTCTCAACGACGCGCTTCAGGATCTCGTTCGAGATGGAAAGCTCACCCGAGTAGTCGGTCGCGGCGACCCACAGTCGCAGGATCTCCGCGCCGAGCGTGTCCGACACCTCCTGCGGCGCGATCGCGTTGCCGAGCGACTTCGACATCTTTCGGCCGTTGCCATCGACGGTGAAGCCGTGCGTAAGCAGGCCCTTGTAGGGCGCCCGCTCGTCGAGCGCGCACCCGGTCAGCAGCGACGAATGGAACCAGCCGCGATGCTGGTCGGAACCTTCGAGATACAGATCCGCCGGATACACGAGATCGGGATGCCCGCGCAGCACGGTGAAGTGCGTCGTGCCCGAGTCGAACCAGACATCGAGCGTGTCGGAAAGCTTCGCGTAACGCGCGCCGTCCACGCCGAAGTCGGCCGGGGTCATTGCGAACCACGCCTCGATGCCGCCCTTCTCCACCGCCCGCGCGGCCTGCTCGATCAGGGCCGGCGTCTCCGGATGAAGCTCGCCGGTTTCCTTGTCGACGAACAGCGTGATCGGCACGCCCCAGTTCCGCTGCCGCGACACGCACCAGTCGGGGCGGTTGGCGATCATGCCGTAGAGGCGCGCCTGTCCCCAGGCCGGGTAGAACTGCGTCGCGTTGACCGCGTCGAGGGCGATCTCGCGCAGGGTGCGGCCGTTCGCAACAGGCCGATCCATCCCGACGAACCACTGGGTCGTGGCGCGGAAAATGATCGGCGTCTTGTGTCGCCAGCAATGCGGATAGCTATGCGCGAGCTTCTCGCGCTTGAGCAGCCGCGCGCGCTTCTCCAGCTCGGCGATCACGACCGGGTTCGCTTCCCAGACGGTGAGGCCCCCGACGATCGGAGTCGTCTTGAAGAACCGGCCGTCGTCGCCGACCGGGTTATCGACCGGCAGGCGGTACTTCTGGCCGACCTCGTAGTCCTCGGCACCGTGCGCGGGCGCGGTATGCACGAGGCCGGTGCCCGCATCGAGCGTGACGTGATCGCCCAGGACGATCGGGACCGGGCGCTCGTAGAACGGATGCGCGAGCGTGATGCCTTCGAGCGACGCTCCGGTCGCCGTGCCGAGGACCCCTTCGGACGCGAGGCCGAAGCGCGCGAGCGATGCCTCCTCGAGGTCGGCGGCCAGCAGCAGGAGGCCCTTCGCGGTCTTGACGAGGCGATACTCGAACTCCGGTCGGGCGGCGACCGCCTGGTTCGCAGGCAGCGTCCAGGGCGTCGTCGTCCAGATCACCGCGAAGGCCGGCGCGCCCGGGAGCGAAGCGATCCCGAAGGACTTTGCGAGCGCCGCGCGATCCGTGATCTCGAACGCGACGTCGATGGCGTCCGACGTGCGGTCCTCGTAGTCGACTTCCGCTTCGGCGAGTGCCGAGCCGCAGTCGATGCACCAGTTGACCGGCTTCTGGCCGCGGAAGAGATAGCCCTTGTCGAGAAGCCTGCCGAGGGCACGGATCTCGTCCGCCTCGGTCGCGAAGTTCATCGTCTTGTAGGGCGCTTCCCAGTCGCCCAGCACGCCGAGGCGGATGAAGTCCTGCTTCTGGCGCTCGATCTGCTCGGCGGCGTAGGCGCGCGAGAGCTTGCGTACGTCGTTTCCCGGCAACTGCTTCCCGTGCTGCTTCTCGATCTGGTGCTCGATCGGCAGCCCGTGGCAATCCCAGCCGGGCACGTACGGGGCGTCGAAGCCGGCGAGCTGACGCGACTTCACGATCATGTCCTTCAGGATCTTGTTGACCGCGTGGCCGATGTGGATGTCGCCGTTTGCATAGGGCGGCCCGTCGTGCAGCACGAACTTCGGCCGCCCCCTCGAGACTTCGCGGATGCGCTGGTAGAGCCCTCGCTCCTGCCACTCGCGCACCCAATGCGGCTCGCGCCTGGCGAGATCGCCGCGCATCGGAAAAGGCGTGTCGGGGAGGTTCAGCGTTTTTCTGTAGTCAGCCATGAGCGTGGGTTCCGAGGAAATCGCGCGCATCGTCGCAATCGCGCGCGATCTGCGCCTTCAGCGTGTCGAGATCCGGGTACTTCGCCTCGTCGCGAATCTTGTGCAGGAACTCGACACGGAGGTGGCGGCCGTAGAGGTCGCCCGAGAAATCGAATAAGTGCACCTCCAGCAGGGCACGGCCGGCGTCCTCCACCGTCGGGCGGAACCCGAGGCTCGCCACGCCGGGGAGCCCGCCTTCGACCGTGCCGTAGGCGCGCACCGCGAAAATGCCCGTGAGGGGCGGGCGGTTGTGTCGCAGTTGCACGTTCGCGGTCGCGTAGCCGAGCTGCCGGCCGAGCTTCGCGCCGTGGATCACCCGGCCGCTGATCGAGTAATGCCGTCCGAGCAGCGTCCGCGCCGCCGCGAGGTCCCCTTGCGCGAGTGCACCGCGCACTGCCGAGCTCGACACTCTCAGTCCGCCATCGACGACGGTGGGCATCGCGACGACGTCGAAACGATAGTGCGGCGCAGCCTCGACGAGGAGAGCGAAATCGCCGGTGCGCTTGGCGCCGAACCGGAAGTCGTCCCCGATCAGCAGCCAGCGCGTACGCAAGCCCTGCACCAGTACCCGCTCCATGAAGAGCTCGGCGGTCAAATGCGCGAAGCGCGCGTCGAAGCGCTGCACGTGCGCCTGGTCCACCCCGTAAGCGGCAAGCAGCTCCAGCTTCTCGCGCAGCGACGTGAGCCGCGTCGGCGCGGTCTCGGGCGAGAAGAACTCGCGCGGGTGAGGCTCGAAGGTGAGCACGGCGGCGGCCAGCCCGCGCGCGCGCGCCTCGCGGACGAGACGATCGAGGATCGCTTGGTGGCCGCGATGGACGCCGTCGAAGTTGCCGATCGTGAGGGCGACCGGCCGCGCCGACGAGGGGAGGAAACCGCGCGTGACGAGCATGGGCAAAGCTTTGAATTGTAGCGGCTTTCGCTCCCGCACGCGAATGCGCGCGGACACCCCGCACGATCGGCAGCCCGCGCGCCCGCGTCCGCCGCCGCCCGTTCGGGGCGCGAACGCCCCGCGGGCGGATCAGAGTCCGACCGCAGGGTTCAGGGTGTAGGTGCCGGTGATCTTCGCGCTCGCGAGAACGTGCCCTGCCATCGCTTTCAGGACCTCGGGACCGCCGAAGGATGCAGCGAGCGAGAGCTTCTCGACGTCGAGCGCGTAGACGGTGAAGACGTAGTGGTGGAGCCGCTCGTCGTTCCAGGGCGGGCACGGGCCGTCGTAGCCGTAGTAATCGCCGCCCATGTCGTTGTCCCCTGCGAACCAGTTCGTGTAGTGGTTGATGCCCTGGCGCGTGCCCCCCGGCCCCGCCGGCCCGGGTTTGCCACGTGGCGTCACGCCGCTCGCGAACGCGCCTTCTTCGATCGTGGTCGTCGCCGCGGGAACATCGACCAGCACCCAATGGAAGAAATCGACGCGTGGCAGCGAAGCAGGGACCGTGCGTCCCTCCTTGTTCACGTCGTCGGCCTTGCTCGGCACGTCGGGATCGTGGCAGATGACGGCGAACGACCGGGTGCCGGCCGGCGCGCCCGTCCACGAGAGCTGGGGATTGAGGTTCTTCGAAAGCGTCGCATGCGTATTCGCATCCGGCGCGCAGAACGCGTATGCAGCAGGAATGCGCTGCATGTCCTTGAAGCTCGTGCTCGTCACTTGCATGTCAGGTCTCCATGCTGCGAGGGGACGGAGCGCGGCAGCCGCGTCCGCAAGGGCTGCACGATAGCATTGGCGCGCGGCCGCGACGAGTCTCGGCCCGCCGCGCCGAGGAGTGCAGCGCGGACGGGCCCCGGCGCCGGGCAGGTCGCACCGGCTCGCCGTCACGGCAACCGACGCAACTCAGGCAGCGCGCCGATGAAAGTCGCGCGGACGGAAGCCGAGCAGCCACAGCGCCGCGAAGTATGCGGCGGCGCCCAGCAGGACCAGTCCGGTCAGGCGCAGGGCGCGTGCCTGCCACGACGCGGCAACCCACCAGGCATCGGGGCCGACGGTAAATGCGATCGCGGCCGTCATGAGCGCGATCGCCGCGCCCACTTTCAACGCGAACGCCATCCAGCCCGCCTGCGGGCGATAGATGTCCTGCTCGCGGAGCTTGCGATACAGGAGCCCCGCATTGAGGCACGCGCCGAGGCCGATTGCGAGCGCGAGCCCGGCGTGCCGCAGCGGAAACACGAGCACCAGATTCATGAGCTGCGTCGCCACGAGCGTAACGATCGCGATCTTGACCGGCGTACGGATGTTCTGCCGTGCATAGAAACCCGGCGCGAGCACCTTGACGAGAATCAGCCCGAGCAGCCCAACCGAGTACGCGACCAGGGCTTTGCGCGTCTGGAAGAGATCGTTCGCGTCGAACGCCCCATGCATGAAAAGCGTCGCGATGAGCGGCACGGCCAGCAAGGCGAGCGCAACCGCGGCCGGAAGGGCGAGCATCAGGGTGAGGCGCAGGCCCCAGTCGAGCAGCGCCGAGTACTCGTCGCGGCTGTCGGTCGAGTAGTGCTTCGCGAGGCTCGGCAGGAGGATCGTGCCGAGCGCCACGCCGAGGAGCCCGGTCGGGAACTCCATCAGCCGGTCGGCGTAATAGAGCCAGGAGACGCTGCCCGTCTCGAGGAACGAAGCGAAGATGGTGTTGAGCAGCAGGCTCACCTGGCTCACCGAGACGCCGATGACCGCAGGCCCCATCAGCGTGAGGATGCGCCGCACCCCCGGGTCGCGCCAAGCGAGGCTCGGGCGCGGCAGCATGCCGATTCTCGCGAGCGCGGGCAGCTGCAGCGCGAGCTGCAGGATCCCGCCCGCGAATACCGCCCAGGCGAGCACCATCACGGGCGGGTGGAAATACGGTGCGAAGAAAAGCGCGCCCACGATGAACGCGACGTTGAGCAGCGTCGGGGTGAAGGCCGGGATCGCAAAGCGGCTCCAAGTGTTGAGCACGCCGCCCGCGAGCGAGACGAGGGAAATGAACAGGATGTACGGGAAGGTCACCCGCAACATCGCCACCGTCAGGTCGAACTTGCCGGGCTCGGACGCGAAGCCCGGCGCCGACACGTAGATGATGATCGGCGCGATCGCGATACCCATCGCGCTCACCGCGGCGAGCACGAGCGCGAGCGTCGTCGCGGTGCGGTCGACCAGGCGCTTCGTCTCGTCGTGGCCATTGCGGCTCTTGTATTCGGCCAGGATGGGCACGAACGCCTGCGAGAACGCCCCCTCCGCGAACAGGCGGCGCAGCAGGTTCGGGATGCGGAACGCGACGAAAAACGCGTCGGTCGCAAGCCCGGCGCCGAACATGCGCGCGATGATCGCGTCCCGGACGAAGCCGAGGATCCGGGACACGAGCGTCATTCCGGACACGGTCGCGAGGGCGCGAAGCAGGTTCATTGGCGCGGGCAGCAGCTGAAGATGGGCCGCGCGAACGAGCTCCGCGGCCAAGCACCCGGCGTTGGGATTCGCCGGGGTTCGGCGACCGGCGGAGCGCAAGGCGCCGGGGGCAAAGCGTTTGCGGCCAGCACGTTAGGCGCGAATGCGCGATCCAGAGTCAGCATGCGTCCGGTGCCCTCACCATGGGCGCGAATTATAGTCCCCGGACACGGTCCGCCTTGCGCGGGCAGTGTTAAACCATTAGAATTTCGGGCTTTCCTCGCAACGGACCAACGGATTCCCACCCATGGCCAACACAGCCCAGGCCCGCAAGCGCGCCCGCCAGTCGGAGAAGCAGCGCCAGCACAACACGGCGCTTCGCTCGGAGCTTCGCTCCGCCGTCAAGAAAGTGCGCAAGGCGATCGCCGCTGGCGACAAGAACGCCGCGCTCGCCACCTACCGGGAGTCGATCGGTATCGTCGACCGGATCGCCGACAAGAACATCATCCACAAGAACAAGGCGGCGCGTCACAAGAGCCGCCTCGCCGCGCAGATCAAGGCGCTCGCCTGAGCGCAGTCCGCGAACCGCGCCCGCCGACGGTCGCCGCGCGCGGTTGAGGTCCGCAAGCACCCCGTAGTGGGGCAGATGGACTCCGCGCCTCGCTCACCCTGATCACCGCCGCTCCACGCCCGTCCGGGCTGGCGGCATCACGCATCGTCCGACCCCGAGCCCTCGCTCGCGCCGCGGCGCAGCGGTCCGCGGCGGACCTCCAACTCGTTGTCGCGCGCGAAGCCGACCAGGAAATGGTAGGCCATCGGCTCCGCTTCCCGCAGCCGTCCGTCCACTGCGACGCACTTCACGCCGTCGAGATTCACGAGATGGACGTAGGGCGAGTACGCAACCCGGCCGTCCGCGCCGAACTGGGACATCACGCCGCACAGCCGCTCCGCCCAGTCGCTGGGGCGAAAGCGCCGCCCATCGAGGGTGACGCCGCGGATCAGGAACTCGTCGGTTTCGGCGGTCATGGAGAGGCGCCGGAAACGTTCTTCGCCCCGACTCGCGTCGCGCACCGCCCCGGCATCGCGGGATTTTAGCGCACACCCCCCAAAGCACTCTTGTATCGGGGCGGAATTTGCCGGATAAAGCTCACTTTTTCCAGCCCCCGCCCGCATGCGCAAACCCGTGAGCCGCGTGCTCGTCATCAACGACGAGCCGCTCGTCCTGAAGGAGTTTCTCCGCAGCCTCAATGCCGCGGCGCGCTCGCTCGACAACCCGCTCGGCATCGTGTTCGCAGGCGTGGCCACGGCGAAGGAAGCGCTCTCGGCGATCGAGGACGACGGCGACCTGCAGGCCGTGGTGGTCGACGACAAGCTCTACACCATCAACGGCGGCAAGTCGAAGAAGCTGCAGATGTCGGCTCTCGAACTGGTGCAGCGCGTGACGCGCATGCGCCCCGAGCTCGACATCTACATCCTGATCGCGCAGGAGCAGGAAGACGAAGTCGTCGACGCGCTGTTCGCCGAGGCCGTGGACGGCTACTTCTACCGCGAGGAGAAGGACTACCGCGGCATCTACCGCATCATCAACGCGCAGATCCAGGAGAAGGCGCGAACGCCCTTCTACGACCAGCTCAAGAACTACGTCTGGATGGCGAAGGATTCGTGGCACACGCCCGGGCACTCCTCGGGCGAGAGCCTGCGCAACGACCCCTGGGTGTCGGACTTCTACGAGTTCATGGGCGAGCACATCTTCGACGCCGACCTGTCGGTCTCGGTGCCGATGCTCGACTCGCTGATGGAGCCGCGCGGCGTGATCGCGGAGGCGCAGGCGATGGCGGCGAAGGCGTTCGGCGCGCGGCGCACGTTCTTCGCGACCAACGGCACGTCGACCGCGAACAAGGTGATCTTCCAGACGCTGCTCGCGCCGGGCGAGAAGCTTCTCCTCGACCGCAACTGCCACAAGTCGGTGCACCACGGCGTCGTGCTCTCCGGTGCGCACCCGATCTACCTCAACTCTTCGGTGAACCGGAAGTACGGCCTGTACGGGCCGGTGCCCAAGCGAACGATCTTCGAGGCGATCGAGGCGCACCCCGACGCGCAGGCGCTCATTCTGACGTCGTGCACCTACGACGGGCTGCGATACGACCTCGGCGCGATCGTCGAGGCGGCGCACGAGAAGGGCATCAAGGTGATCATCGACGAGGCGTGGTACGGCTTCGCGCGGTTCCATCCGGAGTTCCGCCCGACGGCGCTCGAGGCGGGCGCCGACTACGCCACGCAGTCGACGCACAAGGTGATGAGCGCCTTCTCGCAGGCGTCGATGATTCACGTGAACGACCCGAAGTTCAACGAGCACATCTTCCGCGAGAACTTCAACATGCACACGTCGACGTCGCCGCAGTACGCGATGATCGCGAGCCTCGACGTGGCGCGCAAGCAGATCGTGTTTCGCGTGCTCGAGCTCGACGAACTGCTGCCCGACGAGGTGCGGCACGACGGCATCCGCCTCGATCCGACGAAGGTCACGGTCGACATCTCGCGCAGCGGCTACACGGTCGAGGAACTGCAGCGCGAGCTCTTCGACCGCTACAACATTCAGGTCGAGAAATCCACGTTCAACACGCTCACGCTGCTCCTCACCATCGGCACGACGCGCAGCAAGGTATCGCGTCTCTACGACGCGCTGATGCGCATCGCGCGCGAGGGGCGCGCCCCGCAGCGGCTCTACCAGTTTCCCGACATCCCGGAGTTCACGAAACTCCGCTTCCTGCCGCGCGACGCGTATTACGCGGGCGGCGAGAGCGTGCCGCTCCTCGACGAGAAGGACAACGTCAACCGGGCGCTCGTCGAGCGCATCTGCGCCGACCAGATCACGCCCTATCCGCCGGGCATTCCCGTGCTCGTGCCCGGACAGGTGATCACGCGCAACGTCATCGACTTCCTCGTCGGGCTGTTGCGCTCGCAGAAGCGCGTCGAGATGCACGGCATCGTGTACGACGGCTACCTTCCCTGCCTGCGAGTGCTGAAGCCGAGCGAAGAGCGCGCGATCAAGCGGATCGCCTAGGGGCGCCCCGCCCGGCAGGCAGAATTCCTCGTCGGCGCAACGGCTTACGTTGCAAGGCGGGCGCCCGGCGCGCAACATCGGCGCCACGGAGACGGGAGATGCGAATGCAGCCGGCCGGCACCCACAAGTACGGATTCCGAATCAAGACCCACAGCGGTCCGGTGGTCGAGCGTCTCCTCATCCACGGGCGCGACGAAGCCGAGGCGACGCGCAAGCTCGAGCGCATGTATCCGAACTGCCGGGTCCTCGAATGCGTCCGGCCGGCCGCGGACGCCATGCCCGGCGACTCGTTTCAGAACGTGGTGGACCTGCTGACGCGGTAGGCCGGGCGGGCGGCCGGCTCACACCTCGAAGAAGCCGGTCGCCAGCAGTTCCTCCAGCAGCGCGTCGTAGTCCTGCGCGCCGCGACTGCCCGGCGCGTAGGCATGCACGTCCTTGCCGTGAAACGGGCTCTCAGCGAGCCCGACCGTCTCGGCGATTCGCGTCCGCGCCAGCTCCTCCCCGAAGCGCTCGCGCAGTTGCGCCTCGATGCGATGCGCCATGCCCCGGCGCGAGTCGAAGCGCGTGAGCACGTAACGGCGTTCGACGCGCCGCTTCAGCACGTGCTCCAGCGCTTTCAGGGTGTTCTCCAGGGCGAGGGCGCCGCGCACCGCGAGAAAATCCGCGGAGATCGGCACGAGCACGCGGTCCGCTGCGAAGATGCCCGATAGCGAGAGCACGCCGAGCATCGGGCAGCAGTCGATGAACGCAGGGCGCGACGCATCGTCCTGTCCGGCGTCGAGCCCCTCCTTCAGCCGGTACAGGATCCGCGGCCCCTTCCCGAACAGCGAATCGACCTTCATGAGCTCGGCGTGGCCGGGAACCACCTCGCCCCGCCCGCCGCCCGCCAGCGCGACACGCCGGGAGAGCTCGCGGAGCGGCCGACCTTCGTTGTAGAACGCGAACAGACTGTCGGAAGCCGAGTCGATCGAGCCGCACAGGATCCCGGTGAGATGCGCCTGCGAGTCGAGGTCGACGAGCAACGGCGCAAGCCCGCGCGCGGCAAGCGCCGCGGCGAGATTGAGCGCGGTGGTGGTCTTCCCCACCCCGCCCTTCTGGTTGAACACCGCGAGCCGCATCGTCCCTCGTGCGCATTCGGCCGTCTGGCGGGGTCCGCGCCAGCACGATCGTCGTCTCGGGCAACGAGCCCGGTGCGGCAACCCCGGATTCGCCCCGCAAGCGAGTCGGCCGCCGACGGCTTATGTTATGATCTTTCGACGTTTTCCCATAGGCGCGGCGACGGCGGCTTCGAGCCGCCGTTTGGTTTTTTCGGCCCCCCCGGCGCCGCCACCGGGCGCCGCTTTCGGACTGCGAGGGCCATGAGCTCGCATCTCATGAACACCTACAACCGGCTCCCCGTCGCATTCGACCGTGGCGAGGGCGTCTGGCTCTGGGACACCGCCGGCAAGAAGTATCTCGACGCGCTCGCCGGCATCGCGGTTTCCGGCCTCGGCCACGCGCACCCGAAGCTCGTGCGCGCGATCGCAGACCAGGCCGCGAAAGTCATCCACACCTCGAACATCTACGAGGTGCCCAATCAGTCCGCGCTCGCCGACCGTCTCGCGGCGCTCTCCGGCATGGACGAGTCGTTCTTTTGCAGCTCCGGCGCCGAGGCGAACGAGGCGGCGATCAAGCTCGCGCGGCTCTACGGCCACCACAACGGCATCCAGAGCGCGAGCATCGTCGTCATGGAGCATGCGTGGCACGGACGCACGCTCGCGACGCTCTCGGCCACCGGCAACCGCAAGGCGCAGGCCGGCTTCGAGCCGCTGGTGCCCGGCTTCGTGCGTGTGCCGTACAACGACGCCGCAGCGGTCAGGCAGGCGGGCGACGTGAACCGGAACATCGTCGCCGTCCTCGTCGAGGTCCTGCAGGGCGAAGGCGGCATTCACGTGGCAGACCCGGACTACGTGCGCTTCCTGCGGCGCCTCTGCGACGAGAAGGGCTGGCTGCTGATGATCGACGAAGTCCAGTCGGGCATCGGCCGGACCGGTAAGTGGTTCGCGTTCCAGCACGCCGGGATTCTCCCGGACGTCATCACTCTCGCGAAGGGACTCGGCTCGGGCGTGCCGGTGGGCGCCTGCGTCGCGGCGGGCCGCGCGAAGGGCGTCTTCAAGCCCGGCAACCATGGATCGACGTTCGGCGGCGGTCCGCTCGCTTGCGCCGCGGGCCTCGCGACGCTCGCGGCCATGGAGAGCGAGGGACTCCTCGACAACGCCGAACGCATGGGCGAGCTGATCCGCAGCGGATTCCGCGAGGCGCTCGCCGGCGTGGGCGGTGTCGTCGAAGTGCGCGGGATGGGTCTCATGATCGGCATCGAGCTCGATCGCCCGTGCGGCGACCTCGTAAGGCAGGCGCTCGACGCGGGACTGCTCATCAACGTCACCGCCGAGCGCGTCATCCGGCTGCTCCCGCCGCTCGTGATTCGCGAGAGCGAGGCGCGCGAGCTGGTCGCGCGGCTCGCCCCGCTCGTGCGCGCCTTCCTCGCCAAGCCCGCGGCCTGACGGCCGCAAGCGCGTCATGACCGCACCGCGGCATTTCCTGCAGCTTTCCGACTTCTCGCGCGACGAGCTGGAGCACCTTTTCGCGCGCACGCGCTGGATCAAGAGCGAGTTCAAGAGCTATCGTCGCTACTGGCCGCTCGTCGATCGCACGCTCGCGATGATTTTCGAGAAGCAGTCGACGCGCACGCGCCTTTCGTTCGAGGCCGGCATGCACCAGCTCGGCGGCGCGGCGATCTACCTCAACACCAAGGACACGCAGCTCGGTCGCGGCGAGCCGGTCGAAGACGCCGCGCAGGTGATCTCGCGCATGGTCGACATCGTGATGATCCGCACCTACGAGCAGTCGATCGTGGAGCGTTTCGCCGCGCATTCGCGCGTGCCGGTGATCAACGGGCTCACCAACGAATACCATCCCTGCCAGATCCTCGCCGACATCTTCACGTTCGCCGAGCAGCGCGGCTCGCTCCGCGGCAAGACGGTGGCGTGGATCGGCGACGCGAACAACGTGTTCAACACCTGGCTGCAGGCGGCGCCGCTCTTCGACTTCAAGCTGAACGTCTCCTCGCCCGACGGCTACGCGGTCGATGCGGCGCGCATCGCGGCGGTCGGCCGAAACCACGTCGAGACGTTCGCCGACCCGATGGACGCGGCACGCGGCGCGGCTCTCGTGACCACCGACGTCTGGACCAGCATGGGGTTCGAGTCCGAAGGCGACGCGCGCAAGCGGGCGTTCGAGGATTGGCAGGTCGACGGCGAAATGATGCGCGCGGCGAGCGCCGATGCACTCTTCATGCACTGCCTGCCCGCGCACCGCGGCGAAGAGGTCACTGCCGAGGTGATCGACGGCCCGCAGAGCGTCGTCTGGGACGAGGCCGAGAACCGGCTTCACACCCAGAAAGCGCTGATGGAGTTCCTCGTTCTCGGCCGCATCGAGACGCAGTGACCGGCGGGAAATCGATGAAGCGGCTCTCGCGGTTCGGGCGGCGATGCACGCTCTTGGCGATCGCGATGGTTTCTCTCGCTGCCGCGCTCGCGAGCCCGGACGCATCCCACGCGCAGACGAACTGGCCGCAGCGCCCGATCCGGTTCGTGATGACCGCGCCGCCAGGGAGCTCGATCGACGTGCTCGGGCGGACCGTCGCGGACAAGCTCAAGGATCGCCTCGGCCAGCCGATCGTGGTCGAGAACCTTCCCGCGGCCGGCGGAACCGCCGGCACCGCCGCCGTCGCGAAAGCGGCACCGGACGGCTACACGATGGCGCTCGCGTTCAACGGGCCGCTCGCATTCGCCCCGTACCTCTACGACCGCCTGCCCTACGACCCACAGCGCGACCTCGCACCCGTGATCCTCGCGTCGAGCCAGCCGAACGTGCTCGCCGTCAGCGCCGACTTCCCGGCCCGGAACGTGGCGGAGTTCATCGAGGTCGTGCGCCGCAGCCCGGGGAAGTACAACTACGCCTCGGTCGGCAACGGCAGTTCGTCGCACCTCGCCATGGAGTTGCTCAAGTCGATGGGCGGCCTCTACATCGTCCACGTCCCGTTCAACGGTGCGCCGCCGGCAGCCGCCTCGGTCGCCGCCGGCGACACGCAGATGCTGTTCGCCGTGCCCACTGCGATCAATCCCCACATCCGGTCGGGCAAGGTGCGCGCCCTTGCGGTCACGAGCGCCACGCGCTTTGCGCTCGCGCCGGAGCTGCCGACGCTCGCGGAGTCCGGGCTCGCGGGCTTCGAGGCCTCGGCGTGGAACGGCATCGTCGTGCCGGTCGGCACGCCGCGCGAGATCGTCGAACGGCTTAACCGCGAAGTGAACGAGATCCTGCGCGACCCGGAGGTGAAGGCGCGGCTCAATGCGGCGGGACTCGAGCCCGCAGGCGGAACGCCGGAAGACTTCGGGCGGCTCGTGCGGCTCGAGGGGCAACGCTGGGCCCCGGTGATCGGGCGCACCGGCGCGAAGATCGATTGACACGCGCGGCTTCGAGGCACACTGCGCCTCGAAGCCTCGTGGAACTCTTGGCAAACGTGGCAACTGACAGCGAGCGAGCGACATGGCGAACAAGAAGACGGGCGTGAAGAAAGTGGTCCTGGCCTACTCGGGCGGCCTCGACACCTCGGTGATCCTGAAATGGCTGCAGGACGTGTACGGCGCGGAAGTGGTGACCTTCACCGCCGACATCGGCCAGGGCGAGGAGCTCGAGCCGGCGCGCAGGAAGGCGGTGCAGCTCGGGATCAGGAAGGAAAACATCTTCATCGAGGACCTCAAGGAGGAGTTCGTCCGCGACTTCGTATTCCCGATGTTCCGCGCGAATGCCCAGTACGAGGGCGAGTATCTGCTCGGCACGTCGATCGCGCGGCCGCTCATCGCGAAGCACCTCGTCGAGATCGCCAAGAAGACGGGGGCCGACGCGGTGAGCCACGGCGCCACCGGCAAGGGCAACGACCAGGTGCGCTTCGAGCTGGGCGCCTACGCGCTCGAGCCGAACATCCGCGTGATCGCGCCGTGGCGGGAGTGGGATCTCCTCTCGCGCGAGAAGCTGCTCGCCTATGCCGACCGGCACGGCATCCCGGTCGACTTCAAGAAGCGCAAGGGCGGCGCGCCCTACTCCATGGACGCGAACCTGCTGCACATCTCTTACGAGGGCGGGATTCTCGAAGACCCGAACTTCGAGCCCGAGGAGTCGATGTTCCGCATCACGGTCTCGCCGGAGAAGGCGCCCGCGAAGCCGCAATACGTGGAGCTCTCGTACGAGAAAGGCGACATCGTCGCGATCGACGGCAAGCGGCTCTCGCCCGCCAGGGTGCTCGCGAAGCTGAACGAGCTCGCCGGACGCAACGGCATCGGCCGGCTCGATCTCGTCGAGAACCGTTACGTCGGCATGAAGTCGCGCGGCGTCTACGAGACACCGGGCGGAACGATCATGCTGCGCGCGCACCGGGCGATCGAGTCGATCACCCTCGACCGCGAGATCGTGGCGCTCAAGGACGACCTGATGCCCCGCTATGCGCGGCTGGTCTACAACGGCTACTGGTTCAGCCCGGAGCGCCGGCTGCTGCAGACCCTGATCGACGAGTCGCAGAAAACCGTGAACGGCGTGGTGCGCGTGAAGCTCTACAAGGGCACCGTGATGATCGCGGGCCGCGCCTCGCCGACCGACTCGCTCTTCGACACCAGCATCGCCACGTTCGAGGACGACAAGGGCGCCTACAACCAGGCCGACGCGGAGGGGTTCATCCGGCTGAACGCGCTGCGGATGCGCATCGCCGCGAATCTCTCCCGCAAGCGCCGCCGTCGCAGCTGACAGGCTCGGCCTCTCCCGGGCGAGAGCGTGCGCATCCGCGTCCTGTCGGATCTGCATCTGGAGGACTCCCCCTGGGAGGCGCCCGCCGCCGAGGCCGACGTCGTCGTCCTGGCGGGCGACATCGCCAACGGTGCGGCGGGCGTCGAGTGGGCAAAGCGCTCCTTCGACGTGCCGGTTCTGTTCGTGGCCGGCAACCACGAGCCTTTCGATTCCGCGTTCCACGAAACTGCGGCGGCGATACGCGAGGCGGCGGCAGGATCGAACGTCACGGTTCTGGACCGCGACGAACGGGTGATCGCCGGCGTGCGCTTCCTCGGCGCGACGCTCTGGAGCGATTTCGAGCTGGACGGCCCCGCGGCGCGCGAACGCGCGCTCGCCGAGCTGCCGCGCATCGCGCCCGACTTCCGCGTAGTGCGCTTCGGCGACGGGCTCTTCACGGCCCAGGACTGGATCGCGCTTCACCGCGCCGATCGCGCGTGGCTCGAGGCGCGGCTTGCGGCGCCGTTCGCCGGGCCGACGGTGGTCGTCACCCATTTCCTGCCGCACCCGCAGAGCATCGCGCCCCGATTCGCGGGACACCCGTTCAACCCCGGATTCGCGACCGATCTCTCGCACCTGATGGGGCGCGCCGCCCTCTGGATGCACGGGCACACCCACACGGCACTCGACTACGTCGTCGGCGGCACGCGGATCGTGTGCAACCCGCGCGGCTACCCGCACGAGCGCACCGGTTTCCGCCCCGACCTCGTGGTCGAAGTTTGACCCGCGTCGCACATCGTGCGGCGTGCGTCCGATAGGCTGCCGCCGTTCCCTAGAAGGAGTCCGCAATGAACCTCGCCCAGTCTTTGCTCGCCGCGCTGCGCGATCACGGTGCGCGCGAGATTTTCGGCATCCCGGGCGACTTCGCGCTGCCGTTCTTCCGCGAGATCGAGACCTCCGGGATCCTGCCGCTCTACACGCTGTCGCACGAGCCGGGCGTCGGATTCGCCGCCGACGCAGCCGCGCGCATCCATTCCGCGCTCGGCGTCGCCGCAGTCACCTATGGGGCGGGTGCGCTGAACATGGTGAACCCGGTCGCGGCCGCGTATGCGGAGAAGTCGCCGGTGGTGGTGATCTCGGGGGCACCGGGAAAGGGCGAGATCTCCTCCGGGCTCCTCCTCCACCATCAGGCGAAGACGATCGACTCGCAGTTCGAGATCTTCAAACAGATCACCTGCGACCAGGCGCGGCTTGACGACGTCGCGGTTGCGCCCGCGGCGATCGCCCGCGTGCTCGCGAGCTGCAAACGGCATTCGCGGCCGGTCTACATCGAGGTTCCGCGCGACATGGTCGGCGTGCCGGCGGAGCCGGTCGTGCCGCAGCGCGAGGCGCCCGTGGACGCCGAGCAGATCGACGCCGCGGTCGCGGAGATCCTCGGCCGGCTCGCCCGGGCACGAGCACCGGTGATGATGGTGGGCGTCGAGGTGCGCCGCTTCGGCCTCGAGGACAAGGTGGCCGCACTCGCGCATCGACTGGGGTTGCCGGTGGTCACGAGCATGCTCGGGCGGGGGTTGCTCGCGCACGCCGACGCGCCGCTGCTCGGCACGTATCTCGGCGTCGCGGGCACGCCCGAGGTCACCGACCTGGTGGAGAACTCCGATGCGCTCCTGCTGCTCGGCGTGATCGTCTCCGACACGAACTTCGGCGTGTCGTCGCGCCGCATCGACCTGCGCACGACTATCCAGGCCCTCGACGGCCGGGTCGCGCTCGGCTATCACGTTTATCCGGACGTGCCGCTCGGCGCGCTCGTTGACCGCCTGCTCGCGGCCGCTCCGAAGCGCGCCGCGCCCTCTTCCGCCGGAGCTGCGTCCTATCCGCGCGGCCTGGTCGCCGACGATGCGCCCATCGCGCCGACCGACATCGCGGCGGGGATCAACGACCTCATGGCGAGGCACGGGCGCATGCCCATCGCAGCGGACGTGGGCGATTGCCTGTTCACCGCGATGGACATCGAGCACACCGAGCTCACTGCGCCCGGCTACTACGCAACCATGGGCTACGGCGTCCCCGCAGGGCTCGCGCTGCAGGCGGCGACCGGCAAGCGCTCGCTCATCCTGGTCGGCGACGGCGCCTTCCAGATGACCGGGCTGGAACTCGGCAATGCCCGGCGCTACGGGTGGGATCCGCTCGTCGTCGTGTTCAACAATGCGAGCTGGGAGATGCTGCGGACGTTCCAGCCCGAAAGCGCGTTCAACGATCTCGGCGAGTGGCAGTTCGCGGACATCGCCCGCGCGCTGGGCGGCGACGGCGAGCGCGTGCGGACCCGTCGCGAGCTGGCGCAGGCTCTGGAGCGCGCCATCGGCCGCCGGGGCCGGTTTCAGCTCATCGAGGCGATGATTCCGCGCGGGTCGTTGTCGAAGACACTGGAGCGCTTCGTGGCGGGGGTGAAGCGGCTGTCGGCGAAGCCGGGCTGAAACCGGAACCGCAAAAGCGCAAAGGGCGCAAAGGGACGAGAAATGTCCCGAGTGTGCCTCCCGTCGCGTGCGTTAGAAGCCTGTTGAAAATCGGCTTCCCGCCGCGTGGGTCGGTCCCCTCACCAGCGTGCCCCAGAGGGAGGCCGAGTTTCAGCAGGCCCTGGAGTAGGGGGTCGGGGGGATGTATCCCCCGTTTTCAACACCCTGTTAGCGCTCGTTGCCGGCGCAGGTCGCCACGCTCAAAGCCGGCCGCAGCACCGATTTTGCGTCACTTTGCGTCCTTCGCGCCTTCGCGGCTCCCGCCCTACTCGTATCGGTTCGTCAGCGTCCCGATGCCGTCGATGGTCACGCTCACCGTCGATCCGGGTTTCATCGTGCCGACGCCGACCGAGGTCCCGCACGCGATCACGTCTCCGGGGAAGAGCGTCATGTCGTGCGAGATGCGCGACACGAGCTGCGCTGGCGTGAAGACGAGATCGCCGAGCGGGTAGTTCTGCCGCTCCTGGTCGTTCAGCACCACTTTGACGCTCGCCGCGAGCGGATCGACACCCGTCGCGATCACGGGACCGAATGGCCCGAACGTGTCGAAGCTCTTCGCGCGTGTCCACTGATCGAAGGTCGGATCCTTCTTGAGGATGTCGACGGCCGTGACGTCGTTGATGATCGTGTAGCCGAAGATGCACCCCGGTGCGTCGGCCTCGGACACCGCGGCCGCACGCCGCCCGATGACCACGCCGAGCTCGCCCTCGAAGATCACTTTGCCGTCGTAGGCGGCGGGCTTGCGGATCGTCTCGTTCGCGGCGGCGAACGAGTTGTTGCCCTTGAGGAAGTAAAGGGGCTCGGGCGGAACCGGGTTCCCGAGCTTCGCCGCGAGCGCATGAAAGTTGTTCCAGAGTGCGACCATCTTCGTCGGCACGGTCGGCGCGAGCACCTTCACGTCGCCGAGCTTCACGGTCTCGCCCGTGGGCTTCGCGTCGGCGAACATGTCGCCCGAGTGAACGGCAATCACTTCACCCTCGCCGAGCACGCCGAAGCCCGCAACGCCGCTCCGGTCGAATCGAATCCACTTCATCTGCTGCTCCCTCGTGATCGGAAAACGGTGGCCACCCGAGGCTCGCGTCCAGCGAGTCGGCGAACTGATCCTCTCGCTCTTCGTCCCGCGACGCCGCTCCGCGGCGCAACCCGCACGCGGGTTCGACAAGGTGGGGTCGTGCGACGCTGCCAGCGCCCGCGCGCAGGGCGGCCGAGCAGTGGCGAAGCGACTCGCCGGCCTGTGCTGCCGCTGCCGCAAGCCGAGCGGAGCGCGCGGTGCCGACGCGCCTCGATCGCGCCCGCCGCGACGGTCTGGGCGAACACGTCGAGGTTCTCGCTCGACGCGCGAATTATAACCGCCGCGCCACGTCGATCCGCGCCGGTTTTACTTGCGTGCCTCGCGCCGGTACACTCGCCCGCGAGCGGAAGAGCACGGCCGTCTCGCTCGCTCGCGTTCACGCGGAATTCGCCATGGGCAAGCTCAGCACGCACGTCCTCGACACCGTCAGCGGGCGTCCCGCGGCCGGGATGCGCATCGATTTCGCGGTTCTCGAGAACGGCACCTGGCGCGCGCTGAGATCGGTTGCGACCAACGCGGACGGCCGGACCGACGAGCCGCTGATGACGGGCGACGCGATGCGCACCGGCGAGTACAAACTCGTGTTCCACGTCGCCGCTTACTTCCGCGCTCAGGGCGCGGCGCTCCCTGAGCCGCCGTTCCTCGATCGCGTGCCGTTGCGCTTCGGCATCGCAAGCGTAGCGGAGAACTATCACGTGCCCCTGCTCTGCTCGCCGTGGAGCTACTCGACCTACCGCGGGAGCTGAGGTGAGGCGGATGCCGCAGGCATCGCTTTCCCGGACCTCGGGGAGCACCCGGGGGCATCGCACCGCGACGGCGCCCCTCTCGCGGCACGGAGAGCCGAAGTGAAGCGCCGGTCCTTCGTCGCCGCGGCCGCCGGGTCGCTCGCGCTCGCCGGGTGCGGACGTCTGCAGGGCTTCTTCGAGGTCCCGCCCGAGCGGCGGCCGATCGCGGCGCTGTTCCCGGGACCGGTCGACAGCGGCGGCTTTCTCGAATCGGCCTTTCGCGGACTGCTGCGCGTGCGCGACGAAATCAAGGTCCCGGTGCGCCACCTCGAAGGCGTGCCGCTCGAGCGCGAGGCGCTGCTGGCAGCGCTGCGCGAACTCGGCAAGTCCGACGCAGCACTCGTGATCGCGGTCGGGGCCGAGACGAGCGAAGCGACCCAGCGCGCGGCGTGGGAGATGCCGGCACAGCGCTTCGCGGTGATTCAGGGCACGCTGCTTCGCCCCAACCTCGCTGCTTACGTCGTGGAGCAGCAGCAGTCCGCCTGGCTCGCCGGGGCCGCCGCCGCGCTCCTCTCGAAGTCGGGCGTCGTCGGCCACGTCGCCGTGGCGCGCGACGCCTACGCGCTCTCCGCGCGCGCCGCCTTCGCGGCAGGGGTGCGCGCCGCGGATGCGAAGGTCCGCCTGCTCACGAGCTTCCCGGCCGCGGCCGACGCCGTGCCGCGCACCGTGACTGCGCAGGCGGCGCAGGGTGCGGACATCGTCTTCGCGATGCCGGACGCCGTGCGTGCCGGCGCAATCGAGGCGGCGCGGGCCCGCGGCGTTTGGTTGATCGGCGCCGTCGGCGATTGGGTCGCGACGCAGCCCGACGCCTTCGTCGCTTCGGCCGTCGCGGACGGCGGCCACGCGGTCGTCGCCGCAGTGCGCGACCTTCACGACAACGTCTTCGTCGGCGACCTCGTTCGCCGCTTCGGACTGCGCGTCCCGTCGGCCGTGCGCCTCGCGCTGGCGGCGGCAACGCCCGAGGCGGTGCGTCTGCGGATCGACGACTACCGTGCCCAGGTCGCGGCCGGCCGGATCGTCGTCCCGAACACCTACTCCGGGCCCGAGTTCGTCCCGGCCTGACGGGCGCGCCCGCGCCCGGGGCCGCCGAAGGCGCGCGGGGTGCGTTCGATATAATCGCCGCCTCGCTCTCTCCGGCGGCGCCCATGCCTTCCTTCGACATCACCTCCGAAGTCAACAAGGTCGAACTGCGCAATGCGGTGGACCAGGCGAACAAGGAGATCTCGACGCGCTTCGACTTCAAGGGCTCGGACGCCCGCATCGAGCTCACCGAGCTCACGCTGACGCTCTATGCCGACGACGACTTCAAGCTGAAGCAGGTAACGGACGTCTTCACCGGGAAGCTCGCCAAGCGCGGCGTCGACGTTCGCTCGCTCGCGCCGAAGGACACCGAGAAGGTGTCCGGCAACAAGGTGAAACAGACGATCGCCGTGCGAAACGGCATCGAGCAGGAAACCGCGAAAAAAATCGTCAAGGCCCTGAAAGAGTCGAAGCTCAAAGTGCAGGCATCGATCCAGGGCGACGCGGTGCGCGTGAGCGGTGCGAAGAAGGACGAGCTGCAATCCGCGATCGAGCTCGTGCGCAGGTCGGTGACCGACATCCCGCTCCAGTTCGGCAACTTCCGCGACTGAGCTCGGGCCGCCGCCGCGGATCGAGCGCCCATGACGTCCGCGCCCGACGTCGCGCCATCGCCGGTCGAGTTTCGGACCGATCCGTTCCTTCCCGGCGCGAAGCTCGCACTGCGCGGCGCGGGCACGCTCGCCGTTGCGCCGGGGGCGCTGCTTCTCGACGGGCTCAGCGGCACCTTCGGCAGCGCCCAGCGGGTCGCGGTGAACGTTCCGTTCGAGTCGATTCTGGGCGCGCACCGCGACGACATGACCGTGCGCATGGTGTTGCGCGGCGGGCGTACGCCGTTCGGGCGCCGCGTCGTCGCGGCACGTTTCGCGACCCTGCGCGACGCCGAGCGGATCGCGGACACGCTGGAGGCCGCGGGGGTCCCGAGCGAGCGCGGCCGCGTGCCGGTCGCCGACGTCGACGTGCGCGCCCTCCTCGTGCACCCCCGCGCGCCCGTTACGCCGCTGCTCCTGCTCGCGAACATCGTCGTGTTCGTGGCGATGGCCTTCGCAGGCGCGGGCGTGCTCGCGCCGCAAGGCGCCGTGCCCATCCGCATGGGTTCGAACTTCGGTCCGCTCACCACCGGGGGCGAATGGTGGCGTCTCGCGAGCTCGATGTTCATCCACTTTGGCGTCGTCCATCTCGGAGTCAACCTGTTGGCGCTCGCGGACGCGGGCCGGCTGGTCGAACGGCTCTACGGCAGCGCGCACTTCCTGATGCTCTACGTCGCGAGCGGCATCGCCGGCGCGCTGGCGAGCATCGCTTGGAATCCATGGGTGAATAGCGCGGGGGCCTCGGGCGCCATCTTCGGCGTGTTCGGGGCGCTGCTCGCCTACACCCTCGACGGCCGGAACCGGGTGCCGCCGGCGGCCATGCGGTCGCACGCGATCGTGACCGTCCTTTTCCTCGGCTACTCACTCGCATACGGGTTCGCCGGTACGAACATCGATAACGCGGCGCACCTCGGCGGCCTGGCCGCGGGGTTCGGACTCGGGTTCATGCTTGCCCTGCCACTGACCGCAGGCCGACCGGCGTGGCGCCCGGCCAGCGTGGGCGCGGCGGTGATCGCCTGCGCCGCCGCGGCAGCCGTCGCGCTGCAGTTCGTGCGTGACACGGGCCCTGCGTACCGGGCCGAGATCGAGTTCAGGGCCGCGCTCGATCGCGCGATCGCAGAGGGCAAGCGCATGGACGCCGCCGGCGAGACGTCGAAGGGCGCGTTTCAGCGCTTCCGCCGAGGCGAGATCTCGCGCGCGGAGCTTGCCCGCGCCGTGGACGAAGACGCGGAGTTCCACGCGCGCGAAATCGCCCTCTTTCGCTCGCTGCCGCTCGACCCCGGTTCACCGTCGGGCTGGCCCGCCGCCCGCGACACGCTCGTCGCGTCGCTCGAGCTGCGGCGCGACGCGCTCCACCTCGCGGCGAAGTCGATCCGCGACGGCGATCCCGATGTCATGAAGCTCGCCGACGAGAAGATGGCCGAAGCGAACGCCCTGGTGCAGAAGGCGCGCGCGGCGCAGGAAGCGCGAAAGGGTTCGGCCA
>JALOSW010000151.1 GCA_025458245.1 Burkholderiales bacterium
GTCCAGACGCTCCAGTGGCCGAGCAGCCCGCCGCGGATGCGCACGGTGACGTCGGCGCCGTCGCGTTTCACGACGAACGGCGCGAGGAGGTCGAGCACGATGTGATCGTCGTTGCCCGTGTAGAGGGTCACGCGCTCCTCGGCGCGCGCGGCCACGACGCCGCGCACCACGTCGAGCGTGCGGTAGCGGTTGAACGGCGCGATCTTGATCGCGACGACGTTGTCGATCTCGGCGAAGCGGCGCCAGAATCGCGCCGAAAGCTCGATGCCGCCCACCGCGGGTTGCAGGTAGAAGCCGACGAGCGGCATCACCTGCGCCACCGCCTGGCAATGCTCGACGAGTTCGTCCTCGCTCGCGCCGCGGAGCGCCGCGAGGCTCAGCATGCCCGCGTGGTAGCCGAGGCCGCGGGCGATCTCCGCTTCCCGGCGGGCCTGCGTCGTCCGGCCGGCGAGCCCGGCGACGAGCACCAGCGGGCGATGCGCCCAGTCGGCCACCGTCGCGGCGGCGAGCGCGAGGACCGGCTCGTAGAGTCCGACGTCGCGGATCGCGAACTGGGTCGAATGCACGCCCACCGCGATGCCGCCGGCGCCCGCGTCGATGTAATACCGGGTGAGCGCCCGCTGCCGACGCACGTCGAGGGTCCGCGCCGCATCGAGCGCGAGTGGGTGCGCCGGAATGACGGTCCCCTCGCGCAGGATCGCGAGGACGCGGCTCGGCGTGTCGGTCCAGTGACGGATCATCGGCTCACGTGCATCGACCGGACGGCGCGCCTCGCTCTGCCAGGATCACGACTCGCGACTCGCGATGCGCCACGCATGGTCTGCTCAGTAATTGCCGTCTCGCACTTCGTAGTGCGTGTCCTTCCCGAGGCTCGCCTTGCCGCTCGCCACCCAATCGGCCGTCCAATCGATCAGGGTGTCGAGCGGAACCGCAGGTGGCCCGAAAAGCCGCTGCGCCTCCTCGGTGTTCACGAGCCAGGCGGTGTCGGCCTCGCGCCCGGCGAAGTTCGGCTCGATGCCGAACCGCCGGCCGAACGCGATGGCGAGCGACCGGATCGACGTGGCCGCGGGGCCGCTCACGTTGAGCCCGGATGTCGGCGACGTGCAGTGCGCCAGCGCCCGCAACGCCTGCTCGTTCGCGTCGCCCTGCCAGATCACGTTCACGTGGCCCATCGCGAGGTCGATGGTGTCGCGCGCCAGCACCTTCCGGGCCACGTCGTGCAGCACGCCGTAGCGCATGTCGATCGCGTAGGACAGCCGGATCAGGCGCCCCGGCGTGCCGGCCGTGCGCGAGTAGTACTGGAACATGCGCTCGCGACCCACGCAGGAGCTCGCATACTCGCCCGGAGGCGGCGTGGTCGGCACGTCCTCTTTCGCGCCGCCGCTCGCGACCGGCACGAAGGGATAGACGCATGCGGTGGAAAACGCGACGATCCGCGACGCCGCGTAGGCCTCGGCGACGAGCGCCGGCACGAACACGTTCATCGCCCAGGTCAGGTCTTCGCGGCCCGTGGAGCCGAACTTCCGGCCGGCCATGAACACGACGTTCGGCGCGCGCGGCAGACGCGCGACCGCGGCGCGATCGAGAAGATCGGCCGGCACGCATTCGACGCCGTGCGATTCCAGCGAATCCCGCAGGCCCGGCTCGGAGAAGCGCGCGACCCCGACGACGCGCTTGCCGGGCGCGGCGCGCTTCGCCATCCGCGCGAGCGTCGGCCCCATCTTGCCGCCGACACCGAGCACGACGAGGTCGCCCGCGACGCGCGCGAGATCCGCGACCAGCGCCGCCGAGGGCGTGGTCATCACGTCCTCGAGATGGGCGACGTCGTCGAACGCGCGTGGAAGACCGGCCGTCACGCCCGCCGCTCTCGCTGCGCGCGGATCCGGGCTCCGGCCGCTGCGCTTTTCTCTCGCCGTTCGCTCAAGCGAGCCTCCGCCGAAATCGTCACGCCCGCCGATGCTCGCCGACCTGGACGATTTTCATCGTGTTGGTGCCGCCTGGGGTGCCGATCGGTTCGCCGAACGTGACGACAATGAGGTCGCCGGGATGCACCGCGCCGTGCTTCGCCAGCACTTCTTCCGCTTCGTCGAGCAGCGCGTCGCGGTCGTGGCCCTGGTAGCTCACCATCAGCGGGTACACGCCGCGGAACAGCGACGCCCGGTAGCGCGTGGAGGTCTCGGAAGTGAGCGCGTAGATCGGCACGCGGAACGAGAACCGCGACATCCAGAGCGCCGTCGAGCCCGACTGCGTGAGCGCCGCGATCGCCTTGACGTCGAGGTGGTAGGCCGTGAACAGCGCCGCCATCGCGACCGATTGGTCGACGCGCGAAAACGCCCGGTCGAGGAACTCGCGCTCCGGCGCGACCGGCGCCGAACGCTCGGCCTCGAGCGCGATGCGCGCCATCGCCTCCACCGTCTCGACGGGGTATTTTCCGCTCGCGGTTTCCGCGGAGAGCATCACCGCATCGGTGCCGTCGAGCACCGCGTTCGCGACGTCGCTCACCTCGGCGCGCGTCGGCACGGGGGTGGCGATCATCGACTCCATCATCTGCGTCGCCGTGATGGTGAGCCGGTTGCGGTTGCGCGCGAGCCGGATCATCCGCTTCTGCAACGCGGGCACCGAAGCCTCGCCGACCTCCACCGCCAGGTCGCCGCGCGCCACCATGATGCCGTCCGACGCCGCGAGAATGTCCTCCAGCACTTCGGCCTGGACCGCCTCGGCCCGCTCGATTTTCGCGATCAGCATCGCGTCGCCGCCGGCTGCGCGCAGGAGCTCGCGCGCCATATACACGTCCCGGCCCGTCTTCGGGAACGACACGGCGAGATAGTCGGCCTTGATGCGCGCCGCGACCTTGATGTCGTCCATGTCCTTCGCGGTCAGCGCCGGCGCGGTCAGACCGCCTCCGAGCCGGTTGATGCCCTTGTTGTTGGAGAGCACGCCGCCGTGACGGACCTTGCTGTGGACCTCGGTGCCGCGCACCGCCGTCACGTCGAACACGATGCGTCCGTCGTCGAGGAGCAGCACGTCGCCCGGCTTCACGTCGCGCGGCAGTTCCTTGTAGTCGAGTCCGGCGCGATCCCCGTCGCCGAGCTCGCACGCGGCGTCGAGGATGAACGTCTGCCCGGCCTCCAGGGTCACCCGGCCGTCCCTGAACTTGCCGACGCGGATTTTCGGCCCCTGCAGGTCGGCCATGATCGCCACCGTGCGCCCGGTCTTGCGGCAGGTCTCGCGCACGAGCTCCGCGCGGCGCACGTGGTCCTCCGCGGTGCCGTGCGAGAAGTTGAGCCGCACGCAGTCGACGCCCGCGAGGAACATGCGCTCGAGGATCGCCGCATCGCTCGAGGCGGGGCCGAGAGTGGCGACGATCTTGGTGGCCCGCGGCAGCGTCGTGCCTCGGTCTTTGGCGTGAGAAAGCATCCCGGTGGCTCTCGTTCTGGTTATCGAGCGATTCTAATGCCGGGCGCGTGACCGGTGGTCGCGCGTGAAAAGGGCGCCGCAGCGCCGGTCTTCGGAGCCGATTCGACTCGGCCGACGCAGAGATCGCAGAGGAACGCAGAGCAAGGACCTCACGGGTCCGGCGCGGCACGGCTCTTCGGTAGGGTCCGCCGAGTCGCGTCGATGCGACCGACCTGGAGAGCCGCTCTGTGCGGCCCTTTGCGTCCTTCGCGTCCTCTGAGTCGGAGGCTTTTCCGTCCTAGCCTGCCGCCCGCGACTCCAGCACTTCGATCGCGGGGAGCTTCTTGCCCTCGAGGAATTCGAGAAACGCGCCGCCCGCCGTCGAAATGTAATCGACCCGGTCGGCAATGCCGAACTTGTTGATCGCCGCGACCGTGTCGCCGCCGCCCGCGATCGAGAACGCCTTCGAGGCGGCGATGGCGTTCGCGAGCGTGTGCGTGCCTTCCGCGAACGCGTCGAACTCGAACACGCCGACCGGACCGTTCCACACGATGGTGCCGGCGGCAGCGAGCTTCCCGGCGAGCATCCCTGCGCTCTTCGGGCCGATGTCGAGAATCATGTCGTCGGCGGCGACGTCCTTCGCGTCCTTCACTTCGGCTTTGGCGGTGGCGCTGAACTCCTTGGCGGTCACGACGTCGGCCGGGATCGGCACTTCGCCGCCCTTCGCCTTCAGGATGCCGATGATCTTCTTCGCTTCGTCGACGAGGTCGGGCTCGGCGAGCGATTTACCGATCGGCAGGCCGGCCGCCAGCATGAACGTGTTGGCGATGCCGCCGCCTACGACCAGCTGGTCGACTTTTTCCGCGAGTGCCGCGAGGATCGTGAGCTTGGTCGAGACCTTCGAACCGGCGACGATGGCGACGAGCGGCCGCTTCGGCTTGCCGAGCGCCTGGGTGAGCGCCTCGACTTCGGCCGCCATCAGCGGGCCGGCGCAGGCGACCTTGGCGTACTTGGCGATGCCGTGGGTGGTCGCCTCGGCGCGATGCGCGGTGCCGAAGGCGTCGTTGGCGTAGACGTCGCAGAGCGCCGCCATCTTCTTCGCGAGCTCGTCGGCGTTCTTCTTCTCGCCCTTGTTGACGCGGCAGTTCTCGAGCAGCACCACTTCGCCGGGCTTCACGTCGACGCCATCGAGCCAGTTCTGCTTGAGCGCCACGGGACGGCCGAGCAGTTCGGCGAGGCGCTTCGCCACCGGCGCGAGCGAGTCCTCGGGCTTCAGCTCGCCTTCGGTGGGGCGGCCGAGGTGCGAGGTGACCATGACCGCCGCGCCGGCTTTCAGCGCGTGCTCGATGCCCGGCACCGACGCGCGGATGCGCGTGTCGTCGGTAATGTTGCCGGCATCGTCCTGCGGAACGTTGAGATCCGCGCGGATGAAGACGCGCTTCCCCGCGAGGTCGAGATCGGTCAGGCGAAGAATGGCCATGGATGCTCCCGAATGGATGCGGCGGGGCATCCGCCGTGCGAACGCCCCGCGGGCCGGCCTGGACCGGCGCTAGACGAGTAGGCTCGCCGCGACCCAGAGCAGGCCGACGGCGAAGACGATTCCGACGAGTGTCCTGAACATGGCTGATCCGAGTCGAGAGTGAGGTCGTTCCCGGTCACTTCGCGTTCATGAACGCGACCGTGGTGTCGAGCATGCGGTTCGAGAAGCCCCACTCGTTGTCGTACCACGAGCAGACCTTCACGAGCGTGCCTTCGGAGACCTTCGTCAGTGACGCGTCGAAGATCGACGAGGCCGGGTTGTGGTTGAAGTCGATCGAGACGAGCGGCTCCTTCGTGTATTCGAGGATGCCCTTCAGCGCGCCTTCCGACGCTTCCTTGACCGCCTTGTTCACTTCGTCGACCGTAGTCGCGCGCTTCGCGACGAACGAGAGATCGACCACCGACACGTTGATCGTCGGCACGCGCATGGCGAAGCCGTCGAGCTTGCCGTTCAGCTCGGGCAGCACGAGCCCGACCGCCGCGGCGGCGCCGGTCTTGGTCGGGATCATCGACATCGTCGCCGAGCGGGCACGGCGCAGGTCCTTGTGGAACACGTCGGTCAGGACCTGGTCGTTGGTGTAGGCGTGGATGGTGGTCATCAGGCCGTTCACGACGCCGATGCGGTCGTGCAGCGCCTTGACGAGCGGCGCGAGGCAGTTCGTCGTGCACGAAGCGTTGGAGATCACCGTGTGCGAGCCTTTCAGCACGCCGTGATTGACGCCGTAGACGACCGTCGCGTCGACGTCCTTGTCGCCGGGCGCGGACACGATCACCTTCTTCGCGCCGGCCGCGACGTGCGCGCTGCACTTCGCCTTGGACGTGAAGAGGCCGGTGCACTCCAGCACGACGTCGACGCCCAGCTCCTTCCACGGCAGCTTGGCCGGGTCGCGCTCGGCGCAGACGCGGATCCGGTCGCCGTTCACGACCAGGTAGTCCCCGTCCACGGCAACCGTGCCGGGGAACTTGCCGTGCGCGGTGTCGTACTTGGTGAGGTGCGCGTTGGTCGCGGCGTCGCCGAGGTCGTTGACCGCGACGATCTGGATGTCGTGCTTCTTGCCGCCCTCGTAGTGGGCGCGAAGCGTCGGGTGCATCCGCTGCGTCCTCGGTGTCCTCTGCGGTGAAACCTTACAGCACGTTCTTTACGGCCTTCGCCACGTTCTCGGGCGTGAAGCCGAAATGCTTGAAGAGCTCCCCAGCCGGAGCCGACTCGCCGAAGCGGTCGATGCCCACGACGGCGCCCTCCAGTCCCACGTACTTGCGCCAGTAGTCCGAGACGCCCGCCTCCACGGCGACGCGCGGCAGGCCCCTAGGCAGGACCGAGGCGCGGTACGCGGCGTCCTGGCGCTCGAAGGCTTCCGCAGACGGCATCGACACGACGCGCACGGCAACGCCCTCTTCCGCGAGCTTCCGCTGCGCGGCGAGCGCGAGCGCGACTTCCGATCCGGTGGCGATGATGACGGCCTTCGCGCCGACCGCATCGGCGATGACGTAGCCGCCGCGGCGGATGGCGGCGAGCGATGCCGCGTCGCGCTTGACGTGGGGCAGGTTCTGGCGCGACAGGACGAGCGACGTGGGCCCGTCCGCGCGCTCGACGGCGGCGATCCAGGCGACCATGGTTTCGACGGCATCGGCCGGGCGCCAGACGTCCATGTTCGGCATGATGCGTAGCGAAGCCACATGCTCGACCGGCTGGTGCGTCGGGCCGTCCTCGCCCAGGCCGATCGAGTCGTGCGTGAACACGAAAATCGAGCGCACTTTCATGAGCGCCGCGACCCGCAGCGCGTTCCGCGCGTAGTCGGAGAACACGAGGAAGGTGCCGCCGTAGGGCATGACGCCACCGTGCAGCGCGAGGCCGTTCATGATCGCGGCCATGCCGAACTCGCGCACGCCGTAGTGAACGTAGTTGCCGCCGTCCGCCTTGCCGACGGCGCGCGAGCCCGACCAGAGCGTGAGGTTCGAGCCGGCGAGATCCGCGGAGCCGCCCACGAGCTCGGGGAGCAGCTTGCCGAGAAGCTCGATCGCGTTCTGCGAGGCCTTGCGGGTCGCGACCGTCTCGCCCTTCTCGTCGACCTTCGCGACCAGGGCCTGCGCGTCCGCCGCCCAGCTCGCGGGGAGCTTGCCCACCATCCGCCGAGTGAACTCGGCCGCGAGTTCCGGGTACTTCTCGGCGTATTTCGCGAACTTGTCGTTCCACGCCGATTCCGCGGTCGCCCCCTGCTTCCGGGCGTCCCAGGCTGCGGACACGGCCTCGGGAATCACGAACGGTGCGTGCGGCCAGCCGATCGCTTCGCGGGTCGCCGCGATTTCCTTGTCGCCAAGCGGCGCGCCGTGCGAATCGTGGCTGCCGGCCTTGTTCGGCGAACCCTTGCCGATCACGGTCCGGCAACA
>JALOSW010000261.1 GCA_025458245.1 Burkholderiales bacterium
AGCCCGCCCGCGTAATAGAAATCCTCCATCAGGAAGCGGCCCGCGGGGCGCAGGTCGGCCAGCAGCGGCGTCTTCGCAGCGAGCGCGTCGAAACGGTCGAGAGAGAGAGGAACGCCCGCGCGGCGCGCCATGGCGATCAGATGCACGATCGCGTTCGTCGAGCCGCCGAGCGCGAGCGTGGTCACGATCGCGTTGTCGAACGACCCCGCGCTCAGGATGTCGGCGGGCTTCAGGTCTTCCCAGACCATCTCGACGGCGCGCTTGCCGGTGAGCGTCGCCATGCGCGAGTGGTTTGCGTCGGGCGCAGGAATCGACGCGGCGCCGGGCAGCGTGAGGCCGAGCGCCTCGGCGACGCTCGTCATCGTCGACGCGGTGCCCATGGTCATGCAGTGCCCCGCGGAGCGCGCGATGCCGTCCTCGACCTCGTTCCACTCGCGCTCGGTGATGTTGCCCGCGCGCAGCTCCGCCCAGTATTTCCACGAGTCCGAGCCGGAGCCGAGCGGCTTGCCATGCCAGTTGCCGCGCAGCATCGGGCCGGCGGGCATGAAGATGAACGGGAGCCCCATGCTGATGGCGCCCATGATGAGTCCGGGCGTGGTCTTGTCGCAGCCGCCCATGAGCACCGCGCCGTCGGCAGGGTAGGAGCGCAGCAGCTCCTCGGCCTCCATCGCGAGGAAGTTGCGGTACATCATCGTCGTCGGCTTCTGGAACGGCTCGGAGAGCGAGATCGCCGGCATCTCGACCGGAAATCCGCCCGCCTGCCAGATGCCGCGCTTCACTTCCTCGGCCCGCTGCCGGAAATGGCTGTGGCAGGGGTTGATGTCGCTCCACGTGTTGAGGATCGCGATGACGGGCTTGCCCGCGTAGTCCGCCCGGTCGTAACCCATCTGCGCGGTGCGCGAGCGGTGGCCGAAGGAACGGAGGTCTTTCGCTCCGTACCAGCGATAGGAGCGGAGGTCTTCGGGCTTTTTTTTCATGGACGGCGCATCCTGGGCGGGCGTTCAGTCGAGAGCGCGGGTCGGAAACGCCGCAAGGATGCGGAGTCGCGGCGGCGCAGTCAAACGCGAGACCGCGGGCGGGAACGCGGCGGCGCGGTCGACCCGCGCACGACCAGTTCCGGCGAGAGCCGGACGTGGCGGCGGATCGCCGCGGGGTCGTCGATCTCCGTGATCAGCAGCCGGGCCGCTTCTTCGCCCATGCGGCGATGGGCGATGCGCACCGAAGTGAGCGGCGGGGCAAAGCGATCGGCGAACGCCATGTCGTTGTAGCCGGTCACCGAGACATCCTGCGGGCAGCGCAGCCCGCGGCGCGCCAGCTCGTCGTAGCAGCCGAGCGCGAGCAGATCGTTGGCCGCGACGATCGCCGTGATGCGGGGTGCGCCCGCGAGCAGCTTCGCGCAGGCCCGTGCGCCCGCGTCGATCGCGAAGCTCCCGGCCGCGGACCAGGGCCCGGCGGACAGCCCATGGGCTTTCATCGCGGTGGCGAAGCCCTTACGGCGCGTCCGGCCCGTGGACAGCGACTGCGGACCGGCCACGTGCCCGATCGCGCGATGACCCTGTGCCGCGAGGTGCGCGACCGCGAGCGCGATGCCGGACTCGTCGTCGTTCACGACCGCAGACAGGGCGTCGCCGTCGATCGCCCGGTTCACGAGCACGACGGGCAGCGCGAGGGTGCGGCAATGCCCGGCGAGGTCGTCCGCGTAGGTTGCGGTCGCGAGGATCGCGCCGTCGACCCGGCGGGCTGCGAGGCGGTCGAGGATCTCGCTCGCCCGCCGCGGGTCGTTGTCGGTGTTGGCGACGATGGCGGTGTAGCCGGCCGCGGCGAGTTCCGCCTCGATGCCGCGCAGTCGCAATCCGGACGCGATCGGGTCCGGCGCATAGCCGAGCCGCCTCGCCGCGGCGCGCACACGCCTCGCCACGGGCTCGCTGACGCGGCCGGCAGTGCGCGGATTCAGCACGCGCGATACCGTCGACGGGTGCACGCCCACCGCCCGCGCCACGTCCTGGATCTTGGGTCGCCTTCGCCGAATGGTCATGACTCGCCCGCTCCGTCCCGCTGCCTTGCCGTCGCCGCGCGCTTGGTCTATTGTGCCGCAAAGCCGTGCAATCGATTGCACGGTCGGCGGCGGCGCGCGGCGCGGACCTCGCCGGAAGTGACAGCTGGGGAGGAGGAATGGCGAAAGGCGATCTCGAACGGCGCAAGAACAGGCACGAGCTGAAGGCGATCCGGCCCGACGACGTGCCGACGCACTACCGGTGGGATCGGCCCATCCAGGCGCCCGGGCACACCCAGGTCGATTTCGAGGAACGGATCAACTTCCGCCGGTTGCACGACTACCGGCTCGCGCGCGTGCGCGCCGCACTCGCGGGGTCGGGGCTCGGTGCGCTGCTCTCGTTCGACCAGCACAACATCCGGTACACCACGAGCACCGTCATCGGCGAGTGGGCGCGCGACAAGCTCACGCGCTATTCGTTGCTGACCGGCAACGGCGACCCGTACATCTGGGACTTCGGCTCGGCGGCGAAGCATCACCGGCTGCACTCGCCGTGGCTGCGTCACGATCACTGCCGCGCCGGTCTGCTCGGCCTGCGCGGCGCGGTGGGCGGCGACCTGACGCTTTTTCAGGAGGCCGCACGCGAGATCAAGGCGATCCTCGACGCGGAGGGCGTGGGCGACATGCCGCTCGGCGTCGACGTGGTCGAGCCGCCCATGCTGTTCGAGCTGCAGAAGCTCGGCATCGAGGTGCGCGACGGGCAGCAGGTGATGCTCGCGGCGCGCGAAGTGAAGAGCATCGACGAGCTGACGCTCCTCAACATGGCGGCGGCCATGGTGGACGGCGTCTATCAGGACATCGCCGAAGCGCTCAAGCCGGGCGTGAAGGAGTCGCAGATCGTCGCGCTCGCCACGGCGCGGCTCTACGAGATGGGCTCGGACTGCGTCGAGGCGATCAACTCGATCTCCGGCGAGCGCTGCAGTCCGCATCCGCACAATTTCACCGACCGCCTGATCCGCCCCGGCGATCAGGCGTTCTTCGACATCATCCAGTCGTTCATGGGCTACCGGACCTGCTACTACCGCACGTTCAACGTCGGCCGCGCCACGCCGGCGCAGCGCACCGCCTATCGCAAGGCGCGCGAGTGGATGGACCGCGCCATCGAGCTGCTGAAGCCCGGCGTGTCGAGCGACACCATCGCCGCGGCGTTCCCGAAAGCCGAGGAGATCGGCTTCGCGGGCGAGATGGACGCGTTCGGCCTCAACTTCTGTCACGGCCTCGGGCTCGGGCTGCACGAGCGGCCGCTGGTGAGCCGGCTCAACTCGTTCAAGGAGCCGATCGAACTGAAGGTGGGGATGGTGTTCGCGGTCGAGACCTACTGTCCCGCGACCGACGGCTTCTCCGCCGCGCGCATCGAGGAGGAGGTGATCCTGACGCCGAACGGCCCGCAGATCATCTCGCTCTACCCGGCGGACGAGCTGCCGATCGCGAATCCGTACTGAGGTTTTCGAAGAATGCGCTGCGCCGGCTCGGTTCGGGTGCGAGGACGGCCGGTCTCCCCGGGCGTCCTTTGCGCCGCAGTCGCCGT
>JALOSW010000036.1 GCA_025458245.1 Burkholderiales bacterium
GCGCTCGCCGGCATCCTCGCGCTCGTGGTCGCGTCGATCGGCTTCATCGGCAAGCTGTTCGCCGAGGCGATCGAGGAGATCTCGCTCAAGCAGGTGGAGGCGGTCCGGGCGACAGGGGCGCCGTTCATGAGCCTCATCACCTACGGCGTGCTGCCGCAGGTCTTCGGACGGTTCGTCGGCTTCGCGACCTATCAGCTCGACTCGAACCTGCGCAACTCGACCATGGTCGGCATCGTCGGCGCCGGGGGCATCGGCGGAACGCTCTTCGCGGCTTTCCAACGCTTCGACTATGGCTTCGTCTGCGCGATCCTGCTCTCGATCATCGCGATGATCATGGCGGGCGAGATCCTCGCGAACTGGGTGCGCAAGGTGTTCGTCCAGCGCGGCAAGGTCGACGAGGAGTGAAAACGGAGATGGGCCGATGAGCGCAGCTGCGCCGGCGGTTCCGGCACCCCGGAGCTGGCGGCGGTTCACGCCCGCACAGCGGCTCGCACGCTTCGCGGTCTATCTCGTCATGGTCGCCGCGATCGTCGTGTCGATCCGGCACGTCGAAGTGATTCCGGAGTTCCTCTACGACGCCCCGGAGCAGGTGCGGGATCTGCTCACCCGCATGTGGCCGATCGATTACGCCCACTACCCCGAGGGCATTCACGACGCACTGGTGGACACCCTGCACATCGCGACGCTCGGCACCATCCTCGCCGTGGTGATGGCGCTGCCGGTGGGCGTGCTGGCCGCGCACAACATCGTGCCGTCGACGCCGGTCAACCTGGTCGCCAAGCTCATTCTGGTGTCGAGCCGGTCGGTGAACTCGCTCGTGTGGGCGCTTCTCTTCGTCGCCGTGTTCGGACCGGGGCCGCTCGCGGGCACGCTCGCGATCGCGTTCCGGTCGATCGGCTTCGTGGGCAAGCTCTTCGGCGAAGCGCTCGAGGAGTCGAACCGCGGGTCGATCGAGGCGCTGGAGGCGGTTGGCGCACCGTGGCTGTCGATCCTGTCGAAAGGCTACTGGCCGCAGGTCCAGCCCGCGTTCTGGTCGATCGTGCTCTTCCGCTGGGATATCAACGTGCGCGAATCGGCGGTGCTCGGCCTCGTCGGCGCCGGCGGGATCGGCATGGCACTCGACACCGCGCTGAACCTTTTTCAATGGACGCGGGTAGCGATGGTCCTGCTCGCGATCTTCATCGTCGTCGTTGCGGCCGAAGTCGCGGTCACGGCGATCAGGAAGCGCGTGCTGTGATGCGCGCGCGGTTCGGTCATCTAGAATGGCCGGGTCGCCGTTGAAGCACCAGCCGGCCCGGGAGCGGTGAGCCATCCAGCGCACGCCCGATCGCCGCAGCCCCGCCAGGGAGTGTCATCGATGCCCCGCTCCAGTGAATTCGCCTTCGGCCTCGCCGCCCTCATCGCCGTCGCCGCCGCACCCGTCGCGGCGCAGCAGGTGTACAAGTGGGTCGACGAAAACGGCCGCGTGCACTACTCCAACTCGCCGCCGCCGAGCGGCGCGGCGCGCGGCTCGGTGCAGGCCGTCGAACCCAAGGTGAGCACCATGCCGGCGCCGAGGGTTGACCCAAACGCCGCGCAAGCCCGGCGGGAGCAGGACTTGCAGCGGCGTGTCGACCAGCTCGAGCGCGAGCAGGCGGCGCAGCAACGCGCCGCGACCACGCCTTCCCGCTCGGCGGCGGCCGAAGAGGAAGCGATCCGGCAGTGGCGGGAGCAGTGCCGCGCGAACCGGGGCACGGACTGCGATGGGACGCCGTATTACGAGCCGACCTACGGCTCCTACTACCCGTATCCGCCCGTCGTTCGTCCGCCGATCGGGAACCGGCCGGGCTTTCCCAGCGTCGTGCCGCCGGGCTACACGGTTGGCCCCGGACCGGGTGGCGTCGGCGGCGCGTACGTCCCCATGCCCGATCCGCCGCGGCCGCAGCCCCCTGCGCCGATGGCACCCCCGCGCCGGCCGGTGCCGCTGCAGCAATAGCAGGGCACGCGGGATCGCTCGCACGATGAAGAAGGGGCGCCGTGGCGCCCCTTCGCGTTTCGCGCGCCGGTCGTCGCGCAGCTAGCGCGGCAGCTCGGACGTTCCCATCAGGAATTCGTCGACGGCGCGGGCGCACTGGCGCCCTTCGCGGATCGCCCACACCACGAGCGACTGGCCGCGACGCATGTCGCCGGCAGCGAACACCTTCGGCACGCTGGTCGCGTAGCATCCCGCGCCGTCGGTCGTGGCGTTCGCGTTGCCGCGCGCGTCTTTGGCCACGCCGAAAGCTTCGAGCACGCTCCCGGCCGGCGCGACGAAGCCCATCGCGAACAGCACGAGGTCGGCGGGGATCTCGAACTCCGATCCGGGCACCTCGACCATCTTC
This sequence comes from Burkholderiales bacterium, assembly GCA_025458245.1. Lineage (GTDB taxonomy): Bacteria > Pseudomonadota > Gammaproteobacteria > Burkholderiales > SG8-39 > JAOAEA01. Next base: position 2,361 of record JALOSW010000036.1, read on the forward strand.
ATCTGGCCGGTCTTGTCGTCCTTCTGCCACTCGACGCGCGCGCCGACGAGCGACTTCAGTTTGCCCTTCTCGCCCTTGAACAGCTTGGTGGTCACCGCCCAGTCGCGCGCTGCGCCCTCTTCGTGCGACGACGAGGTGCGGAGCTTCAACGGCCAATACGGCCAGGTCAGCGCCTTGTTCTCGTGGTCCGGCGGCTGCGGCAGCAATTCGAACTGGGTGACCGACTTGGCGCCGTGGCGATTGGACGTGCCGACGCAGTCCGACCCCGTGTCGCCGCCGCCGATCACGACGACATGCTTGCCGGTCGCCATGATCTGGCCCCCGACCTTGTCGCCCGCGACGACGCGGTTCTGCTGCGGCAGGAACTCCATCGCGAAGTGCACGCCGTCGAGATCGCGCCCGGGCACCGGCAGGTCGCGCGGGACTTCCGCACCGCCGGAGAGCACCACGGCATCGAACTCCTTGGTGACATCAGCGGCGGAGACGGTCTCTTTCGCGAGGTTGCCGATGCCCGGCCCGAGCGCTTTCGTGCCGACGCAGAGGCCGGTGCGGAACGTGACGCCCTCGGCCTTCATCTGCTCGACGCGCCGATCGATGTGATGCTTTTCCATCTTGAAATCGGGGATGCCGTAGCGGAGCAGCCCCCCGACGCGGTCGTTCTTCTCGAAGACGGTGACGTCGTGCCCGGCGCGCGCGAGCTGCTGCGCGCACGCGAGCCCCGCCGGGCCCGAGCCGACGACTGCAACGCGCTTGCCGGTCTTGCGGGGCGGCGGCTGCGGCACGACCCAACCCATCTCCCAGCCTTTGTCGATGATCGCGTGCTCGATCGACTTGATGCCGACCGGATCGTTGTTGATGTTCAGCGTGCACGCAGCCTCGCACGGCGCCGGGCACACGCGGCCGGTGAACTCGGGGAAATTGTTGGTCGAGTGCAGCGTGTCGAGCGCCGTCTGCCAGTCCTGCTTGAAGACGAGGTCGTTCCAGTCGGGAATGATGTTGTTCACCGGGCAGCCGTTCATGCAGAACGGGATGCCGCAGTCCATGCAGCGCGCGCCCTGGACGCTCGCCTCCTGGTCGGTGAGATGCAGGACGAACTCGCGGTAGTGCTTCACGCGCTCGGCCGGCGGCTCGCTCGCCTCCTGGAGCCGCTGGTATTCCATGAACCCGGTGATCTTGCCCATTTTTCGATCCTCTGCTTCGGCCTCGTCCGTCAGGCAGCGAGCTTCTTGCCCTTCGCGGCAAGCTCGCCCAGCGCCCGCTTGTACTCGTTCGGGAACACCTTGACGAACCTGGCGCGGTACTGCGCCCAGTTGTCGAGCACCTTGCGCGCCTGCGGGCTGCCCGTGTAGCGCAGGTGGTTCTCCACCATCCGGCGCAGCGTCGCCTCGTCGGCCAGACCGAGATGCCACAGGTCGCGGGAAACGCGCGCGTCCTGTTCGGTCTCGGAGAGCACGGGCTCGAGGGCGACCATGGCGGTGTTGGCCTTGGAAGCGAACGTGCCGTCCTCGTCGAGGACGTAGGCCACGCCGCCCGACATGCCGGCCGCGAAGTTGCGCCCGGTCGCGCCGAGGACGACGACCGTGCCGCCCGTCATGTACTCGCAACCGTGATCGCCGGTGCCTTCCACGACGGCATGCGCGCCCGAGTTGCGAACGCAGAAACGTTCGCCGGCCACGCCGCGGAAGTACGCCTCGCCGGTGATCGCCCCATAGAGCACGACGTTGCCGGTGATGATGTTCTCGAGCGCGTCGCCGCGGAACTTCGGCGACGGCTGGACGACGATCCGGCCGCCCGAGAGCCCCTTGCCGCAATAGTCGTTGGTGTCGCCGATGAGATCGAGCGTGATGCCGCGCGACAGGAACGCGCCGAAGCTCTGCCCGGCCGAGCCGGCGAGCCGGACGTGGATGGTGTCGTCGGGCAGGCCGTCGTGCCCGTAGCGCTTCGCGACTTCGTGCGAGAGCATGGTGCCGACGGTGCGGTTGATGTTGCGGATCGGCGTCTCGATCGTCACTTTCTCGCGGCGCTCGAGCGCGGGCTTCGCGAGCTCGATGAGGCGGTTGTCGAGGGCCTTGTCCAGACCGTGATCCTGCGTCTCGACATGGTGGCGCGCGACGTCCGCCGGCATGGCGGGCATGTAGAAGATCCGCGAGAAGTCGAGGCCCTTCGCCTTCCAGTGCTCGACGCCCTGCTTCGTGTCGAGGAGATCGGTGCGGCCGATCAGCTCGTTGACCGTGCGCACCCCGAGCTGCGCCATGATGCGGCGCGCTTCTTCGGCGACGAAGAAGAAATAGTTGATGACATGCTCGGGCTTGCCCTGGAACTTCTTGCGCAGCGCCGGATCCTGCGTGGCCACCCCGACCGGGCAGGTGTTGAGGTGGCACTTGCGCATCATGATGCAGCCTTCGACCACGAGCGGCGCGGTGGCGAAGCCGAATTCGTCGGCGCCGAGCATCGCGCCGATGACGACGTCGCGGCCGGTCTTCATCTGGCCGTCGACCTGCACCGCGATGCGCCCGCGCAGCCGGTTGAGCACCAGCGTCTGCTGCGTCTCCGCGAGGCCGAGCTCCCACGGAGTCCCGGCGTGCTTGATCGAGGACCAGGGGCTCGCCCCCGTGCCGCCGTCGTGGCCGGCGATGGTCACGTGGTCCGACTTCGCCTTCGCGACGCCCGCCGCGATGGTGCCGACGCCGACCTCGGACACGAGCTTCACGCTGATCGAGGCGCCGGGGTTCGCGTTCTTCAAGTCATGGATGAGCTGCGCGAGGTCTTCGATCGAGTAGATGTCGTGGTGCGGCGGCGGACTGATCAGCTCGACGCCCGGCGTGGAGAAGCGCAGCTCCGCGATGTACTCGGAGACCTTCTTCCCTGGCAGCTGGCCGCCCTCGCCCGGCTTCGCGCCTTGCGCGATCTTGATCTGGATCTGCTCGGCGCTGGCGAGGTACTCCGCGGTCACGCCGAAGCGCCCCGAGGCGACCTGCTTGATCTTCGACTTGAGCGAATCGCCGGCCTTCAGCTCGATGTCGCGCTCGACGCGGTCGGCGCCGAGCCGCGATTGCAGCGACTCGCCCGGCTGGATCGGCGCGTAGCGCCTGCGGTCCTCGCCGCCTTCGCCGGTGTTCGACTTCCCGCCGATTCGGTTCATCGCGATGGCGAGCGTCGTGTGCGCTTCGGTCGAGATCGAGCCGAGCGACATCGCGCCCGTCGCGAAGCGCTTCACGATCTCGGCAGCCGGCTCCACTTCGTCGAGAGGCACCGGCGTGCGCTTGTCGAAGCGAAACTCGAAGAGGCCGCGGAGCGTCATGAGCCGCTTCGACTGATCGTTGATGATCTTCGCGTACTCCTCGTAAGTCTGGAACGAGTTCGCCCGCGTCGAATGCTGCAGCTTCGCGATGGCGTCCGGCGTCCACATGTGCTCCTCGCCGCGGACGCGAAACGCGTATTCGCCGCCCGCGTCGAGCGCATGGGCGAGCACGGGATCGTCGCTGAACGCCGCCTTGTGCACGCGGATCGCCTCTTCGGCGACCGCGAACACGCTGATGCCCTCGACCGTCGACGTGGTGCCGGTGAAGTACTTCTCGACCAGCGCGTGGCAGAGGCCGACCGCCTCGAAGATCTGCGCGCCCGTGTAGGACATGTAGGTGGAGATGCCCATCTTGGACATCACCTTGCGCAGGCCCTTGCCGATCGCCTTGATGAAGTTCTTGCCCGCCTTCTTCGCGTCGACGCCGTCCGGCAGCCTGCCGTGGGCGGCCAGGTCGGCCAGCGTCTCGAACACGAGCTGGGGATGCACCGCCTCGGCGCCGTACGCACCGAGCAGGGCGAAGTGGTGCACCTCGCGCGCGGAGCCGGTCTCGACCACGAGGCCCGTCTGGGTGCGCAGTCCCTTGTTGGTGAGATGCTGGTGGATGGCGGACAGGGCCAACAGCGCGGGAATCGCGACGTGGCCGCGGTCGGTCCGACGGTCGGAGAGGATCAGGATCGAGTAGCCGGAGCGCACGGCATCCTCGGCCTGGGCCGCGAGGCTCGCGAGCCGCGCCTCGATGGCCTCGTTGCCCCAGGCCACCGGATAGGTGATGTCGAGCTCGAAGCTCTTGAATTTGCCGTCGGTGACGCGCTCGATGTGGCGGATCGTTTCCATCGCGGCCGCGTCGAGCACCGGCTGGCTCACCTCGAGCCGCAGCGGCGGGTTCATCTCGTCGATGCCGAGCAGGTTCGGCTTCGGCCCCACGAATGAAACGAGGCTCGTCACCAGCTCCTCCCGAATCGGGTCGATCGGAGGATTCGTGACCTGCGCGAACAGCTGCTTGAAGTACTGGTAGAGGTTCTTGTTCTTCGACGACAGGACCGCGAGCGGCGCGTCGTTGCCCATGGACCCGGTCGGCTCCTCGCCGTTGGCGGCCATGGGCTGCAGGATGAACTTCAGGTCCTCCTGCGAATAGCCGAACGCCTGCTGGCGGTCGAGCAGCGACTCCTTGGGCGCCGCGGCCTTCTCGGCCGGCTCGGGCAGATCGTCGAGCTTGACCGTGATCCGCTCCACCCACTCCTTGTAGGGGCGCGCGGCCGCGAGCGAATCCTTGAGCTCCTTGTCGTCGATGATGCGGCCGTGCTCGAGGTCGACGAGGAACATCTTCCCGGGCTGCAGGCGCCACTTCTTGACGATCTTCTCCTCGGGCGCGGGCAGCACCCCGCACTCGGACCCCATGATCACGAGGTCGTCGTCGGTCACGATGTAGCGCGCAGGACGCAGGCCGTTGCGGTCGAGGGTCGCGCCGATCACGCGGCCGTCGGTGAAGGCGATCGCCGCCGGACCGTCCCACGGCTCCATCATCGCCGCGTGGTACTCGTAGAACGCGCGGCGGCTCGGGAGTGCGCTTCCCAAGCCTCGGGGATCATCATCATGATCGCGTGCGGCACGGAGTACCCCGCCATCATGAGCAGTTCGAGCGCGTTGTCGAAGGACGCCGAGTCGGACTGCCCCGGATAGATGAGCGGCCAGATCTTGTCGAGGTCTTTGCCGATGATCGGGCTCGAGATCGCGCCCTGCCGCGCGCGCAGCCAGTTGACGTTGCCGCGCAGCGTGTTGATCTCGCCGTTGTGGGCGATCATGCGGAACGGATGCGCGAGCTCCCAGGTCGGGAACGTGTTGGTCGAGAAGCGCTGGTGCACGAGCGCGAGCGCAGACACCACGCGCGGATCCTGCAGATCCTTGTAGTAGGGCCCGACCTGCTGCGCGAGCAGCATGCCCTTGTAGACGATGGTGCGCGCCGACATCGACGGAACGTAGAACTCCTTGCCGTGCTCGAGGCGCAGCGCCTGGATCGCGTGGCCGGAGCTCTTGCGGATGATGTAGAGCTTGCGCTCGAGGGCGTCGGTGACCGTGACGCCGGCGCCGCGGCCGATGAACACCTGGCGAATCACCGGCTCCAGCTTCCGCGCGGTCTCGGCGAGATCGGCGTTGTCGACGGGCACGTCGCGCCAGCCGAGCAGCACCTGCCCCTCGTCCTTGATGGCGCGCTCGATCTCGTACTCGCACGCGAATCGGCTCGCCGGCTCCTGCGGCAGGAACACCATGCCGACGCCGTACTGCCCTGCGGGCGGGAGTACGACACCCTGCTTGGCGAGCTCCTCGCGGAAGAACGGGTCGGGAATCTGGATCAGGATGCCCGCGCCGTCGCCGAGCTTCGGGTCGAAGCCGACCGCGCCGCGATGGGTAAGGTTCTTGAGGATCTGCAGACCCTGGTCGACGATTGCGTGGCTCCTCTTGCCCTTGATGTTCGCGACGAAGCCGACGCCGCACGCGTCGTGCTCGTTCTGAGGGTCGTAGAGACCTTGAGCCAGCGGAAATGCGGGGTAGTTCACGGGGCACCTCGAGACACGGACTCGCGGGCGGGCGCACAGGCGACCGCCGCCCGTGCGCTTGTTCACGCGGAACCCTCAAATATACGCGCCATCCCTTGACGCCTCAAGCGCTTACCGCAGTGCAGCGGAGGCCGGGGTCAGGCGTGCTCGGCGCAGGCGGCGAGCGTCTCGGCGAGGGGCTCTGTCGGGGCGCCGGAGCGGATGTAAGCGCTTCCGAGGTGGTTCAAGAGGATGAAGCGTACGCGCCCGCCCTGGGCCTTCTTGTCGAAGCTCATCAGGTCGAGGTACCGCTCCGGGCCGAACGCGGGCGCGGCGACCGGGAGGCCCGCACGCGCCACGAGCCGCCGGACGCGGTCCACGTCGGCGCTTCCGAGGTGCCCCAGGCGGCACGACAGGTCCGCGGCCATCACCATGCCTGCCCCCACCGCCTCCCCGTGGAGCCAGGTTCCGAAGCCGAGTCCGGCCTCGATGGCGTGGCCGAAGGTATGACCGAAATTGAGCAGCGCCCGGTCGCCGGTTTCGCGCTCGTCCCGGGCGACGATCTCGGCCTTGATCTCGACCGACCGCCGAACCGCGTGCGTCAATGCCTCGGGCTCGCGCGCCACGAGCCGATCCATGTGAGTCTCGAGCCACTCGAAGAATCCTGCATCGAGTATCAGGCCGTGCTTGATCACCTCGGCGAGCCCCGCAGCGAGCTCGCGCGGAGGAAGCGTGTTCAGCGTTTCCACGTCAGCGAGCACTAACTGCGGCTGATGGAACGCGCCGATCATGTTCTTGCCGAGCGGGTGGTTGATCCCGGTCTTCCCGCCGACCGACGAGTCCACCTGCGCGAGGAGGGTGGTCGGAATCTGGATGAGCGGCACGCCGCGCATGAACGTGGCCGCCGCGAAGCCCGCGAGGTCGCCGACCACGCCCCCACCGAGCGCGATCACCGTCGTCTGGCGGTCGCAGCGGGCCCCGAGCAAGGTATCGAAAACGAGGTTCAGCGCGGGCCATCCCTTGTGCGACTCGCCGTCCGGCAGGAGCACGCGCGTCACGCGGACGCCGGCGGCTTCGAGCGGCAGGGCGACGCGATCCAGGTAGATCGGCGCGACGGTGGTGTTCGAAACGATGGCCACGCGTCTGGCAGGAAGGTGCGGCAGCACCAGATCCGTCCGGCCGAGCAGCCCGGCGCCGATGTGGATCGGATAAGCGCGCTCGCCGAGCGCTACGCGGACAGTTTGCATTCGTCGGGAAGGAGTGGGAGCAGGCTCGCTACGAGCGCCCCCACGCTCTGGCGGCCGGTTTCGACGACGAGATCGGCAACCTCGCGATACAGCGGGTCGCGGATGCCGTGCAGTTCCTGCAGTTTCGCCAGCGGATCCGCCGTCTGCAGGAGCGGGCGGCCCTTGTCGTGGCGGGTGCGCTGCCAGAGGTGCCGGGGATCGGCCGATAGGTAGATGACGAATCCGCGCGACGCAAGGCGTTCGCGGTTCGCCGGATCGAGCACGACGCCGCCGCCGGTGGCGAGCACGACGTCGTCCAGGGCGGTGAGCACGTCGACGGCCTGCGCCTCGCGGGCGCGAAAGCCCGCCTCACCCTCGATCTCGAAAATCACCGGGATCTTCACGCCGGTGCGGCTCTCGATCTCGTGGTCGGTGTCCATGAAGCGTTTGCCGAGCCGCCGCGCGAGCAGCCGACCCACCGTCGTCTTGCCCGCGCCCATGAGCCCGACGAGAAAGATGTTCCGGCCCGCACGCATCGCGCGATTCTATCAACTCGGATCGCCGCATCCGCAGCCCGGAAAACACGAAGCCGGGCACGAGGCCCGGCTTCGCGGTGCGCGGAACGGCGGCTTACCGCACCGCCACCCGATCGTCGATGATCCGCGGCGTCAGGAAGAACAGGAGCTCCGTCTTGTTGTCCGTGTTCTGCCGGTTGCGGAACATGAAGCCGACGCCCGGAAGGTCGCCGAGCAGCGGCACCTTGTTGATCGTCGAGCGCTCTTCCTGGGTGTAGATGCCGCCGATCACCACCGTGCCGCCGTTCTCGACGAGCACCGCGGTTTTCACGTGCTTGGTGTCGATCGCGAAGCCGGCGGCGGTCTGGATGCCCACCGAGTCCTTGTTCACGTCGACGTCCATGAGGACGTTGCCGTCGGGCGTGATCTGCGGCTTCACCTTGAGAGCGAGGTTCGCCTTCTTGAACGTGATCGACGTCGCGCCGCTCGAGGTGGACTGCTGGTAGGGCAGTTCCGTGCCCTGCTCGATGATCGCCTCGACCTGATCCGCGGTCACGACGCGCGGGCTGGAGATGACCTTGCCCTTTCCGTCCGACTCGAGTGCCGTGATCTCGAGGTTCAGGAACTTGGTCGCGGCGCTGTTGAAGAGAATCAGGGAGAACTTTCCGCGGTCGGCGTTGGTTTCCGTCGCCGATGCAGGGAGGTTCACGCTGAGGCTGTCGCGGAAGAAATCGGGTGCAGTGCCGCCCGAGATCTGCCCCGTGGACGCGCCGGTCGCCGCCAGGCCCCCGCCGGGCAGGAACCGGTTCGGGCCGCCGAGCAGCCTCGAGCCCTGCCCGGTCGAGTCGTTGTAGCCGAGACGGAAGCCGAGGGTGCGGCTGAACCGGTCGGTCGCCTCGACGATGCGCGCGTCGATCATCACCTGCCTGACCGGGATGTCGGTCTTCGCGATGATGCGGCGCACGTCCTCGAGCCGCGACGGGATGTCCTGGATGAAGAGCTGGTTCGTGCGCGGGTCCCATACCGCGCTGCCGCGCTTCGAGAGAATGCGCTGCTTGTCGTCGGTGAGGATCTTCGAGAACGCCTCCGCCCGCGTGTAGTTCAGCTGGAAGGTCTCGGTGCGCAGCGGCTCGAGCTCCGCGATCTGCTGCTTCGCCTCGAGTTCGAGCTTCTCCTTGGTCGCGAGTTCGTCGCGCGGCGCGATCCAGAGGACGTTGCCGTTCTTACGCATGTCGAGGCCGCGCGTCTGCAGGATGATGTCGAGGGCCTGGTCCCAGGGCACGTCCTTCAGGCGCAGCGTGAGATTGCCCTGCACCGAGTCGCTGGTGATGATGTTGAGGTCGGTGAAGTCGGCGATGACGTTCAGCACGCTCCGCACGTCGATGTTCTGGAAGTTGAGCGACAGCTTCTCGCCCTGGTAGCCGCCGCGCGAGCCCTGCACGAGCTTGTTCGGGTCGTAGACGACCGGCTTCACCTCGATGACGAACTGCGTGTCCGTCTGGTAGGCGTTGTACTCCCACTGGCCTTTCGGCTCGATCACGAGGCGCACGTTCTCGCCCTGCTGGAAGGCGTTCACGCTCTGCACCGGCGTGCCGAAATCGGTCACGTCGAGGCGCGAGCGCAGATGGTCGGGCAGGCTCGTCTTCACGAAGTCGACGACCAGATTCTGGCCCTGCTGGCGGATATCGATCCCCGTTGCCGTGTCGGAGAGGTTCACGACGACACGACCCTCGCCGGCCCTGCCGCGGCGGAAGTCGATCTCGCGCAGCGCGTGGCGCGTGTCGGTCGTGCCCTCGGCGAAGCGCGTCGGCGTGCCGGTGGTCGCCGCCTGGACCACCGTCGCGGCCGCGGGCGAGAGCGCCACGATGAGGTTCTTGCCTTCGATCTCGGCGCGGTAGGGGACCATCTGGCGAAGGTTGAGGACCATGCGCGCGCGGTCGCCCGCCTGCACGACGCTCATGCTGCGCAGCTCGCCCTCGTTGACGTCCTGGCTCGTGCGCCCGAGCGCGTTTGCCGTCTTCGGGAAGTCGAACGCGATGCGCGCCGGGCTGCTGACCGTGAAGCTCGCCGGGACCGCGACCAGCGGCTCTTTCATCGTGATCTTCACGTACACCACGCCCCCCTGGGTCGTGGCGTTGAACGCCTCGATGCTGTTCGCAGCGGGCGTCGGTGTCGGCTGCTGCGCGGTCGCGGGGCCGGAAGCGGCGAACGCGAGCGCCGCAGCCGCGACGGAGAGGACGAATCGGACGAGGGTTCTCATTTCTTTGCCTCCGCTTCCTGCAGTTGCAGGTTGCTGTTGCGCTCGGTCCAGTCGCCGCCGGCCTCCTGGATGAGCTCTCGCAGGGTGATTTCGGTCTCGCTGATCTGTGTGACGACGCCGAAGTTCTGGCCCACGTAGTTGCCGGGCCGGATGCGGTAGATGCTCGCGTCGGCTTTCACGAGCCCGTAGGTCCTGCCTTTCTGCTGCAGGACGCCCACCATCTTGAGCGACTCGAGCGGGAACGCCTCGAGGGGCTCCTTCGGACGGTTGAGATCCGGCGCGAGTGCCGACGACGCCGACTGGCCGCCGCTCTTCGTCGCGAGCTGGATCTTCGCGGGGCCGAACGGATCGGGCTGGTCGAACGCCTGGTAGCCGACGGGTTCGTAGGGCTTGACGACCGGCAGCGGCTCGACCTTGCCGCGGACGTCCTTGGTGAGGGTCGCGAGCTCGGCCTTGAGGTCGCTGAACTCGCCGCCGTCGCAGCCGGCGAGCGCGGCTGCCGCGCCGATGAGGATGAGGGCTCGTTTCATTTCTTCGCCGCCTTGGCCGCCTTGGCCGCCTTGCGCTGCGCCGCGAGCTCCTCGTCGTCGAGGTAGCGGAACGTCTTCGCGGTCGAGTCGAGCACGAGGTTGCCGTCCTTGTTCACGGTGATGCCGAGGTCGTTCAGCGTCACGATCCGCGAGAGCTGCGCGATGTCGCTCGCGAAGGCCCCCATGTCGTGGTAGTTGCCGACGACCTTGAGCGAGATCGGCAGCTCGGCGTAGAAGTCCTTCACCGTCTCGCTCTGCGCCGGCTTGAAGAGCTCGAACTGCAGTCCGCGGCCGAGACCGGACTGGTTGATGTCGACGAGCAGCGCTTCCATCTGCGACCGGTTGGGCAACTGCTTCAGGAGCGCGCCGAACGAGCTTTCGATTTCGCGCGCCTGCTGCCGGTAGAGGTCGAGGTTCACCGCCTGCGCCTTCTTGGCGACGTACTCGTCCTTCAGCTTCGCCTCCTGCGCGCGGCCGGCGTCGAGATCCTCGAGCTGGGTCTGCCAGTCGAGGAAATACGCGGCGGCCAGGATCGCGGCGAAGACGGCGACCAGAAGCACGATCTTGGGCAGCGGCGGCCAGCTGCCGGGATCGCGCGTGTTGAGGTTCCTGAATTGCTCGGAGAATGCTTTCATGGCGCGCCCCTAACCCTGCTTCGCCGCTGCCGGTGCCGCGCCCGGCTTCGCTGCGCCGCCCGCCTTCTGGGCGTCTTCGGGCGCCGCACGCTTCACCGAGAAGTTCAGGCTGAACTCCGTGAGGCGCTTCTTGTTCACCTCGGCCGCCTTGGTCTCGACGAGCTGCGCGTTCTCGAGGTTCGGCGCCGACTCGAGGTTGCGCATGAAGGTCGCGACGCGCGCATTCGACTGCGCGTAGCCGGTGATGTTGACCTTCAGCCCGTCCTGCTTCAGCGACTTGAGGTAGACCCCGTCGGGGGTCTGCCGCACCAGCTGGTCGAGCAGCAGCACGGTCTGCGAGCGGTCGGTCTGGAGCGTCTCGATGATCTGCTTCCGCGCGAGGAGGGCCTGGATGTCCTCCTTGAGCTTCTTGATCTCCTCGATCTCCTTGTCGAGCTTGGCGTTCTCGCGCTTCAGGAAGTCGTTGCGCTCGGCCTGCGCCGAGATGTAGCCGGCAATGACGCCGTGCACGAGGACGGCGATGCCGATCGCGAGGCCCGCGACCATGGCGGCGAGGACGGCGAGTTGCCGCCGCTGCGCCTTGCGCCGCGCTTCGCGGTGGGGGAGCAGGTTGATGCGGATCATTCGTCGAACCTCCGCATCGCGAGGCCGCAGGCGATCATCAGCGCGGGCGCGTCTGCGATCAGCTTCTTCAGCTGGATCCGCGGCGAGATCGACATGTTGGCGAACGGGTTCGCGACCACGGTGTTGACCCGGGTCCGGCTGGTGACCATGTCGTCGAGGCCGGGCAGGGTCGCCGAGCCGCCCGTCAGCACGATGTGCTCGAGCGAGTTGTACTGGGTCGAGGTGAAGAAGAACTGCGAGGCGCGCTGGATTTCGAGCGCGGCGTTCTCGAGGAACGGCCGCAGAACCTCGGCCTCGTAGCTGTCGGGCAGCCCGCCGGTTTTCTTGGCGTTCTCGGCCTCCTCGGGCGACAGGCCGTACTGACGCATGATGTCCTGGTTCAGCTGGTTGCCGCCGAACGCCTGTTCACGCGTGTACACGGCCTGGTCGTTGCGCAGCACCGTGATGTTCATGATGCTCGCGCCGATGTCGACCACGGCGATGTTCTGGTCGCGGCCATCGTTAGGGAACTGCGAGGTCATGAGCTCGAACGCGGTCTGCATGGCGTACGACTCGACGTCCATGACGGTGGCCTTGAGGCCGGCCGCCTCGGCGACCGCGACGCGGTCCTCGACCTTCTCCTTGCGGGAGGCGGCGATCAGGATCTCCACTTCCTCCGGGCCGGAGGGCGACGGGCCGACCACCTGAAAGTCGAGGTTGACCTCGTCGAGCGCGAACGGGATGTACTGGTTCGCCTCGCCCTCGACCTGGACTTCCAGCTCCTCCTCGCGGAGACCCGCGGGGACGATGATCTTCTTGGTGATCACCGCCGCGGTGGGCAGGGCCAGGGCGACGTTCTTGGTCCGCGTGGCGAGCTTCTTCCACGCGCGGCGAACGGTTTCGGACACGGCGTCGAGGTTGTCGATGTTGCCGTCGACCACCGCGTCCTTCGGGAGCGGCTCGATCGCGTAACGCTCGACGCGCCGCGCCCCCTTTCCGGCGTCCGCCAGCTCGACCATCTTGACGGCCGAAGAGCTGATGTCCATGCCGAAAAGAGGCGGCGCTTTGGGCTTGAAAATGTCGAAGCGCAAGCGGATTTCCCCTTTAATGACCGCTACTTAGCTGCGATTTTGAGGTTTTGCGTTAGATGCTAACAACAAGCTGCCGGGGTGTAAAGCGAATTTGGTCACACTCCCCGGGCCAGCCGACGCCCTGAGTTATAATCCGCGTTCCCTCCGGCGCATACCACGCGATCACCCGACCTTTGACTTTTTTCCGCTGGATCGCATTTCCGGTTGCCCTGATCGCGGGTTTGCTGGCCGTCGGCCTGTTGCTCGGCGTGTTCGTGTTGCTTATTGCATATCCGAATATGCCGTCGATCGACGCGGTGACCGACTATCGGCCCAAGGTTCCGCTTCGGGTCTACACCGCCGACGGCACGCTGATCGGCGAGTTCGGCGAGGAGCGGCGCTCGGTCGTCGCGATCCAGGACGTTCCCAAATCCCTCAAGGACGCCATCCTCGCCGCCGAGGACGAGCGCTTCTATCAGCACCAGGGTGTCGACTTCGTGGGCGTCGCGCGCGCGGCCTACTCCAACTTCGTCTCGGGAGGCCGGCGACAGGGCGCGAGCACGATCACCATGCAGGTGGCGCGCAACTTCTTCCTCTCGTCGGAGAAGACGCTTACGCGCAAGCTCTACGAGGCACTCCTCGCCTACAAGATCGAGTCCGAGCTCACCAAGGATCAGATCCTCGAGCTGTACGTGAACCAGATCTACCTCGGCCAGCGCGCCTACGGGTTCGCGGCGGCGAGCCAGATCTATTTCGGCAAGCCGCTATCGAAGCTCTCGGTCGCGGAGGCCGCGATGCTCGCCGGGCTCCCGAAGGCCCCGTCCGCGTACAACCCGGTGGCCAACCCGAAGCGTGCGAAGCAGCGCCAGCAATACGTGCTGCGGCGGATGCGCGACCTCGGCTATATCACCGAGGCGCAGTTCGATGAGGCCATGACCGCGCCGCTTGCCGTCCGGCGCGAAATCGACGACTTCGGCCTGCACGCCGAGTTCGTCGCCGAGATGGTCCGGCAGGCGCTGTTCGAGCGCTACGGGCCGGATGTCTACTCGCTCGGCTTCCGCGTCTACACCACCCTCCAGAAGGCCGATCAGGAAGCCGCGTACGCCGCCCTGCGCAAGGGCGTCCTCGATTACGACCGCCGCCACGGATACCGCGGCCCCGAGCACTTTGCGGATCTGCCCGAGAAGGCCGCCGAGGAGGCGCTCGAAGAGGCTCTTTCGGAGTTCGTGGACAGCGACGATCTCGTGCCTGCGGTGGTCCTGGAGGCCTCACCGAAGCAAGTGGTCGCTTACCGGCGAGGCGGCGAAACGATTACGATCAGCGACGCCGGACTGAAGTTCGTCCAGTCCGCGCTGTCGGACAAGGCACCGCCGAACCGGAAGATCCGGCGCGGCGCGATCATCCGGCTGCAAAAGGACGACAAGGGCGCCTGGGCCGTGGCACAGCTGCCCGACGCCGAGGCGGCGCTGGTGGCGATGGACTCCCGGACCGGCGCGATCCGCGCGCTCGTCGGCGGCTTCGACTTCAACCGCAACAAGTTCAATCACGTCACCCAGGCATGGCGTCAGCCCGGGTCGTCGTTCAAGCCGTTCATCTACTCGGCGGCGCTCGAACGCGGCTTCACCCCGGCGACCGTGCTGCTCGACGAGCCGGTCGTGGTCGACGCCGCGCTCACCGGCGGCCAGGTCTGGGAGCCGAAGAACTACGACGGCAAGTACGAAGGCCCGATGCGCATGCGCTCCGCGCTCGCGCGATCGAAGAACATGGTGTCGATCCGCATCCTGCAGGCGATCGGCCCGCGGTTCGCGCAGGAGTACGTGACGCGCTTCGGGTTCGACGGCGAGAAGCATCCGGCCTACCTGACCATGGCGCTCGGCGCCGGCTCGGTCACGCCGCTGCAGATGGCACGCGCCTACGGCGTGTTCGCCAACGGCGGCTTCCTCGTCGAGCCTTACGTGATCGAGAGAATCGTGGACGATCGCGGCACGGTGCTTGCGCAGGCCAACCCCAAGCGCGCCGGCGACGCGAGCCTGCGCGTGCTCGATCCGCGCAACGCGTTCCTGATGTCCAGCATGATGCAGGACGTGACCCGCTACGGGACGGCCGCGCGCGCCAACTCGCTCGGCCGCCGCGACATCGCCGGAAAAACCGGCACGACGAACGAGCATGTCGACGCGTGGTTCGCCGGGTACCAGCCGTCGCTCGTCGCCATCTCCTGGATCGGCTTCGACCAGCCGAAAAACCTGGGCAACAACGAGACGGGCGGGGCCGCGGCGCTGCCGATGTGGATCGGCTACATGGGCAAGGCGCTCAAGAACGTGCCGCAGGCCGAGCTCCAGGCGCCGGACGGCGTGATGTCGGTGCGCATCGATCCGGACACCGGCCTCGCGAGCCCGAACGGCAAGCAGGTCGAGTTCTTCTATCGCGAGCATCCGCCGCAGGAAGCGCCGCCGCCGACCGACACCGACGCCGCGCCGCCCCCGGCGGTTCCGCAATTCACGCAGTAGCGCGGCCAGGCCGGGGTCGCTACCATCGGGACCGGAGCCGACCCAATGCGCCGCGCGTTCATCCTCGTCATCGTCGCCCTCGTGCTGCAGGCCTGCGGCAACAAGGGCCCGCTCTATCTCCCGGGACCCGACGGCCAGGACCCGAAGCGGGACTCTCGCGCACGCTAGCCCACGCGCGGCGCGCAAGGCGCGTGCCGGCCGCACCGCCCCGACTGCAATGACGAGACCGCCCGACACGCCCGATTCCGCACAACCCTTCGTGCGCCGCGACGGAGCCTTATGGGTCGAGGGCGTGTCGCTCGACGCCGTCGCCGCGCGCTACGGCACGCCGTGCTACGTGTACTCGCGGGCGGCGCTCGAAGCGCGCTTTCGCGCCTTCGACGCGGCGCTCGCGGGGCGCGATCACCTCGTCTGCTATGCGATGAAGGCGAACTCGACGCTCGCGATCCTCGACGTCCTCGCCCGGCTCGGCGCCGGCTTCGACATCGTCTCCGGCGGAGAGCTCGCGCGCGTCCTTGCAGCGGGCGGCGATGCGAAGCGCGTCGTGTTCTCGGGCGTGGGCAAGCGCGAGGAGGAGATGCGGCAGGCGCTCGCGGCCGGGATTCTCTGCTTCAACGTCGAATCTGCGAGCGAGCTCGAGCGGCTCGACCGGGTCGCGGGCGAAATGAGACTGCGCGCGCCCGTGTCTTTCCGCGTGAACCCGGACGTCGATCCGAAGACCCATCCCTACATCTCGACCGGGCTCAAGGAGAACAAGTTCGGCATCGCATACGAGGACGCGCTCGCGCTCTATCGCGATGCGGCGCGCCGGCCGAACATCGCCGTGGTCGGTATCGACTGCCACATCGGGTCGCAGATCACCGAGGTCGCGCCCTACCTCGAGGCGGTCGACAAAGTGCTCTCGCTCGTCGACCGGCTCGCAGCCGAGGGGATGTTGCTGCACCACCTCGACTTCGGCGGCGGGTTCGGCATCCGCTACCGCGACGAGAATCCGCCCGAAATCGCGGCCTTCCTCGCGGGGATACTCGCGCGCGTCGGCGAGCGCCCGGTCAAGCTGATGTTCGAACCGGGCCGCTGGCTCGTGGGCAACGCCGGTCTCCTGCTCACGCGCGTCGAGTATCTGAAGCACGGCGTGGAACGGAACTTCGCGATCGTCGACGCCGCGATGAACGATCTGATGCGCCCGGCGCTCTACGACGCGTGGCACGAGATCGTGCCCGTCGCGGTGCGCGCAGGCGGCACGCGCCACTATGAGATTGTCGGGCCGGTGTGCGAGAGCGGCGACTTCCTCGGTCGCGAACGGGAGCTCGCGCTCGCCGAAGGGGACCTCGTCGCCGTGATGTCAGCCGGCGCCTACGGGATGAGCATGAGCTCCAACTACAACACCCGGCCGCGCGCGGCCGAGGTGCTGGTCGACGGCGCGGCGGCCCATCTCGTCCGCGAGCGCGAGCGCGTCGAGAGCCTGTTCGCACTGGAGCGGCGGCTGCCGGGATAATGCTGCAGTAAGCTTCGCGCCGGTGAAGGTCTGCGAGAATGCGCCTTGCGCGGCAGCGCCCGGACGCCGGGCGAGCGCCGCGAACCGGGGGCGCGACGCCGCATCGAACGATCGCGGCAGCCGCAGAGCCGTCACCGCGAGGTTGGGAGCATCATGCGCATCGCACTAGTCGCGCTGCTGGCGGCGGCGTTCGCCGTCGCCGGTTGCGGCGAAAAGACAGAAGCCAAGAAGCAGGGCGGCCCGCCGGCTACGCTGATCACGGTCACCAAGGCCGAGTTGCGGCCGCTCGAGGTGACTGAGGACGCGGTCGGATCGCTCGAGAACCTCGTCGATCCGAAGATCGCGGCGGAAGTCGCGGGCCGCATCGTGCGAGTGAACGGCTCGGTCGGGCGGGCGGTCACGAAGGGCGAGGTGCTCGCCGAGATCGACCCCGCCGATTTCGAGATTCAGACCCGCGCCGACGAGGCCGAGGTCGCCCGGCTCGCGGCGCTGCTGGCGAACCAGGAACGCGTGGTCGAGCGCCAGACCGAGCTCGTCAAGCGCAACTTCATCTCGCAGAACGCGGCCGACGACGCGATCGCGCAGCGAAACGCGTTGCGGCAGAGCCTCGCCGCCGCCCGCGCCAAGGCCGATGCCGGGAAGCGCTCGCTCGGCAAAGCGCGCGTGCTGTCGCCGATCGACGGGCGCGTGGAGGTGCAGATCGTGGCGGTCGGCGACTACGTGAAGGTCGGCGACCCGCTGTTCCGCCTCGTCGGCACGACCCAGCTTCGTGCGCATCTGCCGTTTCCGGAGAGCGCCGCGCCCCGCCTCAGGCAGGGCCAGAAGGTGCGACTCTCGTCGCCGCTCGTGCCAGGCAAGGTCATCGAAGGCCAGGTGAGCGACATCAAGCCGACGGTCACCGAGACGAGCCGCGCGCTCGACGTGATCGTGCGCTTCACGACCGAGGACCAAACCTTCCTCGGCGGCGGGACGGTGAACGGGTCGGTCGTGACGCTCACCAGACCGGACGTCGTGATGGTGCCCGAGGAAAGCGTCGTGATCCGCCCCGCCGGAAAAGTGGTGTACGTCGTGGCGGACGGCAAAGCCGTGCAGCGTCCGGTCGAGACGGGCTATCGCAAGGGCGGCTTCATCGAGATCGTAAATGGCCTGTCGGCGGGCGAGACCGTGGCCGTCGACGGCGCGGGCTTCCTCACGAACAACGCCCCGGTCGCGCTGCCCCGGGGCCGGGGCGAGGCGGGCAAGGCCCCGGACGCGGGGAAGGCCGGCGAGGCCGCCAGGCTGTAGCGGAGGGACGAGGCGATGACGCTGCCCGAGCTTTCGATCAAGCGCTACGTGTTCGCGATCATGCTGAACGCCGTGATCGTGCTCTTCGGCGTCATCGCCTACCAGCGGATCGGCGTCGACAAGCTGCCCTCCATCGAATTTCCCGTCATCTCGGTGCAGACCACGATGAAGGGCGCGAACCCCGAGGTGATCGACGCATCGATCACCAACCTTCTGGAGACCTCGATCAACGGCGTGCCGGGCATCGAGGACATCACCTCGACGTCCTCGCCGGGCGTCTCGCAGATCAACGTCACGTTCAACCTCGACAAGAAAATCGACGTCGCGTTCAGCGAGGTGCAGGCGAAGGTGAACCAGGTGCTGCGGCGCCTGCCCAAGGACGCCGATCCGCCGGTCGTCGCCAAAGTCGAGACGAACGCCAGCCCGATCATGTGGCTCGCGCTGCAGGGCGATCGCACCCAGCAGCAGCTCAACACCTACGCCATCAACATCGTCAAGAAACAGCTCGAGACCATCGACGGCATCGGCGAGGTGCGCGTCGGGGGGCGCCGCGACCGCACGATCCGCGTGGAGCTTCAGCCGTCCCGGATGGCGGCGTTCGGCATCACCGCCCAGGACATCAACGAGGCGTTCGCGCGCGAGCATCTGCAGCTTTCGGGCGGCTTCATCGTCGGCAAGCGGACGGAAAGCCTGGTCAAGATCGATCTCGAGTTCCACAAGCTCACGGATCTCGAGAACCTGATCGTCGCCCACCGCGAAGGCGCGCCGGTACGCCTGAAAGACATCGCGACCATCCACGACGGCCTCGCCGACAACCGGCAACTCGCGCGCTACAACGGGGGCACGACGATCTCGCTCGGGATCGTCAAGATCGCCAACACCAACACGGTCGAGATCATCGATCGCGTGATCCGCCGGCTCGAGACCGACGTAATCCCGCAGCTTCCCCCGGGGATGCAGATCTCGGTCGTCTCCAACGATGCGCTGTTCATCCGCGAGATCATCGACTCGCTCAAGGACCACCTCCTCGAGGGCACGCTGCTGGCCGCGCTGGTGGTGTGGCTGTTCCTGCGCTCGATCCGGTCGACGCTGATCGTCGCCACCGCGATCCCGGTCTCGCTGATGGGCTCGGTCGCGGTCATGTATTTCTTCGGCTACAGCTTCAACTCGGTCACCGGACTCGCGCTCCTGCTGCTCATCGGCGTGGTGGTCGACGATGCGATCGTGGTCCTCGAGAACATCTTCCGGCACCGCGAAACCCTCGATCCGGACCCTGTCTCGGCCGCGACGAACGGCTCGAACGAGGTGGCGTTCGCAGTGATCGCGGCGAGCCTCTCGCTCGTGTCGATCTTCGCGCCGGTGATCTTCCTCGGCGGCATGGTCGGACAGTTTTTCAAGTCCTTCGCCGTCGTCGTCACGTTCGGCGTGCTCATGTCGCTCTTCGTCGCGCTGACGCTCACGCCGGTGCTCTGCTCGCGCTTCCTCAAAGTCGCGCACGAAGGGCAGCGCGGCCGCGTCGACCGGGCGCTCGAGCGCGCGTTCGGCGCTCTGGAGAGCGGCTATCGGCGGCTGCTCGCACTGTCGCTACGCTACCGTTGGGCGGTACTCGGTCTGGCGGCGCTCGTCACGGTCGCGAGCATCCCGTTCTTCAAGGCGGTGCCGAAGGAGCTCGCGCCGGCGCAGGACGAAGGCCGCTTCCTGATTTTCCTGCGCGCGCCGCTCGGCTCGTCGATCGACTACACCGAGTCGAAGCTGCGCGCCGTCGAGGCGCTCGTCGACGAACGGTATCCGGAAGTGATCTCGGAATTCGGCGTCATCGGACTCGGATCGTCGAACCAGGTGAACCAGGCGACGCTGGTCATCCGCATGAAGGCGCTTGCGGAACGGCGCGAGGGCAAGATGCGCTCGCAGCATCAGGTGGTCGACGCGCTGCGGCGCGAGCTCGCGCAGGTTCCCGGCGTGCGCGCGTTCGCCGCGCCGTTCGGCATCGTCCAGGGCCAGCGCAACGAACCGCTGCAGTTCGTGGTGACCGGGACGAACCTGCAGGAAATGGGACGCGTCGCGGGCGAATTGCAGCGCAAGCTCCAGGCGGATCCGAGCATCGGCCGGCTCGACTCCGATCTGCAGCTCGATCTCCCGCAGCTGATCCTCGAGCCCGACCGGGAGCGCGCCGCCGCCCTGGGCCTCTCGTCGGCCGATATCGCGCTCGCGGTGAACATGGTGAGCGGCGGCGTGGACATCGCCAAGTACAACGATCAGCCGGGCGACGGGCAGCGCTACGACATCCGCGTCAAGGCCGCTGACGCGGAAGTCACGCAGCCCGCGGATCTCTCGAAGATCTATCTGCGCAACCGCGCCGGGCAGCTCATCCGGCTGGAGAGCGTCGCGCGCTTTCGTGAAACCGTCGGCCCGGCCGTCGTGTCCCACTACAACCAGCAGTACTCGGCGACGTTCCGCGGCACGCCGAGCGTGCCCCTCGGAGACGCGATCGCGAAGGTCGAGGCGGCGGCGCAGGACCTGATGCCGCCCGGCTATTCGGTGCGATTCATCGGCCAGGCGAAGGAACTGGGCCGCACCGCGGCCGGGATGGCGTTCGCGTTCGGGCTGGCGCTCGCGCTTCTCTACATGGTGCTCGCGAGCCAGTTCAATTCCTTCGTGCAGCCGCTCATCATCATGCTCGCGGTGCCACTCGCGATCATCGGCGGGGTGTTCGCGCTATGGCTCTCGCAGCCGGCCGCGCAAGTCGGCGCGCTGCTCGGCAAGACGTGGTCGATCCAGACGCTGAACATTTACTCGATGATCGGTCTCGTCCTGCTGATCGGCCTCGTCGCGAAGAACTCGATCCTGCTGGTCGATCTCACCAACCAGCGCCGGGCTCAAGGGATGGGGATCGACGACGCCCTCCGCGAGGCCTGCCCGATCCGGATGCGTCCGGTGCTGATGACGTCGCTCACCATCGTGCTGGCGCTCGTTCCCGCAGCGCTCGGGCTCGGGGCAGGCGCGGAGACGAACGGGCCGCTGGCGGTCGCGGTGATCGGCGGCATGATCACGTCGACGCTCCTCACGCTGGTCGTCGTGCCCGCGGCGTACTCGCTCGTCGAGTCGCGCGACATCATCGAGCCGATCGCGCGATTCCTGCCGGCGCGCCTGCGGGCGCGCGTCCAGACATGAAGCGCGCCAAGCGCATGCGCGGCCCGCGTAACCCGGTAGCCCGCTCGCCGGTGCTCGCGAAGGGCGGTGCGCACGAGGCGAAAGGCAAGCGCGCCAAACGGGCACGGCAGAAGGCGCAGCTGCGCCGGGAACTGGCGAGCGAGTAAGCCGCTCCTCCCGCGTGCGGCGTTCGCGTCGCGCCGGCCGATCGGCCGGTCGGCTGAGACGAAAGTCCGATGCGCACGGCGCCGCGGGAGCCTATAGTGGCCGCATGGGCGACGTCGCTTTCATCCTCGCTTGCATGCTGACGATCTTCGCGCCGCTGCACTGGCTCGTCTGGCGCCAGATGTCGATGCTCGACGATCCGCGGCATCTGCGCGCGGTGGGCGTGGTGATCCTGCGCGAGGAGGCCATCGACGCCTATGGCGAATTGATCGGGCGCTACGCCGACACGTCCATCCACGGCACGGTGACGTTCATGGGCATGCGCTACGAATACGCGCGCGTCGTGCACCCCGACTACGCCGCCCGTGTCGGCGAGAACGAACTGTATCTCCCCCCGGGCCTGCTGTACCGCGCCTGCGGCTGACAGCCTCCCCAGGCGCTATGCGGTCCTCGGTTGCCGCCCTCCGGCCCGGGACGCAATCACGCGATAGCCGAGCAGCACGGCGAGCACCGCCGCATAGATCGCGGGCTCGGTGACGTCGCGCTTCACCATCATCCAGAAGTGAACGACGCCGAGAACGGCGATCGGGTACACCAGCCGGTGCAGCGCGGTCCAGCGCTGCGCCCCCAAGCGCCGCACCATCGCGTTGGTCGAGGTCGCCGCGAGGGGGACCATCAGGGCGAGCGCGGCGACCCCCACCGTGATGAACGGGCGCTTGACGATGTCTTTCAGAATCTCGTCCAGCACGAAGACGTGGTCGAACGCGACATAGCTCGCAAAGTGCACGACGCCGTAGAAGAACGCGAAGAGGCCCAGCATGCGGCGCAGGCGGAGCAGCCAGTTCCAGCCGGTTAGGCGCCGCAGCGGCGTGACGGCGAGCGTGAGGAGCAGGAACCGCAGCGTCCAGTCGCCGACCGACCGGGTCACGTACTCCGCCGGATTCGCGCCGAGCCAGTCGGGGAACGCGATGACGCCCGCGACGAGCCGGGCGAGCGGCAGCAGCGCGACGACGAACAGTGCCGCCTTGATGGCGCCGACCGCGCGCGGGCTCGGGTTGAAGCGAGGCATGCCGTCGCCGCGGCGCGCTCAGTAGTTCTTCTTGAGATCCATGCCGGCGTAAAGGTTCGCGACCTGCTCGCCGTACCCGTTGAAGATCACGGTGTCGCGCGTCGCGAAGAAGGAGGGCAGCCGCTTCTCGCGCTTCTGGCTCCAGCGCGGATGGTCGACGCCGGGGTTCACGTTCGAGTAGAACCCGTACTCGTGCGGCGCGGCCTTCTCCCAGGCTGTCTTCGGCTGCTTCTCGACGAACCGGATGCGCACGATCGACTTGCCGCTCTTGAACCCGTACTTCCACGGCACGACGAGCCGGACCGGCGCACCGTTCTGGTTCGGCAGGACCTCGCCGTAGAGCCCGACCGCCATGATCGTGAGCGGGTGCATCGCCTCGTCCATGCGCAGGCCCTCGACGTAGGGCCAGTCGAGCACCGGCAGGCG
>JALOSW010000152.1 GCA_025458245.1 Burkholderiales bacterium
CACCACCGGGATCATGTACGCGATGATCAGGATGATGTACTGCGCCACCTGCGTCCACGTGACCGCACGCATGCCGCCGAGGAACGAGCAGACGAGAATGCCGGCGAGGCCGAGGAACACGCCCACTCCGAACTCGACGCCCGTGAACCGCGACGTGATCACGCCGACGCCGTAGATCTGCGCCACGACGTAGGTGAACGAACAGAGGATCGCGGCGAACACGCCGATGAAGCGCGGGATGTTGCCGCCGTAGCGCGCGCCGAGGAAGTCCGGGATGGTGAACTGGCCGAACTTCCGCAGGTAGGGCGCGAGGAAGAGCGCCACCAGCACGTAGCCGCCGGTCCAGCCCATGATGAACGCGAGGCCGTCGTAGCCCTGCAGGTACAACCCGCCGGCCATGCCGATGAACGAGGCCGCGCTCATCCAGTCGGCGCCCGTCGCCATGCCGTTGAAGAGCGCCGGCACCCTCCGGCCCGCGACGTAGTACTCGGCGATGTCCGCCGTCCGGCTCATGATGCCGATCCCGGCATACAGGCCGATGGTCGCGAACAGGAAGATGTAGCCGATCCAGACCCGCGGCAGGCCGAGCCTCTCGGCGATGGCGAGCAGGACGACGAAGGAGACGAACCCGCCGGTGTAGAAGGTGTAGTACTTCTTCAGCTGGCCGAAGAAGGCCTTTTGCGATTGCGTGGCCATGTTATTCGTCCCCCTCGGCGACGTCGTAGTCTTTGTCCAGACGGTTCATGTAGCGCGCGTAGTACCAGATGATCAGCACGTAGATGATCAGCGCGCCTTGCGCTCCCATGTAGAAGGGCAGCGGCCAGCCGAAGAACCGGATGTTGTTGAGCTCGATCGCGAAATAGCCGATCACGAACGTCACCACGAACCAGATCACGAGCAGGATTGCCGTGATCGTCAGGTTCTTGCTCCAATACTCTTGGTGCTTGGCGGTTAGCTGAATCGCCATGGATTTCCTCCTAAGACGGCGCGTGGATGGGTCGCGGCGGCAGCCGCTTTTTCTTGTTTGTTTTTGTGATTTTGTTCGCGGAATCTAGGCGGGCAAGCTTACACAGAGCTTACAGGCCGGTAGGGAAGCATCGGGCGTTGCGGCTCGCCTCAGAGAACGCCCCATCTTGAAAGCGCTGCACCAAAGAGGATCGACAGCGCGATCAGGCATACCATGGCCACGCCGACGAACTCGGCACCGTCGCTGGGCGAGACGCCGAGGACGTCCTCCAACCCGCTGACGTACAAATACAAAGAGTGCAGTGTGGCGGCCGCCATGGCGAGCGTCAGAACCGGGATGATCAGCGCCGGGCCGGCGATCCACATCGGTGTCGTTCCGTACGCCGCGACCTTGAACGCGTCCCTTATGTTGCGGCGCACACCGTAAAGCGGCGCGAGCAGCCAGAACACGCCCGCCAGCACGCTCACCGAGAAAACCGAGGCGACAACCACCAGCGCGGCTGCCGTGAAAATGCGCTCGAGCGGCACGTTCTCGCCGAATCCGGGGATCACGATGTAGTAGCCGCCGCGCAGCACCCCGATGATCCACGCGACCGCCGGGATCAGCGAGAGCGGCACGACATACACGAGGAGCAGCGCGAGCGGAGTGAGCCGCTCTGCCGCGATCGACGGCCAGGTTTCGCGAGGGCGTGACGCCACCGACCAGGCGCGCCTTGCGATGGCGAGGATCACGCGCCGGCTCCGTACGCCATCGGCGCGGGCGGCTCCCGGCCCGAATCAGCCGGCAAAGAACTTGGCGCGAACTGCGTCCGCGAGGTCGCGAAACCCCTTCGCGCGCGAAGCGGGCGTGCCATCGAGCATCAATCCGACACGCCGCATCACGTCGGCGAACGCGGTCGCGGTGCGCGCGCGCTCGACGTCGCCGGTGATCATGTCCGCCGCGGGGCCCATGGTGTCGTAGAGCTTGCGTGCGAGCATCCGCAGCGCCTCGTCGGCCGTGGCGGGAAGCGCCACCGCCGGCGCCGCAGCGGCAGGCACGGCCGTTGCAGCGGGGGCGGCCGCCGACGCCGCGGCAGGAGCGGGCGTTGCCGCGGCGCCTCCGCCTTTCGCCTCGAGGAAGCCCTGCGCGACCAGCGTTTCGAGGTTCGTCTCGATCTCCGCGATGCCGGGAAAGCGCGCCAGAACATCCCCGACGGTCGCCGTGCCGTCGACCATGATGAGCAGCGTGCGGAGCTTCTGCGGCACGCCGTGCGTGCGCGACTTCACTTCCTCGAGACCCTTCGAGGTCTTGGCGAGCACTGCCGCGCGATCCAGCATCGGGTTCTCCCTCCAGGTTCTCTTAGTCGGTGGCTCCGCCCGCACGCGGGAGCGTCACTCGGAAAATCGTGCCGCTCTCCGTCGGATTGGGCGCGACCGAGGCGCGGCCGCGATGCGCCTCCGCTACCTCGCGCACTATCGCCAGTCCGAGCCCGGAGCCTTCCGTGCGCGTGCCGAGGACGCGGTAGAAGCGCTCGAACACGAGATCGCGCTCGTGCTCCTCGATGCCGATGCCGTTGTCCTCGACCTCGAGCGTCACGTGGCGGTTGCAGCGCACTCGCACGGTGACCCGCCCGCCGCCGGGCGTGTAGCGAAGCGCGTTGTCGACCAGGTTGGCCACCAGTTCGCGAAGCAGCGTGGCGTTGCCTTCGACCACCGCGGGCTCTTCGCAGGGCTCGAAGCCGAGATCGATCGCCTTGGCGAGCGCCTGCGGTACCCAGTCGCGTGTCGCGTTCGCGGCGAGCTCGTTGAGGTCGAGCAGCACCATCGCGACCGGCGCGTCGCTCTCGGCGCGCGCGAGCGCAAGGAGCTGGTTCACCATGTGCGAGGCGCGATCGGCGCTCGCCGCGATCTGGCGCATCGAATGCTCGATCTCGTGGCGGTCGGTCTCGCGCAGCGCGTACTCGGCCTGCGTTTTGAGGCCCGCGAGCGGCGTGCGCATCTGGTGCGCCGCGTCGGCGACGAACCGCTGCTGCGAGCGCAGGCTCTGCGAAAGCCGCGCCATCAGGTCGTTGATCGCGAGGATGAACGGCCGAACCTCCTCGGGTGCCTCGTTCGGGTCGATGGGGGAGAGGTCCTGCGGCTTGCGGCCGCGAATCTTCCTTTGTAGCGCGTTGAGCGGCGCAATGCCCTGCGTGAGGCCGTACCACACCAGGAACAGGAACACCGGGACGAGCAGGATTTGCGAGAGCAGCACGCCGTTGATGATCTCGTTGGCGAGCTTCGTGCGCTTGTCGAGCGTTTCGCCCACCTGGACCAGCACGGGGCCGGACGCGCCGGTGAACTCGAGGAACGTGTAAGCGGCGCGGATCTCCTTGCCGCGCACGATTTCTTCCCTGAAGTACACGGTCCGGGGCGCGGTGAAGTCGTCGCGGTCGACGGCGGGCATGTCCTTCTCGCCCGCGAGCACTTCGTTCCGCGGCCCGCGCACCTGATAGAACACCTCGTCGGTCTCGTCGTAGCGCAGGATCGCCGACGCCGCGGTCGGCAGGTTCACGACGACGCGGCCGTTCGCGAAGCCGACCTGGTTGGCGAGCGCCATCACGTTCGTCTGCAACGCGCGGTCGTACGGGCCGCTCGCGATCGAGTAGGCCAGCGCCCAGATCACGGCCACCGAAACCGGCCACACGACCAGCAGCGGCGCGAGCATCCAGTCGAGGATCTCGCCGAAGAGCGAGGGCTGACCGCGGCCGTCGCTCGACCAGTCGCGCAGGCTGCGTGGAATGGCGCGCAGCCTGCCCATCTCCTGGGCCGGTGCGGCAGCGGGAGCGGCTTGCGGCGGCAGGACGATCCGGGGATCGTTCACGGGAGCGCGTCCGCCGGGCGCCGCCGCCTCACGCGGCCTGCACTTTCTCGAGGCAATAGCCGAGGCCGCGGACGGTCACGATCCGCACGCCGCCGGGCTCGAGCTTCTTGCGCAGGCGGTGGATGTAGACCTCGATGGCGTTGGTGCTCACCTCCTCGCCCCACTGGCAGAGGAGATCGACCATCTGCTCCTTGTTCACCATCCGCCCGGGACGCTGCAGGAAAATCTCGAGCAGCGCGAGCTCGCGCGCGGAGAGGTCGAGCATCTGACCCTTCAGCTCGGCGATCTTGCCGACGCGATCGAACGCGAGGTCGCCGTGCTTCATCACCGTGGACGGCGCGGCGGTGCCGCGACGGGTGAGCGCGCGTACGCGCGCCTCGAGCTCGGCGAGGATGAACGGCTTCGCGAGATAGTCGTCGGCGCCGAGGTCGAGGCCGCGCACCCGGTCGTTGACGCCGTCGAGCGCGGTGAGGATCAGCACCGGGGTCGACCCGTCGCGGCCGCGGAAGCGCTTGAGCACCTCGAGCCCGCCCATCTTGGGAAGCCCGAGATCGAGAATGACGAGGTCGAACTGGCCCGTCGTGAGCGCGGCGTCTGCGGCGAGCCCGTCGGCCACGCAGTCGACCGAATAGCCGCTCTGGCGCAGCGAGCGCACCAGCCCGTCCGCGAGCACCGCATCGTCTTCGACGATGAGAACGCGCATCCCGTCCCCTCCTCAATGCACCCGCCGGGCCGTGCCGCCCCGGCGCTCCTCAAGGCGAAATGCTGACATCGGATCGCCTCGGCTTCCGCGGAAGTCCGCGGGGCGGAATGCTTCGGCGACGCGATCCGTCTGGGGCAGTGTAGCAAAGGTGACGGCGCGCGAACCCGCTCGCGGAGGACGAAATGCTCGGCCGGCGCGCTGTCGAGCTCACGCCGTTGTCATGCGCCAGGCAGCCGAACCCGCCGGGGCGCGGGCATCAGCGGTAGCGGTTGATCTCGTCCCGGGTGGCGAGGGCGGCAGCCCGCGCCCTGGCCGCAAAATCGGTGCCGCTGCCGGCGTAGATCACGGCGCGCGCGGAGTTGACGATGAGCCCCATTCCGGCGGCGGTCCGGCCGGCTCTCACGGTCGCCTCGACGTCGCCGCCCTGCGCGCCGATGCCGGGCACGAGGAGCGGAAGGTCGCCCACCCGGGCGCGCACCTCGGCGAGTTCCTTCGGGAACGTCGCACCGACGACGAGCCCGCAATTGCCGTTCGCGTTCCAGGGTCCGGCGACGAGCTTCGCCACGCGCAGGTAGAGCGGCTCGCCGCCGACCTCCAGCGACTGGAGATCGCTGCCGCCCGGGTTCGAAGTGCGGCAGAGCACGATCACGCCCTTGCCCGGATAGCGCGTGTAGGGCTCGATCGAATCGCCGCCCATGTACGGATTCACCGTCACTGCGTCGGCGCCGTAGCGCTCGAACGCCTCGCGCGCGTACTGCTCCGCGGTCGTGCCGATGTCGCCGCGCTTCGCGTCGAGGATCACCGGGATCGACGGGTGATGCACGCGGATATGCGCCATCAGCGCTTCGAGCTGCGCCTCGGCGCGCTCGGCCGCGAAGTAGGCGATCTGCGGCTTGAACGCGCAGACGAGGTCCGCGGTCGCGTCGACGATGTCGCGGCAGAACGCGAAGATCGCATCGGGCCGGCCGCGGACGGCCTCCGGCAGCTTCTTGAGGTCGGGATCGAGGCCGACGCAAAGAAGCGAGTCGTTCTTTTTCCAGGCAGCGCGGAGCTTGTCGACGAAGGTCATCTCGGTGCGTTCGGAGCGGGGACGCGATTTCGGCGCGCGGGTGAGGATTCAGGATTCAGGGCTCAATCCTAGATCCTCGATCCTGAATCCCCAAGAAAAAGCCCCGCCGAAGCGGGGCTCTGTCTTGCCGGAAGGCGGGTAACGGGAGGGAACCTGCGTGGTTCCCTCCGGTTCGTTCCGTTCCAGATGGATATCTGACGCGCGAATGCGCGTTACATATCCATATCCATGCCGCCCATGCCGCCCATGCCGGGCATGCCGCCGTGGGCGTGGCCGCCTTCCTTCTTCTCGACCTGCTCGGCCACCGCGACGTCGGTGGTGAGGATGAGACCGGCGACCGACGA
>JALOSW010000153.1 GCA_025458245.1 Burkholderiales bacterium
CACCGACGAGCTGATGGCGCACAAGGCGACCTCCCGCGAGATCCTCAAGACGGCGCTCGCCAACGGGTTCCGGACGCTCGCCGACGACGGCGCGCGCCGCGTGCTCGATGGCTCGACCTCGCTCGAGGAGCTCATGCGGGTGGTGGACCTCACCGACCGGATGTGAACTTTCGCCCTTCCCGGGCGCGCCGCACGGCCGCTAGACTGGGGCGTGCCCGTGACCGCGAAGCCAGTGCGGCAGAGACCGACGAGATCCGATGGCGCTCTTCACCTACAAGGCGATCGACGCGTCCGGCAAGGCCGTGATCGGCCAGCTGGAGGCGGTGAACCCCGTCGATCTCGAGCTGCGCCTGAAGCGAATGGGTCTCGACCTCGTGGTCGGCGGGCAGGCGAAGCGTGCGGGGGGGGTCGGCGGCAAGCGCATCAAGCGCCCCGACCTCATCAATTTCTGCTTCCACCTCGAGCAGCTCACGCGCGCCGGGGTGCCGCTGGTAGACGGCCTCGCCGACCTGCGCGACTCGACGGAGAATCCGCGTTTCCGGGAAGTGATTTCGGGGCTGATCGAGAGCATCCAGGGCGGCCAGAACCTCTCCCAGGCGCTCGCGAGCCATCCGACGGTGTTCAGCCCCGTGTTCCGCAGCCTGGTGCGCGCCGGCGAAGACACCGGCCGGCTGCCCGAGGTGCTGAAGAGCCTCAACGAGAACCTGAAGTGGGAGGACGAGCTGGCGGCGCAGACGAAGAAGATCGTCATGTATCCGGCGTTCGTCGGCGGCGTCGTGCTGCTCGTCACGCTGTTCCTGATGATCTACCTCGTGCCGCAGATGGTGGGATTCATCAAGAACATGGGGCAATCGATCCCGCTGCACACGCAGGCGCTGATCGCGGTGTCGAACTTCCTCGTGAAGTACTGGTGGGCGCTCATCGTCGTGCCGGGCGTGCTCGCGGGCGTCGTGTACTTCCTGGCGCGGTCCAACCCGGCGGTGCGCTACCGAATCGATGCGGTCAAACTCAAGTTCCCGTTCGTGGGCCCGATTCTCAGGAAGATCATCCTTTCGCGGTTCGCGAGCGTGTTCGCGCTAATGTACTCTTCCGGCATCACGATCCTCGACGCCATCCGCAGCTCGGAAGAGACCGCGGGCAACCTCGTGATCCAGGAAGGCCTGCGCGCCGCGGGACAGCAGATCGGCGAGGGCAAGAACGTGACGGCGGCGTTCCAGGACGTCGGGCTGTTTCCGCCGCTCGTGATCCGGATGCTGCGCGTCGGCGAGAACACGGGCGCGCTGGACACGGCGCTGCTCAACGTCAGCTACTTCTACAACCGCGAGGTCCGCGAAGGCATCGGGCGCGTCCAGGTCATGATCGAGCCGGCGCTCACCATCGTCCTCGGACTGATTCTCGGATGGGTGATGCTGTCGGTGCTCGGCCCCATCTACGACACGATCAGCAAGATCAAGATCTAGGATGAAATCGATGATACAGGCATCGCTTTCCCCGACGTCGCGAAGCGCGACGGGGAGCGGTTACGCAGGTCTGCCCCCTTGCATGGTGCAGGACTGACATGTCCGACAAGCGCGTCCTGTACCTGACGTCGAGCCTCCTCACCGCGTACCGGGTGCGCCGCGGGGCCGTGGAGCTCGACGCGCGTTTCCCGGAAAACGACGACGGCCTGGCCGCGTTCGACGCCTACGTGAAGGGGCTGGGCGATGCGCTGGTGCTCTTCCTGGCCGATGTCGTCGAAGAGGACTTTCAGCAGGAGACCATTCCGTTCGTGCGCGGCGCCGACCGCCGCGCGCTGCTCGAGCGCCGCGTCGCGCAGCGCTACCGGGACACGAGCCTGTCGCTCGTGCAATCGCTCGGCACGACGCGCGGGCAGCGGCGCGAGGAGCGACTGCTCCTCTCCGCGTTCACCAACACCCAGGCGTTCCTCCCATGGCTCGGCGCCCTGCGCGAAGCAGGCGTCACGGTGGTGGGCGTCTACTCCGTCGGGCAGCTCGCACCGCGGCTCGCGCGGGCAACCGGACGCAAGCAGGGCCAGGGGCTCGTGATCACCCTCGACGCGGCAGGCCTGCGCCAGTCGTACGTCGAGGACCTGAAGCTCCGGTTCAGCCGCCTGAGCCCGCTTTCGGCGGCGGATGTCGCGTCTCCCGAACGCACCGCGGCAGCGTTCGCCCGCGAGACCGCACGGCTGCAGCAGTACCTCGTCTCTTCGCGGTCGATGGCGAGCGAGGGCGAGAAGCTCGACGCGCTGATGGTGACGCCCCCGGGCCTGCAGGCCGCGGCGCAGCGCGATATCGCCGACAACGGACTCCTCGCCGCCCGCGTCATGGACCTCCAGGAGGCCATGGCCGCCATCGGGCTGCGGCAGCGTCCGCCCGATGCCGGAGCGGAAGTCCTTTATGTCTACCTCGTTGCGACGTCGACGCCGCGCGAGCAGTACGCCCGCGAGGCGCTCCGTGGCCGCTACCGCGTGCATCAGGTGCGCAACGCGATCCTCGCGGCGGGGGGCGCGCTGTTCGCGGCCGGATTGGCGGTCGCCGGGTACGACGCGGTCGCGGTGTTCCGCGTGCACGGCGCAATGGAGCAGGATCAGCAGCTGCTCGCGCAGGCCAACGAACAGTACTCCCGGATCACGGCGCGCTTTCCGGCGATGTCGACGACCACCGAGAGCCTGCGCGTCACCATGACGCAGTACGCCGAACTCACGCGTCAGTCGGTTTCTGCCGAGCCCTTGCTCGCCGAGGTGAGTCAGGCGCTGCAACTCTCGCCCCGTATCGAGCTCGACAGCATCCGCTGGGAACGCAGCGACACGCTGCCCCCGGCGTCCGGCGCGGCCGGCAAGGCGCCCCCGGCTGCCGGCGCCGCGCAGCAAGCCGGGCCCTACGAATCCGCGACCATCACCGGCCGCGTGCTCGCCGCGCGCGCGTCGGAATACCGAAACATCACGAACTTGGTGAACGAGTTCATCGAAAACCTGAAGCGCCGGCCCGGCATCGAAGTGGTTGGCTCGCGGCTGCCTTTCGACGTGGGCTCGCAGACGAGCCTCTCGGGCGACATCGGGACCGACCGTAGCGACGTTCCGACCTTTACGGTGACCGTCCTCCGGAGGGTGGGCCCATGAACCTCGAGCAGGGCGCGTTCAGGCAGCTTGTCGCACCGATGGTCGCAGCGCTCGCGCTCGCCGCCGCGGGCGGCGGCGCGCTCTACCTCAGCAAGCAGTGGCTGAGCGGGGTCGAGCGCCAGGAGAAGGCGTTGCGAGCCAACCGCGTCGCGGTGCAGGAGAAGCTTGCTCGCGCCACCGAGGAAGAGCGCGAGATCCGCGAGAAGCTCGTCGCCTACAACCAACTGGTCGCCCGGGGCATCATCGGCGACGAACAGCGCCTCGACTGGGTGGATGCGATCGCCCAGATCAAGACCAGCCGCAAGCTCTTCGAGGTGAAGTACAGCATCGAGCCGCAGCGGGCCCTGGACCTCCCCGGAATCCGTGCGACGCCGGACGTCGAGTTCCTGGCGAGCCGGATGCGACTCGAGCTGCCGCTGCTCCACGAGGGCGATCTGTTCGCGTTCCTGGGCGATCTGTCTCGCGCCCTCAAGTCGCACGTGCTGCTTCGGTCGTGCGCGATCTCGCGCGCGGATCGCGGCATCGGCGACCGCGGTCTGTCGCCGCGCCTGCGCGCCGATTGCGTGCTCGATCTCGTCACCATTCGCGACAAGCGCCGCACCGCCGCCCCTGAGAGGAAATGAGCCATGGGATCCGTTTCCCGTAAACCCGTCACCGCGATCACCGGCGCGGTCGCGGCGCTCGTCGCCGGCTCGTTCGCGGTCAATCCGGCGGTCGCTGCCGACCTGGGCCGCCTCTTTCTCACGCCGCAGCAGCGCGTCGAGCTCGACAAGCGGCGGCAGGCGAACGCCGTCGAGGCCGAAGCCGTCGTCGAGAGCACCGTCACCCTGAACGGGCAAGTCACGCGCTCGTCGGGAAAGTCGACCGTCTGGATCAACGGAGTGCCGCAGTACGACGCACCCGAAGCGAGACGCAGCGGCTATCGCGACGCCGAGACCGATGCGGCCATCCGCCCCGGACAGACGCTCGATCGGGTGCGCGGCGACGTGCGCGACGTGGTCACCCCGGGATCGGTGCGCGTGAAGCCTGGCGGCACGGGCAGCAATCCGTAGGGCTTCCGGGCGGAGGCGCGAATGACGCAACGAAACGGAATCACGATCGCGCAGCAGCGCGGCGCAGCGCTGATGGCGCTACTCGCCCTCATCGTCGCGGGTTCGGCCTTCCTGCTGGTGCAGAAGCTCAACGCGGCATCGGCGCAGATCGACCGCGACGCGCAGACACGCAACGCGCTGCTGCAGGCAAAGCAGGCTTTACTCGCCTTCGCGGCACTCGACGCCACCGCGGGCTCGAATATGAACCGACCCGGCAGCCTTCCGTGCCCGGCCAACGCGCTCGCGGGCACCACGCCAGACACCTGGGGAACGGCGCGCATCAACTGTACTGCGACCTCGGCGCGCGTCCATCGACTCCCGTGGAAGACCCTCGGGCTTCCGGACCTGCGCGACGGCAGCGGCGAGTACCTGTGGTATGCGCTTTCGCCGCGCTTTCGCGACGCTTTGCCCCCGTTTGCCCCGGCGCTCAACGGCGACACCCGCGGCCAGATCAGCGTGAGCGGCCCGGGCGGCGGGGACGAGATCGTCGCCGTCGTGTTCGCCCCCGGCCCGCCCGTCAAGAAGGCGGACGATTCGCCCCAGGATCGCAGCAACGCGACACTTGGCGACCAGCTCGTCAACTACCTCGAGGACTACACGCTCGACCCGAATCCGGTGTCCTCGGCGGTGATCGACCAGTTCAAGACGGGCCCCGCAACGGACAAGTTCAATGATCGACTCGTCACCATCACGCAGGCGGAACTGATGGCTGCGACCGAGAATGCCGTGGCCGCGCGCATGCGTACGCTGATCCTGCCGCGTCTGAGCAAGTACTTCCTCGACTGGGGCGCTTTCCCCTACGCCGCGCCCTTCAACCCGACCGACACCGTGCTCGACGCCAAGGTTGCGCCGACCACCCAAGGCATGTTGCCGCTCGCCTTGGGCGGAGCGACGATGAGCATCCGGTGGAACAGCCTCGCCTACGAGCTCAAGAGTGGCGCCACCACGGTCGCATGGTGTAACGCGGCGTGGTCCGGCGCGGATCTCGTCTGCAACGTCCCCCCCGGAGTGAACGCGACCGTGACGTTGAGCGTGGAGATCGCAGACGTCGGCTTCGGGCTGGTCGAACCGATGCAGCAGGCGACGGTCTCGGGCGGCACGGTGTCGCCGCAGACCTTCGCCGCAAACCTGCAGGCGAGCGGCGCCGCGACGGTCGTAGCGAGCTTCTCGGTGAATACCGGGGGAGCGTGGACATCGATTCGGCTCGCACTCCCGCAGAAGACCACTCTGACGGGCTTCAACTACGACTGGCTGGTTCTCAACCGCTGGTACCAGCAGATCCTGTACGCGATCCCGCCCAACATGTCGCCGGGCGGCGGCTCGACCTGCTCGACCACCGCGACGGCGAATTGCCTGACGATCCAGCGCCGCGACGGCAGCACGAGCGCGGCGAGCGTGGCGCTCGTGCTGGCCGGAGCCCCTGCGCTGCGGGAGACACCGCCTGCTGGCTGCACCATCCAGAAGCGGCCGACGTGGGACCCGAATCCGGCGCCGGGATGTGCCGAAGCGCTCGGTCCGGGCACGTTCCTGCCGAACTACTTCGAAAGCGCGAACAACGACGGCGTGACGGCGCTGCCCGTCACGTTCAAGGAGGGGTATCGCTCGCCGTCGTTCAACGATCGCGTCGTGTGGCTCTCCGCGTGGGCGCCCGCAGTCGCGCCGAATCCACCGACGGCGCAGTGCGCGCCGTGGCCCTGCTCATGAGCGCCCGCA
>JALOSW010000154.1 GCA_025458245.1 Burkholderiales bacterium
ATCCTGCCGCGTCGAGCAGTACTCGTCGTCGTCGTCGTCCTCCCAGTTCTTCATGAACAGGCCGACGACGTCGTAGCCCTGCCGCTTGAGGACGAGCGCCGCCACCGAGGAATCGACCCCGCCGGACATGCCCACCACGATGCGCTCGTTCATCGGCCGTTCAACCAGAAGCTGCGGCCCTCCGGCCAGGCGCCGTCGAGCCAGTCCCCCAGCGTGAAAATGGAGGCGGGCTCGCCCGGATCAAGGAACCAGGTGTCGACGGCGAACGGCGCGCCCCCGTCTCGCTCGACGATCTGCGCGGTCCAGTGCGCCGAAAAGAGGCGGCCGCGCTCCACACGCTCGCCGACACCGTGGAAGCGCATCCACCCGCGCCGCTCCAGCAGCTCGAGGAACGTGGTCGTGTTGGTCGAGTGGTCGATGCAGTCCATGCGGCCTTCGACCTCGCCGTCGGCATAGTTGCCGCCGCGGTCCCGCCACACGGGCGAGCGCTGCCCGGCGAAGAAATAAAGGAAGCCGACCGCCCGCGCCACCGCCTCCCGCTCCGCCTCGGGCGTCGTCGCATCGGTGAACTGGCCGTGCACCTGCTTCAGCTCGGCCTCGTCGAACTCGACGACCGCCGTGTCCTTGCACGCGTAGTTGAAGCAGATCAGCGCTTCGTCCGCGGCGGCCGTTGCGGCGTGCGCGCCCGCCAGGAGCGCTGCGGCAACGAGGCGGGCAGCGACGTTCATGCGAGGTGCGCGAGCAGCGCGAGCGGATGACGCGCGCCGCGTAGCGCATCTTCGACGCACCGCAGGACGAGCGGGCTGCGATGCCGGGACGCGCTCGCGCGCACCTCGTCCGGCGTCAGCCAAAGAACGCGCCGGATCTCCTTGTCGAGTGCGCGCTCGGGGTCCCAGCCGGTCACGTCGCCGCCGAACGCGAAGCGCAGGAACGTGACGTCCTTGCGCGCGAGGTGCCAGCCGTAGATCCCGACGAAATGCGTCGGGGCGAAGTCGTAGGCGGTCTCCTCGCGCGCCTCGCGGCTGCACGCCTCGCAAAGCGTCTCGCCGCGCTCCCAGTGCCCCGCGGGCTGGTTGAGCACGAGCACGCCGTCGATCTCCTCTTCCACGAGGCAGAAGCGCCCGTCGCGCTCCATGACGGCAGCGACCGTGACGCTGGGTTTCCAGATGTCGCTCATGACCTCACAGCCGCGACGAAGAGACCGCAGAGACCACGGCGGTTGCAGGGAGCGGTCGCGATGCGGTGGGCGCGGCAAACGACACTTGGGTAGTCCGGCTGGATCGCGCAATCTGCGCCGAGAACGCCACTGCGGCCCTCCGCGCCCTCTGCGTTCTCCGCGTCCGCTGCGTCGAAGCCCGGATCAAGCCGCCCGCCGCGTGTTCTTCCGGATGAATTCCGCCATCCGCGCGACGCCCGCCTCGATCGCCTGCCTCGACGCGGCGTAGCTGAAGCGCACGTGCTGGCCTTCGCCCGGCACGCGCGCGCCGAAATGGATGTCCGCGAGCACGGCGACGCCGGCTTCGTTGAGCAGCCGCCGGCGAAACTCCTCGCTGTCGGCCGCGGCGATCATGCGGCAGGCCTCGGTCACGTTCGGCCATGCGTAGAAGGCGCCGCCCGGCGTGCGGCACGAGACGCCGGGAACCTCGTTCAGCAGGCCTACGATCAGGTCCCGGCGCTCGCGGAACGAGCGCTTCATGTCCTCGGCGGCGTGCTGCGGCCCGACGATCGCCTCGACGGCCGCCCATTGGCTGATCTGCGATGCGCACGAGTCCGTGTTCGTGACCCAGCGGGTGAACTCCGGCGCGAGCGTCGGATTGGACGCAAACCCGATGCGCCAGCCGGTCATCGCCCAGGTTTTCGACGCGCCGTCGGAAATGATGGTCCGCTCGTACATGCCGGGGAGCGACGCGATCGAGGCGAACGCCCCCTGGTACGAAAGCCGCGAGTAGATCTCGTCGGCGTAGACCCAGACGTCGGGATGACGGCGCAGGATCGTCGCGATCGCCTCCAGGTCCGCCGGCGAAAGAAGCCCTCCGGTGGGGTTTTGCGGCGAGTTCAGGACGAGGAGCCTGGTGCGCGGCGTGATCTTCGCTTCGAGCTCGGCCGGGTCGAACGCGAAGTCGCGCGATTCGCGGAGGTAGAGGGGCACCGGCACGGCGCCGTGCGCGCGGATCTGCGATTCGTAGATCGGAAAGCCCGGCACCGGGTAGATCACCTCGTCGCCGACGCCGAAGTCCGTGGTCGCGAGGATCGAGTACGCGATGAAGGGCTTCGCGCCGGAGCCGACAACGACGTGCTCGGGGTCGATGGCGAGCCCGCGCATGCCGCCCATGTAGCGGGCCGCCGCCTCGCGCAGCTCGGCGATGCCCGCCGAGGGCGTGTAGCCGTGGCGCCCGTCGCGGATCGCCTTGATCGCAGCATCCTGGATGTGCGCAGGCGTGTGGAAATCGGGCTGGCCGATGCAGAACGACACGATGTCCTTGCCCTGCCGGACGAGTTCGTTCACCTCGGCGAGAACGACGAATGCGTTCTCGGTGCCGAGTGCGGCGGTACGGCGGCTGACCTGGGGCATCGCGGGCCTCGGAAGTCTTTGTCTCGAGCCGATATTTTAGCCTACGGCCGGGTCCGATCCGCCGTCGGGGCAGGCGGCGCGCATTTGTTCACGCCAGGCGGCGTTCCGGCGCGCCCGACGCCGCTCGAATCGGTCGGCCGACAGAGCGGATGCCGTATCATTCGGCTGCGAATGAGAAAACTTCAATCGGGACGGCGCCGGGAGGGCGCGACGGCTCCCGCCGGATGGCCCGACTTTTCCTGGAGACCATGGGCAGTGCCTTCGATTCGTGAAGCCGCTGACGGACCCGTGCGCTCGGCACGCCGGGGCGCGCGCCGGTGAAGGCGCTGCGCGCCCTCGCGTGGGTACTCGCCGCGGCCGTGCTCGTGGGTGGCTGGGTGTACTTCTACCTGAGCTCGCGCGCCGTAGATCTCGGCGCGCACACGCGTGCCCTCGCGGCGCTGCGCAGCCTCGCCGAGATCGATCACCGGTGGGACGGCGTCGCGCGCGCCGTCCAGGCGGGCGAGACGACGCCAGCCGTGGACTTCGCGGCGGGTCAGCGTGAAGCCGCACAAGTGCTCGCAAGCGGGCTCGGCGCGACGGACCCGACCACCGGCCAGAGCGTCGCCGCTCTGCGCCGCGCGTTCGACGAGAAAGCCGCGCTCGGGCCGAAACTGGCCGCCGCCGGCACCGCGTATCTCGGCGCGCTCAAGGAATTCGACGCCGCGCGCGCGGCGCTCGCCACGGCGCTGCCCGACGCCCCGCCCGCGCCGAAGGGCGGCACGCCCCCCGACGCGCCGTTCGCCGGAGACAGCTTGCGTGTGGAGGCGCAGGCGCTCCGCTTCGTCGCCACACCCGGCCCCGACACGGCACGCGCCCTCGTGGCGGTCGCCGACGAGCTCTCGACTGCGGGCGCTCCGGAGCCGCTGGCGGGGCCGATCGCCCGGTTCGCCGACGCGTCGCGCGCCCTCGCGAGCGCCGGGATCGCCCGCGGCAAGGCGCTCGACGAGTTCGCGAACGTGTCGACCGCGCCGCGGCTCGACACGCTCTCTCGGGTGCTGGAGCGCGATTACGGGAACGCGATCGCCGATGCCGAGCGCTATCGGATCTATCTCCTCTTCTACTCCGGCTTCCTGCTCGTGGTGATCGGCTACTACGCGTGGAAGCTCGCCGAGTCGCTGCGCACCATCCGCCGCATCAACGTCGAGCTGCAGGACGCGAACGAGACGCTGGAGCAGCGCGTGGACGAACGCACCCGCGAACTCTCCGACGCGATGCAGCGGCTGAAACAGTCGGAGGCGATGCTGATCCAGAGCGAGAAGATGAGCTCGCTCGGCCAGATGGTGGCGGGGGTCGCGCACGAGGTGAACACGCCGCTCGCCTACGTGAAGTCGAGCCTCGATGCGGTCGACACCCGACTCCCGGAAATCGCCGACATGACCGCCGAGACCGAGCGGCTGCTCGGCATGCTCGAGCGCGCCGACGCCGACGAGGAAACGCTCGCCGCGCAGTTCGCCAGGGTCACCGGGCTCGTCGCCGGAATGAAGTCGCACGATGCGCTCGGCGAGCTGCGCGGGCTGGTCGGCGACGGCCGCCACGGCATCCAGCGCATCGCCGAGATCGTCACGAGCCTGCGCGACTTCAGCCGTCTCGACCGCAGCAAGATCGCGGAGTTCGACGTGAACGAGGGGATCGAATCCACGCTCGTGATCGGTCGCAACGTCCTCAAGGGCAAGCACCTCAGGAAAGAGCTCGGGCGGCTGCCGCGCATCGAGTGCATGCCGTCGCAGCTCAACCAGGTGTTCCTCAACCTCGTGACCAACGCGGCGCAGGCGACGCCCGACCAGGGCGGCGTGATCACGGTGCGCACGCGCGTGCCGGATCCGGCGCACGTCGCCGTCGACGTGATCGACAACGGCCACGGCATCCCGCCCGAGATCCGCAAGAAGATCTTCGACCCGTTCTTCACCACCAAGGAGGTCGGCAAGGGGACGGGCCTCGGCCTGTCGATCTGCTACAAGATCGTGGAAAGCCATGGCGGGCGCATCGACGTCGAGTCCGACGTCGGACAGGGCACCCGGTTCACCGTGGTGCTGCCGGTCAAGTCGAAGCTCGAAGGCGCAGCGGCTTAGAATTCCACCGATGCAGGAACTGCCCAAGCACATCGGCAAGTACGAGATCATCGGCCAGCTCGGCGAGGGCGGGATGGGCGTCGTGTATCGCGGCCTCGATCCCGTGATCCGGCGCGAGGTCGCCCTCAAGGTGATCCGCAAGTCACGGCTCGATTCCGAGAACGCGAAGGCGCTGCTCGAGCGCTTCCGCTTCGAGGCGCAGGCGGCCGGCGGGCTGCAGCACCCCAATATCGTCTCGATCTACGAGTACGGCGAGGACGGCGACTACGCCTTCATCGCCATGGAGTGCGTTCCGGGAAAGTCCCTGCGCGAGCATCTCGCGGCGGGCTACCGGCCCGAGCTCGCGCGCTTTCCCGAGGTGATCGACCACGTGCTCGAGGCGCTGGAATACTCGCACTCGCGCGGCGTGATTCATCGCGACGTGAAGCCCTCCAACGTGCTCGTGAGCGAGCACGGCATCGTCAAGATCAGCGATTTCGGCATCGCGCGGCTGCAGACCTCGAACCTCACCAAGCTCGGCGAGGTGCTCGGCACGCCGAATTACATGTCGCCCGAGCAGTTCCTCGGCGACCGCGTCGACGAGCGCACCGACATTTACGCCGCGGGCGTGATCGTCTACGAGGTGCTGACCGGCGTGCGGCCGTTCAAGGGCACCGACGCGCAGATCATGAAGCAGGTGCTGCACGACCTTCCCGCGCCCCCCTCCACGTACGAGCCGCGGCTGGCGCCGGCGCTCGACGAGGCGGTACTCAAGGCGCTGGCGAAGAGCCCGGCCGACCGCTATTCGACCGCGCGCGAGTTCGCCCAGGCGCTGCACAAGGCGTTCTACGGGCGCGAGCTCCCCGAGGACGAAGCGGCGTCTCCGGCGAGCAGCGACGGCCCGACCGAGCCCCCGTCGACGGCCACCCAGCGCGTGAAGCATCTCCCCGCGGCCGGCGGGAAGGCGCCGGCCGGCGCAGCGGCGCTGAAGCGCGCGCTCGCCGGAAAATCGACCGCCGCGGAGCCCGCCGGCGAGAAGGACGGCGCAGCAGCCAAGCCGCAGGCGCCGCGTCCACGCGTGCTCTTCGTCGACGACGAGGTGCGGATTCTCGCCGCGCTGAAGTCGATCTTCCGCGACAAGTACGAAGTCGAGACGGTGATGAGCGGCGACTCCGCGGTGGAGCTGCTCAAGCGCAAGAGCTTCCACGTGGTGG
>JALOSW010000155.1 GCA_025458245.1 Burkholderiales bacterium
TTTACCGGGACGCGGGGCGTGGGCAAGACCACGCTCGCGCGCATCCTCGCGAAGGCGCTCAATTGCGAGACGGGCATCACCGCCGAGCCGTGCGGAAAGTGCTCGGCATGCGTCGAGATCGACTCGGGTCGGTTCGTCGATTTGCTGGAGGTCGATGCCGCGACCAACACCAAGGTCGACGAGATGCGCATGCTGCTCGAGAACGCCGTGTACGCGCCGACCCGCGGTCGCTTCAAGGTCTACGTGATCGACGAGGTGCACATGCTTTCGACCTCGGCGTTCAACGCGATGCTGAAGACGCTCGAGGAGCCGCCCGAGCACATCAAGTTCATTCTCGCCACGACCGACCCGCAGAAGATCCCCGTCACGGTCCTGTCGCGCTGTCTGCAGTTCAACCTCAAGCAGATGCCGCCCAGCGCGATCGCAGGACACCTCGAGCGCATCGCGGCCGAGGAAAAGGTGCAGGCCGAGCCCGCGGCGCTGCGGCTGCTCGCGCATGCGGCGCGCGGCAGCATGCGCGACGCGCTGAGCCTGCTCGACCAGGCGATCGCGTTCTCGGCCGGCGCGGTCGGCGAAGCCGCCGTACGCGGCATGCTCGGGACGGTCGATCGCTCGCACCTCTTCAGAATTCTCGATGCGCTGGCACGAGGCGAAGGCGCACAGGCGATCGCGGTGGCCGACGAAATGGAGGGTCGCAGCATCTCGTTCGACGGGGCGCTGCAGGAACTCGGCACGCTGCTCCACCGCATCGCTCTTGCGCAGGTCGCTCCCGCCGCGCTGCCGCCGGACGAGCCCGACGCCGCGCGCGTCGCCGAGCTCGCCGCGGCCATCGACCCGGAGACGGCGCAGCTTTACTATCAGATCGCGCTCCACGGGCGCGCGGATCTGCCCCTCGCGCCGGACGAATACGCGGGGTTCACGATGGCTCTCATGCGCATGCTCGCGTTCCGGAGGCTGGCGCAACCGCGAGGGCCGTGCCGCGCGCGGCGCCGCAGATGCCGATTGCGCCGGACGCGGCGCCTTCGAGGGAAGGTGCGCCGGCGGTCGGGGCCGCCGCGTTCGATGGCGATTGGCCGGCTCTCGTGCGGACGCTGAAGGTGGCGGGGCTCGCCAAGCAGCTCGCGGACCGCAGCGAACTCGTCGGGCACATCGCGGGGCGTTTCGAACTGCGGCTGCCGGCAAGCTCGAAGCACCTCGCCGACCGGGCTTACGTCGACAAGCTCAAGGCGGCACTCGTCGAGCGCCTGGGCGGGCCCGTGTCGATCAGCGTCGCGCTCGGCGAGGTTGCGGGCAGGACGGTCGCTGCCCAGGAGGAGGGCGTGCGTCGCGGGCGGCTGGAGGAAGCCGAGGCGACCGTTCACGCCGACGCGTTCGTCCGCGATCTGGTCGAGAACTTCGACGCCACGATCGATTCGATCAAACCGGTTCAGTGAAGGGACTCCCCGATGATGAAACAGCAGCTCGCGGGCCTGATGAAACAGGCCCAGCAAATGCAGGACAACATGCGGAAGATGCAGGAGCAGCTTGCGAGCATCGAGGTCGAGGGCCAGGCCGGCGCGGGGATGGTCAGGGTGGTGATGACGTGCAAGCACGACGTCAAGCGCGTCACGATCGATCCGTCGCTCCTCGCCGACGACAAGGACATGCTCGAGGATCTGGTCGCAGCTGCGATGAACGACGCCGTGCGCAAGGTCGAGGCGACGGTGCAGGAGAAGATGGCGGGCGTCACCGCCGGGCTGCCGTTGCCGCCGGGCATGAAGCTGTTCTGAGCCGAGACGTTCCTCCCGCGCGCGGCCTGACGCCGCGCACCTGCCGCGGACCCGCCCTGTGAAGGCGCCTTCCAGTCTCGAGGATCTCGCCAGCGCGCTTCGCTGCCTGCCGGGCGTGGGGCCGAAGTCGGCGCAGCGAATGGCCTACCACCTGTTGCAGCACGATCGCGAAGGCGCTCGCCGCCTTGCGTCCGCGCTCGCGGCGGCGACGGATCGCGTGCGCCGCTGCGCCAAGTGCAACGGGTTCACCGAGCTCGACGTATGCGAGCTCTGCAGCTCGCCCAAGCGTGATCCCGCATTGCTCTGCATCGTCGAGACGCCGGCGGATCTGCTGATGGTGGAGCAGACGCTCGCCTACCCGGGACTGTATTTCGTACTGATGGGGCGGCTTTCGCCGATCGACGGCATCGGACCCCGGGAGATCGGACTCGATCTGCTCGCCAAGCGGGCCGCCGACGGCATCGTGAAAGAGGCCATCATCGCGACCAACTTCACCAACGAAGGCGAGGCGACGGCACACTACGTGAGCGAGATGCTGCACACCCGCGGCCTCAAGGTGACGCGCATCGCACGCGGCGTGCCGCTCGGCGGGGAACTCGAGTTCGTGGACACCGGCACGCTCGCGCAGGCGCTCTACGACCGCCGTCCGGCGTGAGCACGGCACAGACGGGAGCATGATGAGCGAGAAGGCGCTCGCCGGAGTGAAAGTGCTCGAGCTGGGCCAGCTGATCGCGGGCCCGTTCGCGGGCAAGGTCTTCGCCGAATTCGGTGCCGACGTCGTCAAGATCGAGCCGCCCAAGGGCGGCGATCCGCTGCGGGGCTGGCGCAAGCTTCACGAGGGTACCTCGCTCTGGTGGTACGTCCAGAACCGCAACAAGAAGTCCGTGACTGCGGATCTGCGAACGGCCGAGGGCCAGCAGATCGTGCGACGACTCGCTCGCGATGCCGACGTGGTGATCGAGAATTTCCGCCCGGGGACGATCGAGAAATGGGGACTCGGCTACGACGTCCTCGCGGCGCAGAACCCGGGACTCGTGATGCTCCGGCTCTCGGGGTTCGGGCAGACCGGTCCGTACCGTGATCTCGCCGGGT
The DNA here is from genome assembly GCA_025458245.1 of Burkholderiales bacterium. Taxonomy (GTDB): domain Bacteria; phylum Pseudomonadota; class Gammaproteobacteria; order Burkholderiales; family SG8-39; genus JAOAEA01. Next base: position 2,862 of record JALOSW010000155.1, read on the forward strand.
TCGGCGCGGTCGGCGAGTCGATGGGCGGAATGCGCTTCGTGACCGGCTTTCCGGATCGCCCGCCGGTGCGCATGAATCTCTCAATAGGTGATGCGCTCGCGTCGCTGCACGGCGTGATCGGGGTCCTCCTCGCACTTCGCCATCGGGACGTGAACGGCGGGCGGGGCCAGATCGTGGACGTGGCGCTGTACGAAGCGGTGTTCAACATGATGGAAAGCACGCTGCCCGAGTTCGACCTGTTCGGCATCGTGAGGGAGCGTACCGGGACGAACCTGACCGGCATCGTGCCGTCGAACACCTACCTGACGCGCGACGCGCAGCATGTCGTCATCGGCGCCAACGCGGACTCGATTTTCAAGCGGCTGATGGCCGCGATCGGGCGGGACGATCTGGCCGCCGACCCCGCGCTCGCAGACAACGGCGGACGCGCGCGGCGTGCCGAGGAGCTCGACGGCGTGATCGGCGAGTGGACTTCGCGGCACGACGCCGACGACGTCGTGCGCACGCTCAACGCGGCGCAAGTCCCGAACGGGAAGATCTACTCGATCGCCGACATCGCTCGGGATCCGCAGTATCTCGCGCGCGAGATGATCAAAGAGGTCGCACTCGCGGACGGCAAGCGGCTCAAGGTGCCGGGCGTGGTGCCGAAGCTCTCGGGGACGCCGGGCGAAATCACCTGGCCGGGCCCTGCGCTCGGGGAGCATACCGACTCGGTCCTGCGCGACCTCGGCTACGGCGAGGACGAGATCGCCTCGCTGCGTCGGCGCGGCATCGTCTGACGCACCTGCCGCGCGTTGACAGCGTCGCTCGCCCTATGCAAGCATCAGCCGCTGTCTGCGGCCGCCTTCGTGAGACTCGGAGCCGCCTCGTGAGACTCGGACCTTTCCGCTTCCGATCCGAGCGGCCGCGCGAAAACGATTCGAACTCCCTGCCGAACGGAGCCTCCGCCATGATCCGAAGAATGCTCGTTGCCGCGCTTGCGGCGATCGCCGTTTCGCCCGCCGCTCTCGCGCAGGGCGCTCTGGAGAAGAGGGACGTCCATATCGCAGTCGGCGGCAAAGCGGCTCTGTACTACCTTCCATTGACGATCGCAGAGCAGCGCGGCTACTTCAAGGACGAGGGCCTGAACGTCAAGATCAGCGACTTCGCGGGCGGCTCGCAGGCCCTGCGTGCCGTGGTGGGCGGGAGCGCCGACGTCGTTTCGGGCGCGTTCGAGCACACGATCAACATGCAGGCGAAGAAGCAGGCCATGCAGGCGTTCGTGCTGCAGGGGCGTGCGCCGCAGATCTCGATCGGCGTGGCGACGGCGAAGGCGAAAGACGTCCATTCGGCGAAGGATCTGAAGGGCATGAAGGTCGGCGTTTCGGCGCCCGGGTCGAGCACCAACATGATGCTCAACTACTTCCTCGCCAAGGACGGACTCAAGCCGTCGGACGTCGCGGTCGTGGGCGCGGGAACCGGAGCCGGCGCGATCGCGGCGCTCAAGAGCGGACAGGTCGACGCGATGTCGAACGTCGATCCGGTGATGACGAAGCTCGAGCAGGACGGCTCGGTCAAGATCATCGCCGACCTGCGCACGATGAAGGGCACGGAGGCCGTTCTCGGAGGTCCGATGCCGGCGGCGAGCCTGTACGCGCCGGTGGAGTACATCAAGGCGAATCCGAACACCGTTCAGGCCTTGACCAATGCGATGGTCCGCGCGCTCAAGTGGATCCAGACCGCGTCGCCCCAGGAACTGCTCGCGACCGTCCCGGAATCGTATCTCCTTGGCGACAAGGCTCTGTACCTCTTCTCCTTCAACAACATCCGCGACTCGATTTCTCCCGACGGCTACATCCCGGAGGCGGGCGCGAAGACCGCGCTGAAGGTGGTCTCTTCCTTCAGCAACGAGGTGAAGCCGGCCGAGATCCGCCTCGATCAGACCTACACGAACGACTTCGTGAAGCGCGCGAACCAAAAGTACAAGTAGGCGCGATGGTGGCGAGCGTGGGCGCGGGTGCCGTGGGCCTCGCGCTCGAGGACATCACGTGCACGTTCGTCTCGCGCGATCGCGCGGGCGAGCGCTACACGGCGGTCAAAGACACGACGCTGCGCGTCGGCGAGGGCGAGTTCGTGTCGGTCGTCGGGCCGACGGGCTGCGGCAAGTCGACCCTGCTGAACGTCGCCGCCGGGCTGCTCGAACCGAGCGCCGGGCGGGTCCACGTCCTCGGCGAGCCGCTGGCGGGGTTGAATCGGCGCGCCGGCTACATGTTCCAGGCCGACGCGCTCATGCCCTGGCGAAACGCGCTCGACAACGTGAGTGCCGGACTGGAGTTTCGCGGCGTGCCCGCAGAGCAGGCGCGCGAGCGCGCGAACGCGTGGCTGAAGCGCGTCGGCCTGGGTGGTTTCGGGAGCCGATACCCGCACCAGCTCTCGGGCGGCATGCGCAAGCGCGTCGCGCTGGCACAGATGCTCATCCTCGATCCGCAGATCCTGCTGATGGACGAGCCGTTCTCGGCGCTCGACATCCAGACGCGACAGCTCATGGAGAACGAGCTTCTCGACCTGTGGTCTGCCGACCGCAAGTCGGTCGTGTTCATCACCCACGATCTGGAAGAAGCGATCGCGCTTTCGGATCGAGTGGTCGTGCTCTCGGCCGGCCCCGCGACGCACCCGATCGGCGAATTCGTGATCGATCTGCCGCGTCCGCGCGACGTGGCGGAGGCGCGCCTCTTGCCGCGCTTCATCGAGATCCACGAGCGCATCTGGCACGCAATGAAATCCGAGGTGCTGAAAGCCTATGCGCAGCAGCAGCGGGGATAAGAGCAGGCGGGGCGCGCTGCCGCCGGCATGGCGCCTGTACCTCTATCAGGTACTCGTGCTCGCGGCCGTGTTCGGCGGGTGGTACGCGCTGACCAGCCCGACGCTCCTCCCGCCGATCTATTTCGACGATCCGAACAAAGCCGCGTTCTTCTTCGGCGAGCCCGTGCAGGTGCTCTCGCGCATCTGGAACTGGTTCAGGACGGGCGAGATCTGGGAGCATCTGTGGGTGACGCTCGTCGAGACGCTGCTCGCGTTCGTCATCGGAACCGTATTCGGCGTCGTCGTCGGGCTCTGGCTGGCGCTCTCGCCGCTCGCGTCGGCTATCCTCGATCCCTACATCAAGGCGGCGAACGCGATGCCGCGCGTGATCCTCGCGCCGATCTTCTTCATCTGGTTCGGGCTCGGCATCGCCTCCAAGGTCGCGCTGGGCGTGACGCTCGTATTCTTCATCGTGTTCTTCAACGTCTACCAGGGCGTGCGCGAGGTGAGCCCGATCGTGCTCGCGAACGCGCGCATGCTCGGCGCGAGCCGCCGGCAACTCCTGCGCCACGTCTACCTGCCGAGCGCGTTGAGCTGGGTGTTCGCGAGCCTGCACAATTCGGTCGGGCTCGCGTTCGTCGGCGCCGTGGTGGGCGAGTACCTGGGGTCGGCCAAGGGCGTCGGCTACCTGATCCACCAGGCCGAGGGGGTGTTCGACATCAACACGGTCTTCGCCGGGATTCTTCTCCTCACCGTTCTCGCGTTGTTTCTCGACTGGGCGGTGGGGATGGTCGAGCGCCGACTCATGGTGTGGCAGCCGCGGCACGGAGAGACCGAGCGGCAGGCCTGATGCCGTCGCCGGCAAAGCGCTGGAGGGGTTGACGCGTTGCAGCGGACCCCCTACAATTCCGCTTCTCTGACGGACGCGGGGTGGAGCAGTCTGGCAGCTCGTCGGGCTCATAACCCGAAGGTCGTAGGTTCAAATACCCGAAGGTCGTAGGTTCAAATCCTGCCCCCGCAACCAACTCCCGGTCTTGCTTGGCGTTGGGTCGTCTTTGCTCTTTAAAAACGCGAACAGCCGATAGGTGTGGGTGCTTTGGGCGCTCTGGGGGGTATGCGTGCCTGCTGTTGGGGACGTGTTCTGGGTTCTTCGGGATCTGGGGTTGCGGACTCGGTGGTGGGGTGCTGCTGCGAAAGAGTGAAAGAAGTGCTCATGCCGAGATGTTTTTGATGTCGCGGCTTGAGGTGTGCTGGGGAGACCTGGTGCGCCTTGGGTCGTAGCGTCGAGACTTTTGAGTGAGCGCTGGGGTTAGTCCTTGCTGGTTTTGGCTGGTGGGGTTGGCCCCGAATCGCAGGAATGCGATGAAACAGAGATTGAACTGAAGAGTTTGATCCTGGCTCAGATTGAACGCTGGCGGCATGCCTTACACATGCAAGTCGAACGCGAAATTCGCAAGAACCTCGCGCTTTTGGAGCGGCCGATGTCCGATTAGCTAGTTGGTGGGGTAAGAGCCCACCAAGGCGACGATCGGTAGCTGGTCTGAGAGGATGATCAGCCACACTGGGACTGAGACACGGCCCAGACTCCTACGGGAGGCAGCAGTGGGGAA
>JALOSW010000156.1 GCA_025458245.1 Burkholderiales bacterium
CTTGCGGTGCGAGAGCTGCGCGTAGGCGTTCTCCACGACCACCACCGCGCCGTCCACGATCAGGCCGATGGCGATCGCGAGGCCGCCGAGCGACATCAGATTCGCGGAGATGCCCAGCCGGCTCATGACGATGAAGGTCATGAGCGGCGTGACCACCAGCGAGATCACTACGATGAGGGACGAGCGCAGATCGCCGAGAAAGATGAAGAGCACCACGATGACGAGCGCGACGCCCTCGAGCAGCACCTTGGTTACCGTCCAGAGCGCCGCGTCGACGAGCTCCGAGCGGTCGTAGAAGGGCACGATCTGCAGGCCGCCGGGCAGCATGCCCTTCTCGTTGATCTCAGCGACCTTCGCCTTCACGCGCGAGACCACCTCCTTGGCGTTGCCCCCGCGCAGCATCATCACGATTCCGGCGGCCGACTCGGTCTCGCCGTTCTTGATTGCGGCGCCCACGCGCACGGCCGCGCCGATCCTCACCTCGGCGACATCGCGGATATACACCGGGGTCCCGGCTGTCTCCTTCAGGACGATGTTGCCGATGTCCTGCGTGGAGCGGATCAGTCCGACGCCGCGGATGAGGTACTGCTCGGCGTAGTAGGGCAGGATGCCGCCGCCGGAGTTGGCGTTGTTGCGTGCGAGCGCTTCGTACACCTGCGCGAGCGGGATCTTGTAGTGGCGCAGGCGATCCGGGTTGACGAGCACCTGATATTGCTTCTCGTAGCCGCCCTGCGAGTTGATCTCCGCGATGCCTGGAATCGAGCGCAGCAGCGGGCGGACCACCCAGTCCTGCACCGTGCGCCGCTCCATCAGCTCCGCCTCGGAAAGCTCGCCCTTGTCCGACGGGTGCTGGAGCGTGTACTGGTAGATTTCGCCGAGCCCCGTCGAGACCGGACCGAGAACGGGCGTGACGCCGACGGGCAGCCGCGCGCCCACTTCGATGAGGCGCTCGAGCACCAGCTGCCGCGCGAAGTAGACGTCGAGGTCGTCGCGGAACACGAGCGTGATCAGCCCGAGCCCGTTGCGGCTGAGCGAGCGCATCTCGGTGAGGCCGGGAAGGCCGGTCATCGCGATCTCGATCGGCACGGTGACGAAACGCTCGACCTCCTCGGGGGAGCGCCCTGGCGCTTCGGCCGCGATCTGGACCTGCACGTTCGTCACGTCCGGGAACGCGTCGACCGCGAGTTTGCGCAGCGCCTGCGCGCCGAAGAGCGCGAGCGCGATCGCCACCACCAGCACGATCACGCGCTGCTTCAGGCTCGTCCGGATGATGGCTTCGATCATTGCGCGCGCCGCGTCATTGGGTCTGCTGGCGCTGCCGCTCGACGTCGAGCAGGAACGCGCCTTCGGTCACGATGCGCTCGCCGACGCGGGCCCCCGAGAGCACGCGGCGCAGGCCGCCCGCTTCGGGCCCGAGCTGGACCTCGCGCAGCACGAACGCGTCGGCACCGGTCTGGACGAACAGGAAATCCTTGTTCTCGCCGCGCACCACCGCCCGCTCGGGCACGGCGGGCACCCGCTGCGCCCGGCCCTTGACGAGCACCGTGGCGAGCATCGCCGGCTTGAAGAGCCGCTCCTGGTTGGGGAGATCCATGCGCACCTTGATCGTGCGCGTCTCGGGGTTGACGGTGGCGGAGACGAACGAGAGCTGTCCGGTGATGCGCTTGCCGGGGAGCGCCGAGACCTCCGCCTCGATCGACTCGCCCGGCCGCACGAACTCGGCATGCTGCTCGGGAACGTCGGCGACCAGCCACACGTTGGAGAGATCGGCGACGACGAAGATCGTGTCGGCGGGCTGCACCACCTGGCCGAGCGTGCCTTTGCGCTCGATGACGGTGCCCGAAAGGCTCGCGACCACGGTGGAGATCGAGGTCACCTGGCGCGTGCCGGCAAGCCTGAGGATCGCGCCGTCCGACATGCCGAGCACTTTCAGCTGGTCGCGCGCGGCGCTCACCTCGGCCTCGGCCTGCGAGAGCTCGGCCTGGCGCCGCTGCAGCTCCGCGAGTCCGATGACGTCCGCGTCGAGGAGCTGCTGCGCCCGCTGCGACGCGCGCTCCGCGAGGAGCTTCTGGGAAAACGCCTTCAGGAAATCGAGCTGCGTCGCCGAGAGCTCGGTCGACGAAAGCCGCGCGAGCTCCTGTCCCTTCTTGACGTCCTGCCCGACGATCGCCTCGAGCTCGGTGATCCGGCCCGTGACGGTCGAGCCGATGCGCGTGACGCGCTGCTCGTCGACCTCGATGCGGCCCGGCACGCGCAGCGACTCGCGGATGTCCGCCTCGCGCACCACGCCGAGCTTGATCTCGGCGAGCAGCGCTGCGGGCGCGGTCACCGCGAGCGGGTTGCGCTCGGCAGGCGCGGGGGCCGGGGTCTCGGGCTTGTCGCCGCAGCCGGCGAGAAGGGTGGCCGCGAGGGCGAGCGGGGCAAGAAGTCGGCGTTTCATGGCTTTCTCGTTTCGTAGTCGGCGGCGCGCAGGCGCTCGATCTCGACGAGCGCCGCCTGCTGGTCGAACCGCGCGGCAAGAAAATCGTTCCGGACCTGGCGCAGGACGCGCTGCGCGTCGAGCACGTCGATGAAGCCCCGCTCGCCGAAGCGGAAGGCCGCCTCGGCGACGGACAGCGCGCTCTCCGCCTGCTTCAGCAGTCCGCCCTCGAACTGCGCGATCTGCGTCGCGGCGACCTCGTAGCGGCTGTACGCGGCCTCCATCGCGGCGCGCACCTCGATGCGCGTCTGCTCGGCGGTGAGCGTCGCCTGCTGGAACGCGGCGACCGCCTCGCCGATCTGGCCCTGCCGCTGGTTGAAAATCGGGATCGGGATCGAGATGCCGATGCGGTACTTGTCGACCTCGGGCTCGCGCTCGTAGTCGGCGCGCAGCGTCGGCTGCGGGATGCGCAGCGCACGTTCCTGTTCGAGACGCGCCTGCGCGCGCTTCACCTCGGCGTCGGCGCGCGGAATCGCGGGGTAGCGCAGCAGCGCCTCCTCGCGCAGGACCACCAGCGAGGGCAGTGCAGGCGGCGGCTGCAGGCTGCCGACGGGCTCGAAGTCCGGCGGCAGCGGCGCGCCGATCACGGCGCGGAGCGTCGCGACCGCCTGCGCGACGCGCAGCCGCGCGCTGTTGGTCACGTTGGCTGCGGTCGAAAGCTCGGCGTCGGCGCGCGTGAGCTCGAACCGCGGCGCCTCGCCGACGTTGACGCGCACCGCGATGCGGTCGCGGATCTGCTGGAAGAGGCGCTGGTTCTCGAGCGCGAGCTCGAACTCGGCCTTGCGCCGCAGCGCATCGTAGAACGCCTGCTTCACGTTCGCGCGCACCACCAGCCGCGTCTCGGCGAGCGCGAGCTCGCTCCCCTCGACGCCGGCCTCGGCGCCGCGGATACGCGGCTCGCGCACCATCGGCAGGTCGATCTGCTGCGCCAGGCCGATCAGTCCGAGCGAGCCGTTCGGGGCATTGGCGACGCGTGCGTTCTGCTGGCCGGCGGAGGCGAGCGCTTCCGGATTCGGATATTGGCGCGCCGTCACCACGCCCGAGCGCGCGCCTTCGACCTGCGATTCGGCAATGCGCAAGCGCGGGCTGGCGCCCTCTGCCAGGGCGAGCGCAGTCGCGAGGTCGAGCGGCTGTTGCGCACCGGGGGTGCCCGGCGCCGTGGCGAACACGGCGCTCGGCTGCGCGGCGGCGGGTGCGGCGAGCGCGAGCGTCGCCGCGGCGAACATCGTGAGGAGAGTCGATCTCATTCCTTGCCTTCCATGCTTCCGCCGTGTGGTTCCCGCGCGACGGCCCGGATGATCGGACAACACCGGGCCCGAGCGGCGCGAACACGCGCGACGAAGGTCTGGCCGGCAGCGGAACGGATTCCGAGCCCGACGCGCCGGACAGTTGTTTTCTGTCGTACTGACGGCGTGCGGGGAAGGCGGGGGCCTCCCTGGCTACTCCCCTTCCAAACGCCGATTTGATGCGGCACTGCGGCGGAAAGTTCCGATTGTATCGGAGCACCTCCCCGAGGCGGTGCTAAAACTCAATCGGATCAACGTCGAAGTGCCAGCGTACCGCGCCGTGCGGGCGCAGCCCATGCAGCTTCTCGCGCCACGCGCCGACCATCGCCTGCAGCGCGCGGCGCGACGGCGATTGCGCGAGCACGTGCGCGCGCTCCCAACCCGACAGGCGCGCGAGCGTCATCGGGACCGGGTCGTAGACGTTCACGCCCTCGCGCTCGGGCGGCAGCGCGCGCAGCGCCTCGCGCAGGAATCCGATCGCGACGGCCATCTCCCGGCTCTCCGCGCGCAGCACCGCCTCGTGCACGAAAGGCGGAAAGCCGGCGATGCGCCGCTCTTCGGCGAGCGCGTCGGCGAAGCGCGCGTAATCGTGCTCCACCAGCGCGCGATAGAGCGGGTGGTGCGGATAGCGCGTCTGGATCAGCACCTCGCCCGGGCGATCCGCGCGGCCGGCGCGGCCGGCGACCTGCTCGAGTTGCGCGAACAGGCGCTCCGGCGCCCGGTAGTCGGCGGCGAACAGCGCGGCGTCCGCGTTGAGCACGCCGACGAGCGTCACCAGCGGAAAATCGTGACCCTTCGCGAGAATCTGCGTGCCGACCAGGATGTCGGCGCGGCCCGCGCGAATCGCGTCCGCGGTATCGGTCCAGCGGCCTTTCGCGCGCATCGAGTCGCTGTCGATGCGCAGGATGCGCGCCGCGGGAAACCGAGCCGCGAGCACGTTCTCCACGCGCTGCGTGCCGCGGCCGAACGGGAAGAGATCGACGTTCCCGCAAGTCGGGCAGGAGCGCGGGATCGGCTCGACATGGCCGCAGTGATGGCACGCGAGCCGCCGGTCGGCGAGATGCACGACGAGATGCGCGGCGCAGCGTCCGCACCCGGCCGCCCAGCCGCATGCGCCGCAGCCGAGCACCGGCGCGTAGCCGCGGCGGTTGAGGAACACGAGCGATTGCTCGCCGCGCGCGAGCCGCGCCTCGACCGCGGCGACGAGCGAGGTCGCGAGCCCCTCCTTCACGGGCTCGGCGCGCAAGTCCACCGTGCGCACGGTCGGCAGCGCCGCGCCCGGCCGCGCACGCTCCGGCAACGCGATCATCCGGTAGCGTCCGGCGTGCGCGTTCGTCCAGCTTTCGAGCGATGGCGTGGCGGAGCCGAGCACCACGGGGCATTGCGACTCGCGCGCCCGCCATACGGCGAGGTCGCGCGCCGAGTAGCGCAGGCCCTCCTGCTGCTTGAACGAGGGGTCGTGCTCCTCGTCGACGATGACGAGCCCGAGATCCGGGAGCGGCGTGAACACTGCGAGCCGCGTGCCGAGCACTACGCGCGCCGTGCCTTCCTGTGCGGCGATGAAGCTCGCGGCGCGTTCGTTCTCTGCCGCGGCGCTGGTGAGCGTGACGAGCAGTTCCCCGGGAAAGCACGTCCGGAACTCGCGCTCCAGCGCGGGCGTCAGGTTGATCTCGGGCACGAGCACCAGCACCTGCCCGCCTGCGCGTACGGCATCCGCTGCGAGCCGCAGGTACACCTCGGTCTTGCCGCTGCCCGTCACGCCGTGAACCAGGAACGCCTCGAACCGGCCGCGTGCGGCGTTCACCGCTTCGACCGCCGCGCGCTGCGCGTCGGTCAGCGCAAAGCGCGCCTCGGGGGCGATCGGTGCGGCGGGGCGGCGATGCGGCTCGACCCAGCCTGCGGCGAGCAACTCCCGGACGCACTTTCGCGCGGCATCGGTGCCGAGCGCGGGGGCCTCCGCCGCGAGCGGCGACTCGACGAAGGCAGTGAGTAGCGCGCGCTTGGTGCGTGCACGCGGCGGCAGCGTTGCGAGCGCCTCCCGGCCC
>JALOSW010000157.1 GCA_025458245.1 Burkholderiales bacterium
GCTCGACTCCGGCCGCACGCCGTTCGACGACTTTCGCGATGCGCTCGCCAAGGGCGACAAGGCCGCGGCGGCGCGGTATCCGCTCGCCGCGCAGCGCGGCCTGAAGATCTTCGTCGGCAAGGGAAATTGCGCCGTGTGCCACTTCGGACCGGGCTTCACGAACGGCGAGTTTCACGACGTGGGCGTGCCGTTTTTCGTCGCGCCGGGGCAGGTCGATGCGGGGCGGTACGAGGGCGTGAAGCGCCTCGCGTCCGATCCGTTCAGCCTGACGGGCAAGTGGAACGACGACAGGACTGGCGCGGCAGCGACGAAGACGCGGCACGTCGCCTCGACGCAGCAGGACTTCGGCCGGTTCAAGACGCCGAGCCTGCGCAACGTGGCGCTCACCGCACCCTACATGCACAACGGGAGCCTCGCGACGCTTCCCGATGTGGTGCGCCACTACTCCGAGATGAACACCGAGCGCATCCACTCGCACGGCGAGCAGCTGCTGCGGCCGCTCGATCTCACGCCGCAGGAGAGCGCCGATCTCGTCGCGTTTCTCGAATCGCTGAGCGCGCCGGATGCGACCCGCGCGCCCGTGCCGCGGCCCCTGCCGGCACGTTGCGCGCGCAACTGAGCGGCCAGCGTCCGCGTCAGGGCGCGTCGCGCCGACGCACTCGTGCCACGGGACGGACGTCGACGCGGCCGCCGCCCTTGCGCTCGGGGCGAACCGCCGGGCTGCCCGGATCGGACGCTGCAGCGAGCGCCTGCACGGCATCGCGATCCGCGGACAGGCCGTCTTCCATGCGCTTTGCGAGCCAGCGCGCGATCTGCGGTGCGGCCACGCTCGTGCCGCGCATCGCCACGGTCGAGCCGCTGCGCGTGCCGGCGGCGAGCACGCCGTCGCACACCGGCGAATCGTCGCCCACGAGCAGCGCATCGGGGGTGGAATCGCTGCGCGTCCCGGGAGGGATCGGGCCGCCCGCGGAGTAGGCGCTCGCGGTTCCGTCGCTTCGCCGAAAAGCACCGATCACGACGGGATGCTTCCCGGTCGCGATCGCATTGAGCGACCCGTCGCGGCGGATCTCGCTCGTCGAGGTCGGATCGTCGTCGTACTCGGCACCCGCGGCCTTCGCGCGAACATAGCGGCCGGAGGCGTCGAAGCGCCCGTACTTCTCGTCGTCGAACCGCGACTGGCGCCCGGTGATCGGCCAGCCGTAGGGCGTGTCGTCGCGCTGGATCCAGGCTTCGATGTCCGCCGGCTTTGCGGGGTCCGCGTTCCGGACGAGCACTTTCCACGTGCCGGCGGGGGCGACGCCGTCGCCCGCGCTCAATGTCGCAGTCGGCGCGAGCGTCACGAGGATCATGTCGCGATGCGGCCCCAGGGGACCCGGAACGCGGTACTCGATGCTCGCGAGTGGCGGTCCGGAGAGCGGCCATTGCCGAGACGCGCCGCGCGTGACGGCTGCGACCGTGCTGCCGTCGGGCGCCTGGAGCGACACCTGCAGCGCCGGTGCCGTCCCGTCGCGCGCGGCCGGCCCCGGCCAGATCTCGAGGAAGCTCGGTGTGCGGTCGTCGGGCTGGACGCGCCACCGTAGCTCCTGCGATTCGTCGGGGCGAAGCGTCCGCTTCGCGTGGCAGCGGTCGAGAAAGCTGTTTCCCGACGGCAACACCACCGCGAACGGGGCCACGGCGTTGCGCGCCTCGATCAGTTCGTCCATTGCCAGCTCGAGCGGCGACTGTCCGTCGTGCGAATCCGCGAACTTGCCGTAGCTCACGTTCGCCACGACCGGCAGCGGCCCGCTGCCCTCGTCGCAGGCGAGCTGGTCCGCCATGTGGAGGATGAACAGCAGGCCGTAGTAGACATGCGTCCCGAGCCAGGCGCCTGACGTATCGCGAACGGCGCTCGCCGGGAACTGGACGCCGATGATGGGCGAGGGCTCGCGGCGGCCGTGCGGATCGCAGGCGAGGGCCATGACGTGCGCGCCATGGGCACGTCGCCGCCAGAGGGCCTTGTGGCCCGAGGCGGCGGGATCTTCGAACCCGAGCACGCGGTATACGGCATCCTCGTCGAGGATCCCGGCGTGGACGTGATTCGCCATCGCCGCCTTGATCTGCGCGCGAGAGAGCACCACGCCGGGAAGACCCTGCTTCCACACGTATTCGACGCGCGGGTCGTTGATCGCGCGGCGGAACCGCTCGTGCACGAGGGGCAGCGCGTCGTCCATCACGGCGGTCACCACGTGCTTCGCCGGGCGCGACGGGTCGGGCACGCGCGTTCGCGGGAGCTGAGGCAGCGAAAAGTTCGGCAGGCCGAACTCGATGCGCCGGACCCAACTCTGCAGGGCATCCCGCGCTTTCGAGGGCTTGAGTGCCGATGCGTCGATGATCGCCGGGCAATACGTAACGTTCGCCAGCCATTCGGCGGGCTCTGCAAAGAGCGCGGGAAGCCGGATCGCATCGCCGAGGCCCAGCTCTCGCACCTGGGCGGCGAATTGCCGCACCGGTTCCCTCAGCTTGAGCAGCACGGGGAGGCCGCTCGCGGGCCGGCCGCCGAGGTAACGGTAATCGGTCGCCTCTGCCCAGGAGAGATACGGAACGGCATCGGCGAGCGTGCCCGTCTCCTCGACCACGGTCTGTCGCGCGTCCGGCTTGCGTCCGCCGCGCTTGTCGCCGGACGCGGGTTTCTTCGGCTTGGCCACAGCTGCCTCCTCCGCGCGTGCGCGCTCCGCCGTCAGCGTCAGGTCCATTCCTTCTGCGCCTTGTCCCAGAGCCAGGCGAGGATGAAGGACTTGCGCACCTGGGTGGCGCCGCCTTGCACTGCGTATGCCGTCTGGCCGCGCTGTCCGTTGGTCGTGTCGAACAGCTTCCGGAAGTCGAAGTCGTCCGTGTCCGGGAACGCCTGCCCCTTGAACTCCCAGGCGTGCACGTTGCCGCCGGCGCTGCGTGCCGCGAAATACTCGGCGAGCGTGAGTCCGAGCATCTGTCCCGCCACGCTGTCGACCGGGAAGTGCACGCCCGCGACCGTGCGGTTGATCGCGATGCGCGCCGCCTGACGCATGAGCTGCTCGCGCAGCAGCGCGAGATCGGGCGGCGGCTTGGGCGCGCCTGCGAGGAGCTTCGCGAGCAGCAGCGCGACGATGTGGGCCTCCGTCGAATGGCCGCTGGGCAGCGTGCCGTGCGACGGCGTCAGGATCATCGGCTGAATCTGCGGCGACCACTCGTGCGGCCGCCGGCAGGCGAGCGCGTGCTTGAAGCGCATCTCCACCGTCGTGGCGAAGCGCAGCGCTGTGTCGAGGAGTTCCCAGGTCCAGCGGGTGCGCGTGGGGTGGAGGTTGACGATCGAGGACCAGAACGCGTACTGCGGGCCGGTCTGCGCCAGGATCTCCGCGGCGCGATCCTCGCGCAGGTCGGCGTAGGCCTCGACGAGCGGCAGCTGCCTCAGGAACTTCGCCGGCGTTGGCCGCACCATGCTCACGATCGGCGCGACGCTCGCGTTCGGCTGCGCCCCACCCGTGACCTCCACGTTCCACATCGTGAACGTGAACGGCTCCGGCGGCGGACTATTGGGATTGTTCGAATCCGGCGTTTCGTCGCGCCCGGAGAACTGGAGGTGCGACGCGAGCTCGAAGTCGTAGATCGCGGCACGCACCCACGGCTCCCAGCGCTCGACCTGCGCGGCGGTCTCGATCCACAACGGATCCGGCATGTTGCCGGGCTGCACCCAGTTTCCGACGATGCCGTCGCGATGCCCGATCAGCGCGCCGGCGACGAGACCGGAGTTGTACCCGCCCGCGCCGCCCGCACCCCCTGCGCCGCCGGCCCCACCTGCGCCGCCTGCGCCGCCCGCGCCGCCCGCGCCGCCCGCGCCGCCCGCACCGCCGGCACCGCCAGCGCCTCCGGCTCCACCCGCGCCGCCCGCCCCGCCGAACATGCTCATTGCCGTTCCCTCCTGGTTGTCCCGTTCAATCCGGCATGCCCGCGTGGCGCAGGGCCTCCGACCAGATCCGTCCCGTCTCGAAGCCGCTCGCCGGGGAGCGCTCCAGATACTTGCTCACCGTCAGCGCCGGCTCGAGGCGAAGGAGCTCCCGCACCGTCTCTTTCGCGCCGCGCTCGTCGCCGATGCGCATCTGCGAGATCGCGAGCGCCCGCAGGGTCGAAGTGTGCGTGCGGTTCGCGCGCAGCGAGCGCCGCGCGAGCTCGATGGCGCGCTCGTAACGGCCCGCCGACAGCGCGGCGGTGGCCGCGAGCGAGTCGTAGAAATACTTCACGGGGTCGAGCGGGGAGAGCCGCAACGCCTGCTCGGTCGCCTCGACGGCAAGCTCGCCTTCGCTCCTGAACGCGTGCAGCGTGCCCTTGAGAAGCCAGGCGAGGGAGTCGCTGGGGTTCACTGCGAGCGCGAGGTCGTAGCGCTCCTGCGCCACGTCGAAGTCCTTGAGCAGGTTCGTGTGGACGAATCCATCCACGGCGAGCGCGAGCGAGCAGTGCGCGTCGTTGTCGAGGGCCCGCTTCGTCGCTTCGAGGGCGAGCCTCGCCTCGGCGCGCGGATCGTCCGTCCAGCCCTGCTGCACGCGCAGCACGTGCCACTTGGCGAGCCATGCGTAAGGCACCGCGTGCCGGCGCGCGCGCTCCGTGAGCGCCTCGAGCAGCGCGTGCGCGCGGTCGAAATCGCGCCGCGAGAGGCGGTGCATCATCGCGATCGCGCCCATCAGCAGCGTGTAGCTCTCCATCGTCGGCAGCGGCTGGGACAACGCGCGCTCCAGCTCGCGCGCCATGACCGCCGTGCCGAGCTGGCTGACGACCTGGTCGATCAGCTCGTCCTCGCCGCCGATCACGCCGCTCACGGTGCCCTTCAGGCTGTGGCCCCAAAGCACGCGGCCCGATTTGCACTCCAGCAGTTCCGCGACGAGGATCAACTGGTTTCCGGCGACGCGGTATGCGCCGGACAACATGTAGTGCGCCCCGAGGTGCGCCGCGATTTGCTCGGGCGGGGCGTTGCGGTTGCGGAAGAGCGTGGTGGACAGCCGCGAGATGACGTTGAGCTCCGGCGTGCCCGAAAGCGCCGAGATGATCTCGTCCGCGAGGACTTCGCCGAGCACCTGATCGCCCGGCTCGGTGGTGCGCGCCGCGAACGGCACGACCGCCACCGTCGGACGCAGGTCCTGCGCCGCGACGCTGCCCGGTGCGATCACCGGGTGCGCTCCGGGCGGGCCGACGCGGTACGCACGCACCGGGTGCTGCACGTGCTTCAGGTAGCAGTCGCCGAGATCCTCGACGTCGGCATCGAGGATCGGCGTGATCTGGTCGCGCACTTCCGCAGAGACGACGATCTCGCCCGGACCGGCGAGCGTCATCAGCCGCGCCGCCAGGTTCACGCTGCGGCCGTACACGTCGTGCTCGTCGGCAATCAGCTGGCCCGCGTGGATGCCCATGCGAAGCAGCATCTGGCGCTCCGGTGCGATCCCCGCATTCAGGTCCTCGCAGATGCGCTGGATCGCGAACGCGGCCTGCACCGCGGGCTGCGGGCTCGCGAACTCGAGCATCATGCCGTCGCCGAGGCTTTTCACGAGGCGGCCGCCGTGCGCGGGCAGGATCTCGCGCTCGACGTGATCCACCATCCGGCGCCAGCGGCGGATCGCGTCCTCCTCGTCTTCCTCGATCAGCCGCACCGACTCGACGAGGTCGACGACGAGCACCGCGCGCAACGTGCGCTCGAGCTGCATCTCCACGGCGTCGATGTCGGTACTCACAAGGCGGCGCTCGCTGACGAGACCCGTCATTGTGCTGCAATTGGCGTGCGCGCGAAGGCCCGGTTCTCCGGG
>JALOSW010000037.1 GCA_025458245.1 Burkholderiales bacterium
CCTCCATCGCGTGAACCAGTCGACGCACGCGCTGTTCGACTTCGCGCAGAGCCAGTTCATCTACCTGCAGAACGCGGTCAACCTGATCGGCCCGATCGCGGCGCTCGTGATCCTGTCGCCGACGGTCGGCATCGCCGCGCTCGTCGGCTACGGGCTCATCGCCGTGGTGATCGTGCGCTTCGACGCGACCATGATGCGGCTCGCGGGCGAGGAAAACAGCGCCGAGCGGCGCTACAACGCGGCGCTCGTCGACTATCTCGGCAACATCGGCTCGGTGATCGCGCTGCGGCTCGAACAGGCGACGCGGAAGCTGCTCGCCACGCGGCTCGGCGCCGTGTTCCGCCCGCTCGCGCGAAGCGTGGTGGTGAACGAGGCGAAATGGGCCTCGGTCGATCTCCTCTCGACGGCCGTCTGGACGCTGCTCGTGGTGCTCTACGCGTGGCTCGGCACCGCCGAAGGCAGCACGCTGCTCCTTGGCAACGTGTTCATGGTGTACCAGTACGCGCAGCAGGCGGGCGGCGTGATCGGCTCGCTCGCCGCCAACTACCAGCAGCTCGCGCGCGTGCGGGCCGACTACGCGAGCGCCGATCCGATCCGCGCGGCGCCGGCGCGCGAGGAAGCGCGCGCGGCGCTGCCCTCGAACTGGCGCGAGATCGCGATCGCGGATCTCGATTTCACCCACCCGCGCGCACGCGGCGAGCGGCCCACGCTCGTCGACGTCGCGCTGTCGATCCGGCGCGGCGAGTCGATCGCGCTGGTAGGCGAGAGCGGCTCGGGCAAGAGCTCGCTCCTGCGCGTGCTCGCCGGGCTCTACACGCCGCGGTCGATCGAGGTTGCCGTGGACGGCGCGGCGCGGCCCGAGTACCGGAACCTCGGCGGCGCCGCGACGCTCGTGCCGCAGGAAGCCGAGGTCTTCGAAGGCACGCTCACCGAGAACCTCACGCTCGGCGACGCGGTTCCGGCCGACGCCGTGGAGCGCGCCGTGCGCGCCGCGCAGCTCGAGCCGCTGGTCGCGGCGCTGCCGCAGGGCCTCGACACTTTCATCGCCGAGCGCGGCGCGAACTTCTCCGGGGGCCAGCGGCAGCGCATCGCCCTCGCCCGCGGCCTGCTCGCGGCAAGGGCGAGCTCGCTCGTGCTGCTCGACGAGCCCACCTCGGCGCTCGACCCCGCGACGGAAGCGGCGGTCTACGACGCGATCTTCGCCGCGTTCCCGGAGGCGGCGGTCGTGTCGTCCGTGCACCGGCTGCATCTGCTGCCGCGCTTCGACCGGGTCGTGCTGATGGGCGAGGGGCGCGTGCTCGACTCGGGCACCGTCGAGGCGCTCGCGGCGCGGCAACCGCTCTTCCGCGCCCTGCTCGAGCACTCGCGCCAGGAGGAAGAAGAGGCCCGTCGCGAGGACGAGCCCGGGCGCTGACGACGCCCGATCCCGGGCTGCGGCGCGGTAAACTCCGGCGCAACGTGGCGGGCCGCTCGAACCGGCGCCAGGACCTACATGATCGGCATCCTCATCGTTTCGCATGGCGCCTTCGGCGAGGCGCTCATCCACTGCGCGAGCCACGTCCTCGGCAAGCGGCCGCTGCGCGTGCGGCAGATCGGCGTCACCGTGCACGACGACCCCGACCTCATCCTGCCGCAGGCGCAGGAGCTGGCGCGGGCACTCGACGACGGATCGGGCGTGCTGGTGCTCACCGACATTCTCGGCGCGACGCCCGCGAACATCGCGACGCGCCTGCTCGCCCCCGGCAGGGTCGAGGGTCTTTCCGGCGTGAGCCTGCCGATGCTGGTGCGCGCGCTCACCTATCGCGAGCAGCCGCTCGACGTGGTGGTGCAGAAGGCGATGAGCGGCGGGCGCGACGGCGTCGTCCGGCTGGAGAAGAACTGATGGCGCAGGCGGAAGTCGAGAT
The DNA here is from genome assembly GCA_025458245.1 of Burkholderiales bacterium. GTDB lineage: Bacteria > Pseudomonadota > Gammaproteobacteria > Burkholderiales > SG8-39 > JAOAEA01. The sequence goes on from JALOSW010000037.1 coordinate 1,905, forward strand.
CGTCAACAAGCTCGGGCTGCACGCGCGCGCGTCGGCGAAGCTCACGCAGATGGCGTCGACGTTCGACTCCGAGATCTGGCTCTCCCGCAACGGCCGCCGCGTCAACGCGAAGAGCATCATGGGGGTGATGATGCTCGCCGCCGGCAAGGGGAGCTGCGTCGGCATCGAGACCTCGGGGCCCGACGAGGACAAAGCGCTCGAGGCGCTCAAGGCGCTCATCGCCGACCGCTTCGGCGAGGACGAGTGACCGGGACGCACGCGTAACGCCATGGACCAGCCCAGCCTCGCCAACCTCGCCGACAGCGGCGCCGCCCCCGGCGGCCCGAGCTTCACGCTGCACGGCGCCGGGGTGTCCGGCGGGATCGCGATCGGCTACGCGCACCTCGTCTCGACGGCGCGGCTCGAGGTCGCCCACTACGAGGTCGCGCCCGAGGAGATCGACGCGGAGATCGCGCGCTTCGACGACGCCGTCGCGGAAGTGAAGGGCGAGCTGATGGGGCTCGCCGCGAGCATGCCGATGTCGGCGCCCGCGGAGATCGGGGCGTTCGTCAACCTCCACCTGATGATCCTCGACGACGCGCAGATCTCGCAGGCGCCGCGCGAGCTGATCCGGGCGCGTCGCTGCAACGCCGAGTGGGCTCTCGTGCAGCAGATGGAGACGCTGGTCGCGCAGTTCGAGGAGTTCGAGGACGCGTATCTGCGGGAGCGCAAGGCCGACGTTCAGCAGGTCGTCGAGCGCGTGCTGAAGGCGATGCTCGGCACCGGCCACGTGCCCGCGCCGCCGGCCGAGTCCGGCCGGCTGGTGGTCGTGGCGCACGACCTGTCGCCGGCGGACATGATCCTCTTCAAGCAGACGCAGTTCGCGGGCTTCGTGACCGACGTGGGCGGCGTCACTTCGCACACCGCGATCGTCGCGAGGAGCCTCAACCTGCCCGCGATCGTCGGCCTGCACCACGCGCGAAACCTCATTCGCGAAGGCGAACTGCTGATCGTCGACGGGCGCCAGGGCGTCCTGATCGTCAACCCCGACAAGCAGGTGCTCGCCGAGTACGAGCTGCGCCGCAGCCAGTTCGACCTCGAGCGCAAGAAGCTCAAGCGGCTCAAGACGACGCGCGCCACCACGCTCGACGGCGCCCAGATCGAGCTGCAGGCGAACATCGAGCTGCCGCAGGACTCCTCAACCGCGACGACCTGCCCTCGGAGGACGAGCAGTTCGAGTCCTACCGCGACGTGGCGGTCGCCATGGCCGGGCAGCCCGTCACGATCCGCACGCTCGACCTGGGTGCGGACAAGACGATCAACGGCGCGGACCGCGCTGGCCCGAACCCCGCGATGGGGCTGCGCGCGATCCGGTTCTGCCTCGCGGAGCCGCAGATGTTCCTCACGCAGCTGCGCGCGATCCTGCGCGCCTCGCACTACGGCAAGGTGCGCCTGCTGGTGCCGATGCTCGCCCACGCGCACGAAGTCGAGCATGTGTTCCAGTTCGTGCGCCAGGCGAAGGACGCGCTCGACGCGCAGGGCGTTCCATACGACCGCGAGATCCAGATCGGCGGGATGGTCGAGATTCCCGCGGCGGCGCTCGCCCTCGGGCTCTTTCTCAGGCGGCTCGACTTCCTCTCGATCGGCACGAACGACCTCATCCAGTACACGCTCGCGATCGACCGCACCGACGACACGGTCGCGCACCTCTACGATCCGCTGCATCCCGCGGTGCTCTGGCTGATCGCGCACACGATCCGCACCGCCAACAAGGCCGGCGTGCCGGTGGCCGTGTGCGGCGAGATGGCGGGCGACGCGTCGATGACGCGCCTCCTCGTCGGGCTGGGGCTGCGCCAGTTCTCGATGCATCCGGCGCAGCTCCTGCCGATCAAGCAGCTGGTGCTGCACACGCGCGTGCCGGAGGCCGAGGCGCTCGCGACGCGCATCCTGCGCGCCGAGGATCGCGACAAGGTGCGCAGCCTCGTCGAGCGCCTCAACGCCTGACAGGGTGTCGAAGAACGGGGGAGACATCCCCCATGGCCGCCTGGTCCCGTGCCCGTCGAAACTCGGCTTCCGCCTCGGGCACGCTGGCGATGGTCGCGACGCGCGCGCGGGGAAGCCGACTTTCAAAAGCGTCCCGACGCCTTTTCCCGCGAGCGCCGGTCGGCGCCGGGTTGTTCATCGCGACCGGGTGGTGATAAAAGGGAAAGGAGGGGCGGCCGGTCACCGCCGCCCGAACGAGGAGGAGCGATGCTGCGAGAGATCGAAGGCGTGCGGCAGGACGAGCCGGGCCGCGCGCGCCGCTGGTTCCACGACGACCATTTCGACCTGTTCGTCTGGGCGTCGCCCGGCGGCGAGGTGCTGATGTTCCAGCTCTGCTACGGCGGCCCCTCGAGCGACCGGGCGCTCGTCTGGCGCGAGGATCTCGGCTTCTTTCACGACGGCGAGCCGCCGGGCCAGGGCGAGCCGTTCACGGCCGACGCGGTGGGCGGGCGTTTCGCGCGCGAGGCCGCGCAGATTCCCGCGGCGGTGCGCGAGTTCGTGATCGCGAAAATCGACGAGTACGCCGTAAGCCCGCCGCCCGGCCGGCCGCCGCGCCGCCGCTTCCGCCGCGAGGCGTGGCAGCAGCGTTAGCGCAGGAACCGATCCTCTCCTTCCCCCTCCCCGGGGGAAGGCCGGGATGGGGGTTTGGCGGCCTCTCGGTCGTACGCATCCCCACACTCGCGCCGCCCTCTCTTGGCCATCGGACGGGGCGTTTCTCCTCCGCCTCGCGGCCGCGAGCGTGGAGACGAGAATGGGTCTCGCGCGCGCTGCCGATCGCGCCTCGTCCGCGTGCTAAACTCTCCATCGCGCCGATTTGATCGACAGCTTGCGGGCGCTGAAGGACGGGAGCATCCGGCCTTCTAAATCCGGCTAAAGCGTGGGCAACCCGTTCGAGCCGTGCAAGGTCGAACGGGTTTTTCTTTTTTCTACTGCCATCGGCATGCACCAGCATCCAGTGCATCGTTCCGTCGGCGCGGTCACCGCGCGGCGGCTCGCGTTCGACACGCCGCTTCGCTTTCGCAGCGGCGCGACGCTCGAGCAGTACGAGCTCGTGTACGAGACCTACGGGCGGCTCAATGCGGAGCGCTCCAACGCGGTGCTCGTCTGCCACGCGCTGAACGCGTCGCACCACGTGGCGGGCTACTACGCCGACGACCCCAAGAACGCGGGCTGGTGGGACAACATGATCGGCCCGGGCAAGCCGCTCGACACCGACCGGTTCTTCGTGATCGGCGTCAACAACCTCGGCAGCTGCTTCGGCTCGACCGGCCCCGCCTCGATCGACCCGCGCACCGGCGCGCCGCACGGCTCGCGCTTCCCGGTCGTCACCGTCGAGGACTGGGTCGCGGCGCAGGCGCGGCTCGCCGACGCGCTCGGCATCCGGCGTTTCGCGGCCGTGATGGGCGGCAGCCTCGGCGGCATGCAGGCGCTCGCGTGGGCGACGCTCTTTCCCGAGCGGCTCGCGAACGCGGTCGTGATCGCCGCGACGCCGAAGCTCACCGCCCAGAACATCGCGTTCAACGAGGTGGCGCGGCGCGCGATCGTGACCGACCCCGACTTTCACGGCGGCGACTACTACGCGCACGGCGTCAAGCCGAAGCGAGGGCTCCGCCTCGCGCGGATGATCGGCCACATCACGTATCTCTCCGACGACGCGATGATGGAGAAATTCGGCCGCGCGCTGCGCGCCGACGCCATCGGCTTCCACTTCGACATCGACTTCGAGGTGGAGTCGTACCTCAAGTACCAGAGCGAGAAGTTCGCCGAGTACTTCGACGCGAACACGTATCTGCTCATCACCCGCGCGCTCGACTACTACGATCCGGCGCACGATTTCGCGGGCGACCTCACCGCCGCGCTCGCGCCGGCGACATGCCGGTTCCTGGTCGCGTCGTTCACTTCCGACTGGCGCTTCTCGCCGGCGCGCTCGCGCGAGATCGTGAAGGCGCTCGTCGACAACCGCCGCGACGTCTCCTACGCCGAGATCGACGCGCCGCACGGGCACGACGCGTTCCTGCTCGACGACCCGCGCTATCACGCGGTCGTGCAAGCCTACTTCGCGAACGTCGCCCGCGAGATCGGCGCCGGCGGCGGGCCGATCGATGCGGCGCTTCCCGGCGAGCCGATCGCGGCCTCCGCCGGCGCCGACGCCGCCACGAGCGGGTTCGCGGCATGACCGGCGAAGAGCGTCTGCGGCTCGCGAAGCGCCCGGACCTCGAGGCGATCGCGGCGTGGGTGCGCCCCGATGCGAGCATCCTCGACCTCGGGTGCGGCGACGGGCTGCTGCTCAAGCACCTGCGCGAGACGCGCAACGTGCGCGGCTACGGCATCGAGATCGAGGACGACAAGGTGATCGCCTCGGTCGCGAACGGCGTGAACGTCATCCAGGGCAACCTCGAGGGCGGACTCGCGGGCTTCGACTCCGGATCGTTCGACTACGTGATCCTTTCGCTCACGCTGCAGGCGGTGCGCCACACCGAGGAGATCCTGCGCGAGATGCTGCGGGTGGGCCGCGAGGCGATCGTGACGTTCCCGAACTTCGGCCACTGGCGGCATCGCTGGCAGGTGATCCGCGGGCGCATGCCGGTGTCGGACGAACTGCCGTACCAGTGGTTCGACACGCCGAACGTGCACCTCTGCACGATTCGCGACTTCGAGTCGTTCTGCGCCACGCACGGCGTGCGCATCCTCGAGCGGCTGGTGCTCGACGCGGGCCGGCCGGTGACGGTGCTGCCCAACCTGCGCGGAAGCCTGGCCGTCTTCCGCTTCGAGCGCGCCGGCTGACGCGACGGATCGCGCTCTTGTCCGAACAGCCCAAGGTCCTGCGCTCCAAGCTCTTCTGGGTCGCGCTGCTCTACTTCTCGTCGGGCTTTCCGCTCGGCGTCTTCTACGAGATCTTTCCCGTCTGGTTCCGCCAGCAGGGCGTCGAGCTGAAGTCGATCGGCGCGATCAGCCTGCTCGGCCTCGCCTGGACGCTCAAGTTCCTGTGGGCGCCGGCCGTGGACCACTATCGCCACCATCGCTGGTGGATGGCGGCCGTGGACATCGGCATGGGCCTGGTGATGCTCTCGTTCGCCTACGTGGCGGGTGTCGCGCCCTGGGTGTGGACGGGGATCGCGGTGTTCACGGTGCTCTCGGCGACCAACGACATCGCGATCGACGGCTACACCATCGAGATGCTCGACCGCGACGAGATCGGCCTCGCAAACGGGGTGCGCATCGGCTTCTCCCGGGTGGGCATGCTCGCCTCGGGATTCATCCTGATCCTCTCCGACTACGTGGGCTGGCACGGCGCGTTCTGGGTCGCGGCCGCCCTCTTCGCCGTGCTCGTCGTCACGAGCCTCTCCGCGCCGCGGGAGGCCGCGATTCCGCGCGAGGCCCGCTCGACGCTCGCCGCCGAGTTCGCGCGCATCGCGTCGGACCCGCGCGCCGCCGCGGGCGCCGCGGCGCTCGTGCTGTTCGTGCTCTGGCTCGTCAACAACGCCACCCGGTGGTCGGCGGGCCGGCCGATGTTCTGGCCGATCGCGATCGGCGCCGGCGCTGCGATCGTCGCGATCGTCTGGCTCCGCCGGCCGCGCGGCCCGCAGGACGCGCAGGTTGCCGAACGCGGGCCCATGTTCGGCGCGCTGATGGAGCTTCTCGATCGCCCCTACATCTGGCCGACGCTCCTCTTCGTGCTCATCTTCAAGCTCGGCGACGCGTCGATGGGCTTCATGGTGAAGCCCTTCTGGGTCGACTCGGGATTCACCGCGACCGACATCGGGCTCGTCTCGGTGAACATCGGGCTCGGACTGTCGATTGCGGGTGGGCTGGTCGGCGGCTGGTATGTCGATCGCGCCGGCATTTTCAAGGCGCTTTGGGTGCTCGGCCTGTGGCAGGCCGCGTCGAATCTCGGCTACGTGATCGCGGCAACCGTGATCCCGCCGGGCACCGCAGGGGTCGCGCCGCTGTTCGAATACCGGCTGCTCGTCTACGCGGCGAGCGCGACCGAATCGTTCACCGGCGGGCTCGGGACGGCGGCGTTCCTCGCGTTTCTCATGGCGATCGTCGACAAGCGCCGCTCGGCGACCGAGTACGCGCTCCTCTCGTCCGTGTTCGCGCTCTCGCGCTCGCTCGCCGGCTGGGCGAGCGGCTTCGGCGCGCAGGAACTCGGCTACGCGCCCTACTTCCTGCTCACGTTCTTCCTTTCGTTCCCGGCTTACCTGCTCCTGCCCTGGGCGCGCCGCATGCTCGACTACTCGGCGAGGCTGCCCGGGCAGCACTGACCCGAAGAGCCGACCGTCTGTAACATCGCGCCCGGAAGCTCTCACGCTCGAACCGGTCAGAAGAACGAGAACCGTGCGCGCCGGGTACCGCACCGCACTCCGAATCGCCGCATGTCTCGGCGCCGCGCTGGCCGCGGCGCCGGCTGCGCACGCCGCGCGACCGCTCATCACCGACGACGCGCGGCTCGTCGATCCGCAGGCCTGCCAGGTCGAAGCCTGGACGAAGCGCGGCTACCAGGACGACATCCGCGAGTTCTGGGCGCTTCCGGCGTGCAACCCGACGGGCAACCTCGAGCTGACCGTCGGCGGAAACCGCCTCAACCTGAACGACGAAGACCGCCAGAGCACGCTCGTGATCCAGGGCAAGACGCTGTTCCGCCGGCTCGAGGGCGACGACTGGGCGGTGGGCCTCGTGGTCGGCGGCGCCAAGGCGAGCCCGTCGTCGAACGGCGGGCCGTCACTCCTCTACGGATACGTTCCGCTCACGGTGGCGCGCTTCGACCAGCGCCTGATCCTGCACTTCAATCTCGGCGCGTATCACAGCTACGAGGAGCGACGCACCGCGGTCAACTGGGGCGCCGCCGCCGAGATCGCCGTCTGGGGCGAGCGCGCGTATCTCATCGCCGAGGCCTACGACGACTCGTTCCGGCGCAGCGAGTATCAGGTCGGGCTGCGTTTCTGGTTGATCCCGGACCGCGTGCAGATCGATACCACGTACGGCGGGCAGTTCGGCGTCGCGAACTCCGGGCACTTCTACACCGTCGGCCTGCGCCTGCTGTCGCCGCCGTTCCTGCCCAGGTGGTGAACGACGGCCAAGCTTGACCGGCGCGCGAACGGACTCCTACACTGCGCGCGCATCGGCCGACGCTCGGCCCCATGTCAGCAACGCTCACCGGAGGAGAATCGATGCGCCGCCTACTGCCCGCGCTCGCCGTCCTGGGCTCGCTCGCGGCCGCGCCCGTCGAGGCCCAGCAGACCATCAAGCTCACGGTGGCAGCGGGACATCCGCCCGCGTTCCTGTGGGTGAAGCTGCTCGACGAGTCCTTCATTCCCGAGGTCGACCGGCGGCTCGCCGCAGGCGGCAAATACAAGATCGCCTGGACGAAGGCCTACGGCGGCACGCTCGCGAAGCTCGGCGCCGAGTCGGTGGCGATCAAGGACGGCGTCGCCGACCTCGGCTTCGTCTCGACCATCTTCGAGGCGTCGCGCTTCCCCCTGCAGAACGTCTCGTACTACGCGCCGTTCGGGTCGGACCAGATTCTCGTCGTGACCCGCATCACCGGCGATCTGCAGCGCAAGGTCCCCGCGATGGCCGACGCCTGGACGAAGAACAACCTCGTTTATCTCGGCGGCGCCGCGCTCGACGGCTATCAGATCTGGTCGAACTTTCCGATCCGGACCGTGGACGACATCAAGGGCAAGAAGCTCTCGGCGCCCGGCCCGTCGGCGAACTGGATCAAGGGCACCGGTGCCGTGGCGGTCGCGGGCTCGCTCACCACTTACTACGAGGACATCAAGTCCGGCGTTTCCGACGGCGCGCTCACGTTCGCAACGGGCGCCGGCGCCGCGCGTCTCGCCGAGGTCGCGCCATACGTGACGCTGGTGAACTTCGGCTCGATGTACGCCGGCGGGCTCGCGGTGAACAGGAAGCGCTTCGACGGCCTGCCGCCCGAGGTGCAGAAGGCGTTCCGCGAGGCCGGCGCCGAGTACTCGATCCGCTTCGCCAACGAGCAGACGATCCGTGCCGTCGAAGTCCTGAAGCAGATGCAGGCTGCGGGCGCCAAGGTCTACGAGCTGCCGCCGGCGGAGCGCAAGCGCTGGGCCGACACGCTTCCGCCGATCGGCAAGACATGGGGCGCGGAGATGCAGGCGAAGGGCTTGCCGGCCACCGATGTGCTGCAGGGCTACATGCAGCTGCAGCGCGAGGCCGGCGTGAACATCGTGCGCGACTGGGCGAACTAGGCGAGAGGCGCGCCGGCGAAGCCCCTTCCCGCGCGGCGCCGCCTCCGACGTGACCGTTCCGGACCCCCAAGCGGCGCCCGAGGCGCCTCTGCCGCGCGCGGTGACGGGCCTCACGCGCGTGATGAACGCGGCCGGCTCGATCTGGATCCTCGCCCTGATGGCGCTCATCGTCGCCGACGTGGCCGGCCGCGATCTTTTCGGTCATCCGGTGCGCGGCGTCACCGAGATCCTGTCGCTTTCGATCGTCGGCATCGTGTTCCTGCAGCTCGGCGACACGCTGCGCGCGGGGCGGTTCACCCGGGCCGACGTGCTGCTCGACCGGCTGCGCCGCGAGCGGCCGCATCTCGCGCACGCGCTGCTCGGCGTCTACAACCTCGCCGGCGCGCTGTTGCTCGCGATCATCGTGTGGGCGAGCTGGGAACCGCTCTTCGAGTCGATCCGCATCGGCGAGCATGTCGGCGCGATCGGCGACTTCACCGCACCGACCTGGCCGATCCGCCTCGTCATCGTGGTGGGCGCGGCGGTGACGACGCTGGTGTTCGTGCTTCTCGCTTTCGCCGAGTTCCGCGCTGCGCGCCGCCGATGAGCCCGCTCGCCATCGCGCTCGGCTCGCTCGCGCTGATGCTCGTGCTCATCTACGCGGGCGTCCACGTCGCAGTGGTGCTCGGGCTGCTTTCGTTCTTCGGCGTGTGGCTCATCCGTGGCGACGTCGAGGTGGCCGGACATCTGCTCGCGCAGGCGGCAAGCGATGCGATCGCGAGCCACATCTTCGGCGTCGTGCCGCTCTTCGTGCTGATGGGCTTTCTCGTCGCGGTCGCGGATGTGGGCAAGGACGCGTTCGAGGTCGCAGACCGCCTGTTCCGCCGGCTGCGCGGCGGGCTCGGCGTGGCGACCGTCGCGGCGAACGCGGTGTTCGCAGCGATCACGGGAATCTCGATCGCGTCGGCTGCGGTGTTCACGCGCGTCGCGGTGCCGGAGATGCTCCGCTTCGGCTACCAGCCGCGCTTCGCGGTGGGCGTCGTCGCCGGCTCCTCGGTGCTCGGGATGCTGATCCCGCCGAGCCTGCTGATGATCCTCTACGGGTTTCTCGCCAACCAGTCGGTCGGCGCGCTGTTCACCGCGGGCATCGTGCCGGGACTCCTGCTCGCCGCCGCGTTCTCGCTCGGCATCGTCGCGATGGCGGTGTTCGCTCCCGGCCGGGTGTATGCCGAGCGACGCGAGCCGATCGCCGGCACGGACCTCGACGCCTTGGGCATGCTCGCCAAGCTGCTTCCCTCGGCCGTCCTGATCGTGGTCTGCCTCGGAGGCATCTACGCCGGCATGTTCACGGCCACGGAGGGCGGTGCGATCGGCGCCGCGGGGGCGCTCGCGATCGCGGTCGCGCGGCGCAAGCTCGACTGGGCGCGCTTCCGGCAAGTGCTGATCGAAACGGGGCATGTCACCGTGTCCGTGTCGTTCCTGATCATCGCGGCGAACATCTACACGCGCATGCTGGCGATGTCGGGCACGCCGCAGTTCCTGGTCGAATCGCTCACCCAGGCGGGTCTCGGCTCCGGCGCGTTCCTGACCGTGTACATCGCGCTCGTCCTCGTGCTCGGCACCATCATCGACTCGTCGTCGATCCTGCTGATCGTGCTGCCGCTCATGCTGCCGATCGCGGAGAGCTTCGGCCTCGACCTGATCTGGTTCGGCGTGATCACGGTCGTGGCGGTCGAGATCGGGCTGCTCACGCCGCCGTTCGGCCTGTCGGTCTACGTCATCAAGAGCACGCTCGCCGATCCGCGCATCGGCCTCGGCGACATCTTCCGCGGCACCGCGCCGTTCACGCTGATAATGTTCGTCGTCCTGCTGCTCCTGATCGCGTTTCCGCAGATTTCGCTCGTCCTCGGTTCCGGAGGTTGACCATGCCGCGCCGCTTCGTCGATCTGTCCATCTACCTGGAGAACGGAGTCGTGTCCGACCCGCCGCCGTTCGGCCCGAAGATCGAATACATGACGCACGAGACCACGTTCCCGCAGATGGCGCCGTTCTTCCCCGGCCTGAAAAAGGAAGACCTCCCGGACGGCGCGGCGTGGGCGGTCGAGAAGGTCGAACTCATCACCCACAACGGCACGCACCTCGACGCGCCCTATCACTTTCATCCGACCATGAACAAGGGCGAGCGCGCGATCGCCATCGACGAGGTGCCGCTGGAATGGTGCTTCCAGCCCGGCGTGAAGCTCGACTTCCGGCGCTTCCCGGACGGCTACGTCACGACGGCCGCGGATGTCGCCGCCGAGCTCGCGCGGATCGGCCACGAGCTGCGGCCGATGGAGATCGTGGTCGTCAACACCCGCGCCGGGAGCCGCTACGGCCACGACGACTACGTGAGCGCAGGCTGCGGCATGGGGTACGAGGCGACGATGTATCTCCTCGAGCGCGGCGTGCGCCTCACCGGCACCGACGCGTGGAGCTGGGATGCGCCGTTCGTCTACACCGCCGAGAAGTACAAGGCGACCGGCGATGCGTCGCTCATCTGGGAAGGCCACAAGGCGGGCCGCGACATCGGCTACTGCCACCTCGAGAAGCTCCACAACCTCGAAGCGCTCCCCGCCGACGGGTTCATCGTCTCGTGCTTCCCGCACAAGATCCGCGGCGCGTCGGCCGGCTGGACGCGCGCCGTGGCGATCTTCGACGATGCGTTGCTCGCCGCGACGCTCAGCGAGCAGGCCCCGCCGGTCCTGCGAGGCTGAGCCGCGCAGCGGGCCGGCCCAGGTTGCGCCGCGCGGTTGCCCCGCCATCGAAATGGGGCTAGCCTTGGTTCGAACGCCCCGCGCCGATGCGGGTGCATGCTGCATTCTCCCCGGAGGCCCACCATGAACGAAACCATCCAGGAAGCCGTCAGCCGCGACAAGCTCGTCTCGGACATGAAGGCCGTCATCGCGGACGCGGACGAGTTGCTGAAAGCCACCGCTGGCCAGGCCGGCGAGAAGGTGCAGGCGGCGCGTGCGCGTGCCGAAGAGAGCCTGCGGCGCGCCCGCGTCAAGATCGAGGAAGCCGAAGAGGCGGTCGTCGCCAAGGCGCGAGCCGCCGCGCAGGCCACCGACGACTACGTGCACGCGAACCCGTGGAAGGCCGTCGGCCTCGCGGGGGCGATCGGCGTGATCGTCGGCATGCTGATCGCGCGCCGGTAACGCGCCCGACATGGGTATCGGGCCGGAGACGCCGGAGTCGTCGCGGCTGCTCGCGTCGGTCAAGCGGCTCGCGCGGACTTTCCTCGCGATCCTGCAGACCCGTATCGAGATCGTCGGTACGGAGCTCGAAGAGGAGCGCATCCGCTTCGGGCGGCTCGTCGTCCTCGCAGTGACGGTGGCCTTCTTCTTCAACGCGGCGGTGATGCTCGGCATCGCCTGGCTCGTCGTCGCGCTTTGGGACTCCTATCGGCACGCGACGATGGGCGTGCTCGCGATCCTGCTCCTCGGCGCGGCGATCGGATTGCTGTTGTACGCACGGCATAACATCAAGACCCGGCCGAAACCGTTCTCCACGACGCTCGCCGAGCTCGCGAAGGATCGCGAGAGGCTGGCTGGAGGCCGGTCCGGCGGTCCGGCAGGGTAACCCGTGGACCGCATCGGCGAGCTGCAGCGGCGCCGCGACCGGCTGGTGCTCCTGGCCGCGGCGCAGCGCGATGCCGTGGCGCGCGACTTCAGGCCGATGGAGCGGCCGCTCGCGATCGCCGACAGCGTCGTCGACGGAGTGCAGTATCTCCGCGCGCATCCGGGCTTCGTGATCGCCGGCGTCGCCGTGATCGTCGCGCTCCGCCCTCGGCGGGCGTTCGCCTGGGCGCAGCGCGGATTCGCCGCCTGGCGGACCTATCGCTGGGCGTCCGCGCAGTTTCACCGGCTCTCCGGGTGAGAGGCGAAGCCTATTCGCGGCGCCGCGACCGGCGCACCGGCACCGGCGCCGACGCGAGCGTGACGTCGTAGTCCACGGTAAGGGGCGCGTGATCGGAGAAACGGCGCGCCTTGTAGACCGACGCCTTGACCGCCTTCGCGGCGATCCCCGGCGTGGCGACGTGATAGTCGATCCGCCACCCGACGTTCTTCGCCCACGCCTGGCCGCGGTTCGACCACCATGTGTAGCAGGTGTCGGTTGCGTCCGGGTAGAGCGTGCGATACACGTCTACCCATCCCAGCTCGTCGAAGAGCCGCGTGAGCCAGGCGCGCTCCTCGGGGAGAAAGCCCGAGTTCTTCTGGTTCGAGCGCCAGTTGGTGAGATCGGCCTCGCGGTGGGCGATGTTCCAGTCGCCGCACAGGATGAACTCGCGGCCGCTCGCCTTCAGCCGCCGCAGGATCGGCGCGAACTCGTCCATGAAGCGGAACTTGGCCTGCTGCCGCTCCGGAGAGCTCGACCCCGAGGGCATGTAGACGGACACGACCGAGAGATCGCCGAAGTCCACCTCGATGTAGCGTCCCTCTGCGTCGAACTCCCGGCTGCCGATGCCGCTCACGACGCGATCGGGCTGCATACGCGTATACAGCCCGACCCCGCTATAGCCCTTCTTCTCGGCGCAGTGGAAATGCCCTTCGTAGCGATCGGGCCTGAGTATTGCTTGATCGAGGTCGTCGAGTTGAGCTTTGACCTCCTGAACGCACACGATGTCGGCCTTTTGCCTCGCGAGCCAACCGAGAAAGCCCTTGGCGCACGCCGAGCGGATGCCGTTGAGGTTGAGGGTCATAACGCGTAACATCATGAATTCCGTGGAAAAAACAGTCGATACCAGGAAGAGTGACGTGCGCGACTATCGCCAGGAGTTCATCGAGTTCGCGATTGCGAGCGGAGTGCTGCGTTTCGGCAGCTTTGTGACGAAATCCGGCCGAACCACGCCCTATTTCTTCAACGCGGGCCTGTTCAACACCGGCGCGAAGCTCGACCGGCTTGCGGAATTCTACGCAAAAGCGATCGCGGGCTCGGGCGTCGCCTTCGACATGCTGTTCGGCCCGGCCTACAAGGGCATCCTGCTCGCGGGCGCGGCGTCGATGGCGCTCGCGCGCGCGGGCCGCGACGTCCCATACGCGTTCAACCGCAAGGAAGCGAAAGACCACGGCGAGGGCGGCACGATCATCGGCTCGCCGCTCGCGGGCCGCGTCCTCATCGTCGACGACGTGATCACGGCCGGCACCGCCGTGCGCGAAGCGGTCGACATCATTCGGGCGGCCGGCGCAGTGCCGGCCGGCGTGGCGATTTCGCTCGACCGGATGGAGCGCGGCACCGGCGAGCTTTCCGCGGTGCAGGAAGTGCGCCGCACCTACGGCATCCCGGTGGTCGCGATCGCGAATCTCGACGACCTGCTCGGCTATCTCGACGGCACCCCTGCGCTCGCCGCGCAGCGCGATGCCGTGACCGCTTACAGATCCACCTATGGAGCGACAGACCATGGCTAAGACGAGAACACTCGTGGCGATCGCTTGCGCGCTCGGCTTCGCGGTTTCCGCGGCCCACGCGCAGCAGACGCAGGGCGCCGGGAAGCTTTACCGCTACGTCGACGAGCGCGGCAAGGTGCACTACCTCGACCGGCCGCCGACGGAAGCCGCCGGGAAGCCCATCGACCAGCTGAACCGCCAGGGTGCCGTGCTCAAGCAGGGCGAAGCGCCGCCCACGGCGGAGCAGCTCGCCGCGCGCGAGGCCGAGAAGCGCCGCCAGCAGGAGGAACAGATGCGAGTGCGCGAGGAGAACCGCCGCAACCAGGCGCTCCTCGATACCTACTCGAGCGAGAAGGACATCGACGAGTCGCGCGCGCGCGCGGTCGCCGCGGCGCACGATTCGATCAAGGATTCCAAATCGAAGCTCGCCGACGCACTCAAGCGGCAGGAGAAGCTCAAGGCCGAGGCCGAGTTCTATCAGAAGCGCCCGATGCCCGCGCAGCTGAAGCAGGAAGTGCAGAACAACGAGCGCGAGATCGCCATCCAGCGTGAAGCGATCGAAAAGAAAGAGCAGGAGATCGGGTCGATCAACACCAAGTACGACGAGGACAAGCGCCGGTATCTCGAGATCACCCGTGCCGCTCCGAAGGGCAGCAGCATCGCCGCGACGCAGACGGTGAGCGCGGGGCCGACCGCCGCGTCGAAGCGCTGACCGCGCGCGTTCGCGAAGGCGGCGCGCGACAGGTATCGGATGCACGGCATCCGACGAATCGCGGGAAACCTGGCGTTCGTCGCCTCGCTCGCGCTCGCGTGCCCCGTGGCGATCGCGCAGGGCGCCGGAGGGCTCTACGTCGCCGGGATCAATTTCACCTTCACGCAGGCCGTTTCGCAGGGCCTCGCCGACAACCCGACCCCGGGACGGTTCTTCGTGCTGGCCATGCCGCCCACGACCGCCGATCTGCGGACCCTCGGCCCGACCGCGGACATCGTTGCTCTGCGCGATCGGGCCATCGCCCGCGGCGCACAGTTCCTCGTCTGCCGGCGCGACGTGGCGAGCGGCGCCCTCGATCCGTCGACCCTGATTCCCGGCGTCGCCGTAGTGTGGGGCTGGCCCTCGGACCCGAACGCTCCGCAGCCGAATGCGGCGGGGCTTTTTCCGGGCGAGCGCGCAAGCTGGTTTCCGGCAGCGGACGAACTGACGCGGCGCATCCGGTCGACCTGCGCAAGTTAGGTCGAGCGTTCCGCCGGCCCCGCACGCGCCCGGACGCGTGTCGCGGTCTCAGCCGGCGAGCTTCTTCTTCAGCAGTTCGTTCACCGCGGCGGGATTGGCTTTGCCTCTGCTCGCCTTCATCACCTGGCCGACGAGCGCGTTGAAGGCCTTCTCCTTCCCCGCGCGGAACTCCTCGACGGACTTGGGATTCGCGGCAAGGACGTCGTCCACGAGCTTCTCGATCGCGCTCGCGTCCGTGATCTGCCGCAGGCCGCGCTTTTCGATGATCTCGTCGGCGCCGCCCTCCCCGGCCCACATCGCGTCGAACACGTCCTTGGCGATCTTGCCGGAGATGGTGTTGTCGCGGATGCGCGCAAGCAAGCCCGCGAGGGCCGCGCTCGAGACCGGACTCGCGGCGATGTCGAGGTCGGACCGGTTGAGCGCCGCAGCCACGTCGCCCATCACCCAGTTGGCCGCGAGCTTCGGCTCGATGCCGGCGCCGACGACGTCCTCGAAGTAGCTCGCCAGCTCGCGCGACGCGGTGAGCGTCAAGGCGTCATAGGCCGGCAAGCCCCATTCCCGCTCGTAGCGCGCTCGCTTCGCCTCGGGCAGCTCGGGCAGGCCCGCGCGCACCTCGTCGATCCACTTTTCGCTCACGGCGAGCGGCAGGAGATCGGGATCGGGGAAGTAGCGGTAGTCGTGCGCCTCTTCCTTGGAGCGCATCGAGCGCGTCTCGTCGCGGTCGGGATCGTAGAGGCGAGTCTCCTGCACGATGCGGCCGCCGTCTTCGATGATGCCGATCTGGCGCCGCACCTCGTATTCGATTGCGCGCTCGAGGAATCGGAACGAGTTGAGGTTCTTGATCTCGCAGCGCGTGCCGAGCACGTCGGAGCCAAGCGGCCGGACCGAGACGTTGGCATCCGCGCGCAGCGAGCCCTCCTGCATGTTGCCGTCGCAGATGTCGATCCAGCGCACCAGCGCGTGCAGCGCGCGCGCGTAGGCGACCGCCTCCTCGGAGGAGCGCATGTCGGGCTCGGAGACGATCTCGAGGAGCGGAGTGCCCGCCCGATTCAGGTCGATGCCGCTCATGCCGTGGAAATCCTCGTGCAGGGACTTCCCGGCGTCCTCCTCGAGGTGCGCGCGAGTCAGGCGTACCGTCTTCTCGCCGCCCCTGGTGACGATGCGGATCGCGCCGCCCTCGACGATCGGCTGCTCGTATTGCGAGATCTGGTATCCCTTCGGGAGATCGGGATAGAAGTAGTTCTTGCGCGCGAAGATCGACGTGCGATTCACCTTTGCGCCGATGGCGAGTCCGAACCGGATCGCGCGCTCGACCGCGCCGCGATTGAGCACGGGGAGCACGCCCGGCAGCGCGATATCCACGGCGCAGGCCTGCGTGTTCGGCGCCGCGCCGAATGCCGTCGATGCGCCCGAGAAGATCTTCGAGCGCGTCGAGAGCTGCGCGTGCACCTCGAGGCCGATGACGGTTTCCCACTGCATCACTGCTTCCTCAGAACCGCAAAAGCGCAAAGGGCGCGAAGGTTCGCAAAAGTTGCCGGCCTGCGCGTACCGCGAGTCGACGCCCCGATGCGTTTCGATTCCGCGCCTGCGAGACCTTCGGTCATCTCTTCTTTGCGCCCCTTTGCGCCGTTTGCGCCTTTGCGGTTCTCTCAATAGCCCGCCGGCGCGCGCCGGTGCCAGTCGGTCACGTGCTGGTACTGGTGCGCGATCGCGAGCATCCGCGCCTCGTCGAAGTAGTTGCCCACCAGCTGCAGGCCGACCGGCAAGCCGCCGGCGCCGAAGCCCGCGGGGATCGAAAGGCCCGGGAGGCCCGCGAGGTTGGCAGGGATGGTGTAGATGTCGTTGAGGTACATCTGCACGGGATCGGCGGTCTTCGCTCCGAACTCGAATGCGACGGTGGGCGAAGTCGGGCCGGCGATCACGTCCACCTGCGCGAACGCGCGCGCGTAGTCCTCGGCGATCAGGCGCCGGATCTTCTGCGCCTTGAGGTAGTACGCGTCGTAGTAGCCGTGCGAGAGCACGTATGTCCCGATGAGGATGCGCCGCTTCACCTCGGCGCCGAAGCCCTCGGCGCGCGAGCGGCAATACATGTCGACGAGGTCTCCGTACTCGGCGGCCCGGTGCCCGTAGCGCACGCCGTCGAAGCGCGAGAGGTTCGACGACGCTTCGGCCGGCGCGATGACGTAGTAAGCGGGCACGGCGAGATCGCTCGCCGGAAGGTCGACCTCCGACGTGGCGGCGCCGAGCCTGCGAAGCTCGGCGAGCGCCGTCTCGACGGCTTCGGCGACATCGGGCGCGAGTCCCGCGCCGAAATACTGCCGGGGCAGCCCGATGCGAAGCCCTGCGAGCGGCCGGTCGGCCGGCGCGCCCGGCACCGGCGCCGCCAGCAGGCGCGTGTAGTCCTCGGGGGCGCGGTCGAGACTCGTGGAATCCCGCGCGTCGAACCCGGCCATGGCATTGAGGAGCAGCGCCAAGTCCTCGGCGCTCTTCGCGAACGGTCCGCCCTGGTCGAGACTGGAGGCGAACGCGATCATCCCGTACCGGGACACCACGCCGTAGGTCGGCTTGAGGCCCGAGATCCCGCACAGCGCCGCCGGCTGTCGGATCGAGCCGCCCGTGTCGGTGCCGGTCGCGGCGGGTGCGAGCCGCGCGGCCACCGCGGCGGCCGATCCGCCCGACGAGCCTCCCGGGACGAACGCCGGGTTCCAGGGGTTCTTGACCGGCCCGAACCACGACGTCTCGTTGGACGAGCCCATCGCGAACTCGTCCATGTTGCACTTTCCGAGCAGCACCGCGCCGGCCGCGTCGAACCGCTCGACGACGTGCGCGTCGTAGGGGCTCGCGAAGTTTGCGAGCATCCGCGAGCCGCAGGTCGTCCGCCAGCCCTTGGCGCACCAGATGTCCTTGTGCGCGATCGGAATGCCGGTGAGCGGCGTCGCGTCGCCCCTGGCGCGGCGTGCGTCGGCGGCGCGCGCCTGGGCCAGGCTGCGCTCGGGATCCGTCGTGACGAACGCGTTCAACGCCGGATTGGCCGCGGCGATCCGGTCGAGGAAGCGCTGCGTGAGCTCCACGGAGGAGAGCTGCTTCGCCGCGAGGGCGGCGGCGAGTTCACGAAGACTGGAGTTCTCGAGGGACATCGGGAAACAGGGTTCGGCGCGGCGCGACGGGCTTGCAGGCGCCGCACCCGGGACCGCCGGGGGCGCCGGCGTTCGTCGCCGGCTACTCGATCACCTTGGGCACCAGGTAGAGGCCGTCCTGCACCTGCGGCGCGACCGACTGGAAGAGCGCGTGCCGGTCCGGCTCGGTCACCTCGTCCTCGCGCAGGCGAAGCATGACGTCCTGCGCGTGGGCCATCGGCTCGACGCCGGCGGTGTCGACCTTCTGCATCGCCTCGATCATCGCGAAGATCCCGTTCAGCTGATCCCGAGCGGCGGCGGCCTCGCCCTCGCTGACGGCGATCCGTGCGAGGAGCGCGATGCGCTTGACTTCGTCGAGGCTCAGGGACATGGGCAATCTGTCGGCGAAAACGGGGTTTTCCGTCTTAAAACACCCGTTTGAATGCGGTATTATAAGTTATTTTGCTGCACGCTCCCCGGAGGGGCATGACGGAATGCTAGGTTTTCTTCGC
>JALOSW010000038.1 GCA_025458245.1 Burkholderiales bacterium
CAGGGCGTGGGGCAGATCGACGCGGTGATGCCGACGGCCGAAGTGATCGCGGCGCTGAAGGCGGAGTACGCGGCGGCGAAGCGGCGGATTTGTGGCTAACGCGGAGCCGCGAAAGCGCAAAGGGCGCAAAGTTTCGCGAAGGAAGCATTCCACTTGCTCAGCGTGACTGGCCGCGTCGGGTGGCGACCGGTCCGTACGAGGGGCGCGGCGGCGCGGCCAACGTACGCTGACTCTTTTCTGCTCCGACTCCCGCCCCTGTTTGCGATCCTCTGCGCCCTTTGCGCTTTTGCGGTTCCGTCCTGGGGTCCGATCTAGTCCATGAAAAGCGTCTGCGTCTTCTGCGGCTCCAGCACCGGCACCGACCCCGTCTACGCCGACGCGGCGCGGCGCATGGGCGAGACGATCGTGAAGCGCGACCTCACGCTCGTCTACGGCGGCGGCCGCATCGGGCTGATGGGCGAGATCGCGCGCGCCGTGCTCAAGGACGGCGGCCGCGTGATCGGCGTGATTCCCGAGGCGCTGCTGCGCAAGGAGCTCGCCTACGACGACCTCACCGAGCTTCACGTCGTGCGCACCATGCATGAGCGCAAGCAGATGATGGCCGACCTCGCAGACGGCTTCGTCGCGATGCCCGGCGGCTACGGCACGTTCGAAGAGTTCTGCGAGGTGCTTACCTGGGCGCAGCTCGGGATCCACGGCAAGCCGTGCGCACTGCTCAACGTGAATCGCTATTACGACGGCATGCTGGCGCTCTTCGACCACGCCGTCGCGGAGGGCTTCGTTCGGACGCTGCATCGGGCGATGGTGCTCGCCGAGTCGGACCCCGACGCGCTGCTGAACGCCATGGAGCGCTACGCCCCGCCGGCCGTCGAGAAGTGGCTCGACGCCTCGCGAACCTGATCGGCGTGCCGGCCGGACGTCGGCGGCCCGCGCCCTGAGCGCAAGAACGCGCCTGATGGCCCGGCCGGGCAGGTCCTGCGCCGGCCCGATTTCGATGCGGCCGACCGAGGCCCCGCTGCTAGAATCGACGCTCCGCCCCCAAAGCCTGGAAGAGTCCTGATGGGCACTCTGAAATCCGCGGTAAACCCCCGCGCGGTCGAGTTTCGCGCGAACGCGCAGGCGATGAACGCGCTCGTCGCCGACCTCCGGGAGAAGGTGGCGCGGAGCGCGCTCGGCGGCGACGAGGCGGCGCGGGCGAAGCATGTGGCGCGCGGCAAGCTGCTGCCACGCGAGCGGGTGCGCTCGCTGCTCGACCCGGGCTCGCCGTTCCTCGAGTTCTCGCAACTCGCGGCCTACGACATGTACGGCAACGAGGCGCCCGGCGGTGGCGTGATCACTGGCATCGGCCGCGTGTCCGGACACGAATGCGTCGTCGTCGCGAACGACGCGACGGTGAAGGGCGGCACCTACTTCCCGATCACGGTGAAGAAGCACGTGCGGGCGCAGGAAGTCGCGTGGCAGAACAACCTGCCGTGCATCTACCTGGTCGACTCCGGCGGCGCGAATCTGCCGACCCAGGACGAGGTGTTTCCCGACCGCGACCACTTCGGCCGCATTTTCTATAACCAGGCCAACCTGTCCGCGGCGGGCATCCCGCAGATCGCCGTGGTGATGGGTTCGTGCACGGCGGGCGGCGCGTACGTGCCGGCCATGTCCGACGAGACCGTGATCGTGAAGAACCAGGGCACGATCTTCCTCGGCGGCCCGCCGCTCGTGAAGGCGGCGACGGGCGAAGTGGTGACGGCCGAGGAGCTCGGCGGAGCGGACGTGCACACGCGCCAGTCGGGCGTCGCGGACCACTACGCGATGAACGACCAGCACGCGCTCGCCATCGCGCGGCGCATCGTCCGCGACCTGAACCGGTCGAAGCGGGTCGGCGTCGCGCTCGCGCCCTCGCGCGAGCCGCTCTACGCGCCGGAGGAGCTCGGCGGCGTGATCCCCGCGGACACGCGCAAGCCCTACGACGTGCGCGAAGTGATCGCGCGTGTCGCCGACGCGAGCGAGCTCGACGAGTTCAAGCAGAACTACGGCACGACGCTCGTGACCGGATTCGCGCGCATCCACGGCTACCCGGTCGGGATCGTGGCCAACAACGGCATCCTGTTCTCCGAGTCGGCGCTCAAGGGCGCGCACTTCATCGAGCTCTGCGCGCAGCGCGGCATCCCGCTCGTGTTCCTGCAGAACATCACCGGCTTCATGGTGGGCAGGAAGTACGAGAACGCCGGCATCGCGCGGGACGGCGCGAAAATGGTCACGGCAGTGGCGACTGCGAAAGTGCCCAAGTTCACGGTGATCATCGGCGGCTCGTTCGGCGCGGGTAACTACGGCATGTGCGGCCGCGCCTACTCGCCGCGCTTTCTCTGGATGTGGCCGAACGCGCGCATCAGCGTGATGGGCGGGCAGCAGGCCGCGAGCGTCCTCGCCACCGTCCGGCGCGACGCGATCGAGGCGAAAGGCGGCACCTGGTCGAAACAGGAGGAGGAGAAGTTCCGCCAGCCCATCCTCGAGCAGTACGAGCGCCAGGGTCACCCGTACTACGCGACCGCGCGCATCTGGGACGACGGCGTGATCGCGCCGGAGGACACGCGTCGCGTGCTCGGACTCGCGCTCTCGGCATCGCTCAACGCGCCGATCGAGCCGACGAAGTTCGGCGTGTTCAGGATGTGACGAGAGCAACCCGGGCGAGGGACATGAAGCGCTACAAGACCATCGAGATTCAGCCGGGCGCAGGCGTCGTCGTGGTGTGGCTCGCGCGGCCCGACGTTCGCAACGCATTCAACGAGGTGATGATCGCGGAGCTGACCGACGCGTTCCGCACGCTCGACGCCGACCGGGACGTGCGCGCCGTCGTGCTCGCCGGCCAGGGCCCCGCGTTCTGCGCGGGCGCCGACCTCAACTGGATGAAAAAAATGGCCGGCTACTCGCTCGACGAGAACCGCGCCGACGCCATGGGTCTCGCGACCATGCTCGCAACGCTCGCGCACATGGGGAAGCCCACGGTCGCGCGCGTGCACGGCCACGCCTTCGCCGGCGGAATGGGGCTGGTGGCGGCGTGCGACATCGCCATCGCCGCGCACGAAGTCGAGTTCTGCCTCTCGGAGGTGAAGCTCGGCCTGATCCCCGCCACCATCGGACCCTACGTGGTCGCGGCGATGGGCGAGCGCGCCGCGCACCGCTACATGCTCACGGCCGAGCGGTTCACCGCCGCCGAGGCGTATCGCATCGGCTTCGTCCAGGAGATCGTGCAGGCCGAGGAACTCGACGCGACGGTGAACGAGATCCTCGGCTACCTCGTCGCAGCCGGACCGCAGGCGCTCGCCGCGACGAAGGATCTCATCCGTTCCGTTGCCGGCCGCCCGGTGGACGCGAAGCTGATGGAAGACACGGCGAAGCGCATCGCGAAAGTACGCGCGTCCGCCGAAGGCAAGGAAGGCGTGCGGTCGTTCCTGGAGAAGCGCAAGCCCACGTGGCATCCGGAGGCGGAGCGGCCGGCCGAAGCAAAGGCGGGAACCGCAAAAGCGCGAAGGGCGCGAAGGATCGCGAAGAAATGAGCGCGGGCCGCCCGAGACTCACCGTGACGACTCTGCGAGCACCGCACCGAGCGCTCACTCACCTCGGTCTCTTTGCGCGCCTTCGCGCCCTTTGCGTCTTTGCGGTTCTCCTGCCCTAGATGTTCACCAAAATCCTCATAGCCAACCGCGGCGAGATCGCCTGCCGCGTCATCCGCACCGCGCGGCGCATGGGCATCGCGACCGTCGCGGTCTATTCCGACGCGGATGCGCGCTCGCAGCATGTCCTCGCTGCCGACGAGGCTTACCGCATCGGTCCGGCCCCGGCGCGCGAGAGCTATCTGCGCGGCGATGCGATCATCGCGGTCGCCGCGCGCTCCGGCGCACGGGCGATCCACCCCGGCTACGGCTTCCTCTCGGAGAACGAGGATTTCGCCGAGGCGTGCGCGCGCGCCGGCATCGTCTTCGTCGGTCCGCCGGCGAACGCGATCCGCGCGATGGGCTCGAAGAGCGCGGCGAAAGCGCTGATGGAAAAGGCGCACGTGCCGCTCGTGCCCGGCTATCACGGTGACGAGCAGGATCCGGTGTTCCTGGGGAAGGAGGCGGCGCGCATCGGCTTCCCCGTGCTCATCAAGGCTTCGGCGGGCGGGGGCGGCAAGGGCATGCGCATCGTCCAGAAGCTGGATGACTTCGACGCGGCGCTCGCCTCGTGCAAGCGCGAGGCGAAGTCGTCCTTCGGCGACGACAAGGTGCTCGTCGAGCGCTATCTCACTCGCCCGCGCCACATCGAGATCCAGGTGTTCGCCGACAGCCATGGCGACGCGGTGCATCTCTTCGAGCGCGATTGCTCGGTGCAGCGGCGCCACCAGAAAGTGCTGGAGGAAGCGCCTGCGCCGGGCATGACGGCGACGCAGCGCCAGGCGATGGGCGACGCGGCCGTCGCGGCGGCGAAGGCGATCGGCTACGTCGGCGCGGGGACGGTCGAGTTCATCGCGGAAACCGACCCGAAGCGTGCGGGACAGTTCTACTTCATGGAGATGAACACGCGCCTGCAGGTCGAGCATCCGGTGACGGAGATGATCACCGGCGAGGACCTCGTGGAGTGGCAGCTCCGCATCTACGCCGAGGACCCGGACAAGGGCTTCCTGCCGGCAGTGGGACGGATCACGCATCTCGCCACGCCCGAGCCCTCGCGGCACGTGCGCATCGACACGGGCGTCACCACGGGCGACGAGATCAGCCCGTGGTACGACCCGATGATCGCCAAGCTGATCGTCTGGGACGAGGACCGGCCGCGCGCGCTCGCGCGCATGCGCAACGCGCTCGCGAGCTTCGAAGTGACGGGGCTCACGACCAACATCGACTTCCTGCAGCGGCTGGTCGGCAGCACGCCGTTCGCGTCCGCCGATCTCGACACGGGCCTCATCGAGCGGACGCAGGACGAGCTCTTTCCCGCGCCGCGCGCCGCGTCCGACGCGATCCTCGCGCTCGCGACGCTCGCCGAGCTCTCGCGCATCGATGCCGAGTCGAAGGCGCATGCGGCACGTTCCGGCGACCCGTACTCGCCCTGGGGCATCCACGACGGCTGGCGGCTCAACCAGGACAATCATCACGTGTTCGTCTTCGAAGAGCGCGAGCACCGGCATGCGGTCACCGTCCACTACCGGCGCGACGGCTACGAGGTCGAGCTCCCCGGCGGCCGCCGCCGGCTTGCCGGCAGCGTCGAAGGCACGGCCGTGCGCGCGTGGCTCGACGAGGAGGTGCTCGCCGCGACCGTCGTCGTGAACGGCAACCGTTTCGACGTGCTCCGCGGCGCCGAGCGGCACTCGCTCGCGCTGCACGATCCGATGCTGCACGAGGTCGATGCCGAGGCCCACGGCGGCGGCCTCGCGGCGCCGATGCCGGGGAAGGTGATCGCGGTGCTCGTCTCGGCGGGCGCGAAAGTCGAGAAAGGCGCGCCGCTCGTCATTCTCGAAGCGATGAAGATGGAGCACACCATCATGGCGCCCGCGGCCGGCACGGTGAAGGAGATCCTCTTCCAGGCGGGCGAGCAGGTCGCCGAGGGCGCCGAGCTGATCGCCTTCGATATCGGGTAGCGCTCGGATCGGCGCGCGGCCGTGCGCGTGCTTCTCTATTTTCCAGGCAGCGCCCTCCAACGCTGGACGAGCGCCCTCGCCGCACTCCTCCCCGAGGCCGAGGTGCGCGCATGGTCGGCCGACGCGGCGCCCCTCGACGCCGACTACGTGGCTGCGTTCCGGCCGCCGCCCGAACTCTTCGCCCGCGAGAATCGGGTGCGCGCGGTGTTCAACCTTGCGGCGGGCGTGGAGGCGATGCTCGCCCTGCCCACCCTCGAGCCTTCGATCCCGATCTACCGGCTCGAGGACGCGGGCATGGCCGAGCAGATGGCCGACTACGCGAGCTACGCGGTTCTGCGCTGGTACCGCGACTTCGACGTCTATGCCGGGCAGGCTGCCCGCAGCGAATGGAAGCAGCTCAAGCCGCGCCGCAAGGCCGACTTCGCGGTCGGCGTGCTGGGGCTGGGCGAGATGGGCGGCGCAGTCGCTCGGCGACTCGTCGCGCTCGGGTTTCCGGTGCGCGGCTGGTCCAGGACGCGGCACCCCCTGAAAGGCGTGAGCGCGTTCGCCGGACCAGACGGCCTCGCGCCGTTCCTCGCCGGCTCGAGTGCGATCGTCGCCACGCTTCCGCTCACGGCCGAAACGCGCGGCATCCTCGATCGCCGCGCGTTCGCGGCAATGCCGGCAGGAAGCTTCGTCGTGAATGTCGGCCGCGGCGACCTGGTCGTCGACACCGATCTCCTCGAGGCGCTCGACTCGGGCCAGGTCGCGGGTGCGATGCTCGACGTGTTCGCGACCGAGCCGCTGCCGGCCGATCACCCGTTCTGGCATCACCCTCGCGTCACCGTCACGCCACACGTGTCCGCGGTGACCGTCCGCGACGCGAGCCTCGCTCAGGTCGCCGAGAAGATCCGGCGTTTCGATCGCGGCGAGCCGGTGACGGGCCGAGTGGATCGCGATCGGGGGTACTGATCCGGCGCAGGGGGCGATAACCCTCGGCGGCGTCGTGGTCTCCGCCTCTGCGCTAGACTCCCGCCCCATGCCACCCGCTCTGCCCCGCAAGGTCAAGGTCGTCGAAGTCGGTCCGCGCGACGGCCTTCAGAACGAGAAGACGCTGATCCCCGCCGCGGTGAAGATCGACCTCGTCGATCGCCTGTCGGACTGCGGCTTCGCGAACATCGAGGCCACTTCGTTCGTCTCGCCGAAGTGGGTGCCGCAGATGGCCGACGCGGCCGAGGTCATGGAGAAAATCCGGCGCCGGCCCGGCACGATCTACTCGGTGCTCGCGCCGAACATGAAGGGCTTCGAGGGCGCGCTCGCGGCAAAGGCCGACGAGGTGGTGATCTTCGGCGCCGCGAGCGAGGCGTTCTCGCAGAAGAACATCAACTGCTCGATCGCGGAGAGCATCGCGCGCTTCGAGCCCGTGGCGCGGGCAGCCAAGGACAGCGGCCTGCGCCTGCGCGGCAGCATCTCCTGCGCGCTCGGCTGCCCGTATCAGGGCGAGGTCGGGCCCGAGGCAGTGGTCGACGTCGTGCAGCGGCTCGCCGCGCTCGGCTGCGACGAAATCGATGTCGCCGACACCATCGGCGTCGGCACGCCGAACCGCGTGCGCGCGGTCATGGAGGCTGCGGCGCGAGTCTTTCCGCTGAAGCGCATCTCCGGCCATTTTCACGACACCTACGGACAGGCGCTCGCGAACATCTACGCGGCCATGGAAGTCGGCGTCTCGATATTCCACAGCTCGGTCGCCGGGCTCGGCGGCTGTCCCTACGCGAAGGGCGCCACGGGCAATGTCGCGACCGAGGACGTCGCGTACATGCTGCACGGCCTCGGGGTGGAAACCGGGCTCGATCTCGACCGGATCGTGGACGCCGGGCAGTTCATCTCGGCGCATCTCGGGCGCAAACCCGTGTCGCGCGCCGGCAACGCGATCGCGGCAAAGCGGGCGGCTTGAGAGATGAGACAGAACCGCAAAGGCGCGAAGGACGCAAAGGAACGCGAAACCTTGTGCGATGGTCCGCGCCTTTCCTGCGGCCGCTTCGGATTCGCCCCATGAGCGAGATCCGCAACCCGTATCCCTACACCGCGTCGCCGCCCGACGAAGTGAAGTCGCCGTGCGTCAACGTGTGTCGGATGAATCCGCGCACCGGATACTGCGAGGGCTGCAGCCGCACGATCGACGAAATCGCCGGCTGGTCGCAGTTTTCGGCCGAGGAGAAGCGGGCGGTCATCGCGCGATTGGCGGCGCGCCGCGGCTAAGGCAGAACCGCAAAAGCGCAAAGGCCGCAGAGGCGCGCAAAAAGACCTTTGGCGGGCTACGCCGACGCAACATCGACGCTCTCTGGCCCGTCACACCTCGGCATGCCTGCAGCATTCGACGATATCGACTTCTTTGCGTCCCTTCGCGCCCTTTGCGTGTTTGCGGTTCCGCGTCTTCCATGAACCTCCCGAAACAGATCACCGTTTTCGAGCGCGGCTGGATCCGCCGGAACAAGGGGGCGATGCCCCCTCGTAACTCCCCCGAATCAGCGCGCTCGCGATGAACCTCCCGAAACAGATCACCGTTTTCGAGCGCGGTTGGCTTTCGTCCAACAACATCCTGCTCCGCGGCGCGAACGGCGCGACGCTCGTCGACTCGGGTTACCTCGCGCACGTGCCGCAGACCCTCGCGCTGCTCGCGCACGCGCTCGGCGACGAGCCGCTCGCGTGGCTCGTGAACACGCACTGCCACTCCGACCACATGGGCGGCAACGCGGCGATCCAGGCGCGCTACGGCGTGCGCACCAGCCTCCCGGTCGGCGAGGCGCCGATCATCGAGCGGTGGGACGAGGAGGCGCTGCTCCTCTCCTACGCCGACCAGCGCGCCGAGCGCTTCCGCGTCGACGACACGTTCGCGCCCGGCGACACGCTCGCCATGGGCGATCTCGACTGGCGCGTGATCGCAGCGCCCGGTCACGATACCCACGCGACCATGCTCTATTCGCCCGAGGCGCGCGTGCTGATCTCCGGCGATGCGCTTTGGGAGAACGGCTTCGGCGTGCTGTTCCCGCAGATGTTCGGCAGACCCACCTGCTTCATGGAAACGCGCAGCACGCTCGACGCCATCGCAGCGCTCGAGGTGGATGTCGTGATCCCCGGCCACGGAGCGCCCTTCGGCGAGGTCGAGGCCGCGCTGGAACGCGCGTATTCCCGGCTCGCGGGCTTCGAGGAGGATCCCGCCCGGCTTCCGCGCCACGCAGCGAAGGTCATGGTCACGTTCTCGCTGCTCGAACATCGGCGTCTCGTGGTCGCGGACTTGCCCGATTACGTGCAACGCATCCCCATCCTGCGCGACATCAACAACCGCTACCTCGCCATGACCCCGGAGCACTACGCCGAGTGGCTCGTACACGAGCTCACGCGCGCCCGCGCAGTGCGATACGAGGACGGCTGCCTCGTTCCGCTGGTCGCGGCCTGAGGCGGCGCGGCGAACCCCGCGGCACCCGCGTTCCGCGCCGCAGCATCGGAGCTGCGCATCTCGACGGGCTCGCGCGCGATGCGCGGCCCAGTAGACGCACGCGGCGCTTTGGAGCATCTTTGGCGGCGGTCCGGGTCGTTCATCCGCGAAACCGGCCGCCAACCGGGACTCGCACCGCCTCACCCGCCATGGACGCGCCCCTCGACAAGAAGAGAAGCTGGCTACGCAGACTGCTCGAACGGGGCGCGCGGGGCGCAGTCGACGACCCGCCTGCCGAGATCTCCGCCTGCGAGTTCGAGTGCCGCAAGCTCGAGTGCCGCGAGGGCGAGTGGGAGACCTGCGCGCACCGGCTGCGGAGCGCAGCGCGCGACGGCGACTGACCCTGATTCCCGCGCGGCCGCGGCCGTCGTGAATCGGCACGCTCCGGCACCGGTTCTGCAGCCCGGGCGCGAGCAGGTCGCTGGCGCAGTATCGAAAGTGCGTCTAGGATCGGCGCGCGCCGATTCCCGGGCGCCATATCGGAGGCCGCCTCGTTGATCACCGTCCATCACCTCAACAATTCGCGCTCGCAGCGCGTGCTCTGGCTGCTCGAGGAACTCGGCGTCAAGTACGAGATCAAGCGCTACGAGCGCGACAAGAAAACCATGCGGGCGCCCGACTCGCTGCGCAAGGTCCATCCGCTCGGCAAATCGCCCGTCATCACCGACGGCAAGCTCACGCTGGCCGAGTCCGGCGCCATCGTCGAGTATCTCGTCGAGCGCTACGGCAAGGGGCGGTTCATCCCTGCGCCCGGCACGCCGGAGCGGCTGCGCTACACCTACTGGATGCACTACGCGGAGGGCTCGCTGATGCCGCCGCTTCTGATGAAGCTCGTATTCGACACGATCGAGCGCACGCGCATGCCGTTCTTCGCGAAGCCGATCGCGAAGGCGATCTCCCGCAAGACGAAAGGCTCGTTCATCGAGCCGAGCATCAAGCAGCACCTCGACTATCTCGAGGCCGAACTCGCCGGAAGCGATTGGTTCGCCGGCGACGAGCTCACGGCAGCGGACGTGCAGATGAGCTTTCCGCTCGAAGCCGCCGCCGCGCGCGGCGGGCTCGGCGCCAACTATCCGAATCTCAAGGCGTTCCTCGACCGCATCCACGCGCGGCCGGCGTACCAGCGGGCGCTCGAGAAAGGCGGCGAGTACGCGCTGCTGACGTGAGGGCCGCCCTCGCGTGCAGCGCGCGGCCACGTTCGCGCGCGCCGGACGCCGCGCGCTGGTGAGCCCGCGCCGCGATCCGGCGTGGTTGCCGGCCCTCGGCGTCGCCGCAATCGCAGTGACGCTCGCCGCCGGCCACGTCTGCGCGCGCTACGCGTTCGCGAACGGCGTGACCGTCGTCACGGCGGCCACCACGCGCTCGCTCACCGCGACCCTGCTGCTCTTCGCGCTGCTGCGAGCGCGCCGCGTTGCCGTGCTCCCCCCTCCGCGCGAGGCCCGCGCCGCGGCCGTGCTCGGCATCCTGATCGCGGCGCAGACAGTGCTGGTGCAGATCGCGGTGAAGCTGATGCCGGTGACGCTCGCGATCCTGACGATGTACACGTTCCCTTTTCTCACCAGCGTCGGCATGAGCCTCACCGGGCGCGAGCGGCTGACGCCGCGGCTCGTCGCGGCGCTCGTCTGCGCGTTCGCCGGTCTCGCGCTCGTGCTCGGCGTCGGCGAGGCGGCGCCCGCGCCGCTCGGGATCGCGGCGGCGCTCGGCGCAGCGCTCGCGTTCTCGACGGCGCTCGTGCTCACGCCGACGTTCGCGCCCGACCTGCCGGCGCCGCTGCGCGCGTTCTTCATGATCGCCACGGCTGCCGCGATCTTCGTTACGGCGTCGGTCGTGACGGGCGAGTTCCGCCTGCCCGGCAACGACGCGGCATGGCTGGGCCTCGCGGGACTTTCGGCGCTCTATGCCATCGGCTTCACCGGGCTCTTCCTGCTGCTGCCGCTCCTCGGGCCGATCCCGATCGCCCTGACGCTGAACCTCGAGCCGCTCGCGGTCGCGGTGATCTCGTGGGCGGCGCTCGGGGAGGTTCTCACGCCGACGCAGATGGCGGGCGGGCTCGTCGTCGTCGCGGCGGTCGTCTACTACCAGGCGACGCGCGGCGGCAAGGCATGACGCGCATAGCCCTGGCCGCGCTCGCGGCGCTCCTGGCGATCTTTGCCGCCGCCCTGCCCGTCGGCGCCTCGGCAGCGGCGGCGAACTGGACGCGCCTCACCGACTGCCGCTACGTCGACGGCGAGAGCAACGACGGCGACAGCTTTCACGTGCGCTGCGGCGCCGGGGATTTCATCGTGCGCCTGTACTTCGTCGATGCGCCGGAGACGACCCTCCAGTATCCCGAGCGGGCTCGCGAGCAGGCCGACCATTTCCGCATCACCCTCGACGCCTCGCTGCGCGCCGGCGAACAGGCCTCCGCCGCGGTCAGG
Source organism: Burkholderiales bacterium (assembly GCA_025458245.1). Classification (GTDB taxonomy): domain Bacteria; phylum Pseudomonadota; class Gammaproteobacteria; order Burkholderiales; family SG8-39; genus JAOAEA01. Next base: position 11,498 of record JALOSW010000038.1, read on the forward strand.
GGCGCGCTGCGACAGCCGTTCCTGGTCTGGACGCGATGGGCCAGCGCGCAAGGACGCTCGCGCCTGCCGCGCTATTACGCGTTCGTCGAGGTAAGCCGCCACGACCTCGCCGAGTGGCTCGTGAGCCGGGGCCTCGCCCGGACGAAAGGCGCGACGGCGCAGCACCCCTTGGGCGAGCCTTCCCGATCGCGATGGCGGCGGTTGCAAGCTCTCGAGGCCGAGGCGCGGCAGCAGCGCCTCGGCGCGTGGGCGACGTCGGGCGAGCCGCGCCGGCGCTGATCGCGCCCGGCGTGCCGCCGAGGATGCGCGGGGCGTGTCGGCGAATGCTGCGTCCATTCCCGGCCGGGACTGTCGGGCCGGTGCAGTCTCGGGGCCGCGCGACTCGGCCCCGACGCGGACGTATGATGCTTGCGTCGCTACCCGAGAGTCTGCAGATGCCGTCGAGCAGGTCCGGTCCTGACAACGCGCGGCTCGATCGCCTCGTCGCCGAGGCGCGCCGCAACCGCGAGCTGCGCGAGCGCGGCTACCGCGAGCAGGCGCTCAAGCTCTTTCCGTGGGTGTGCGCTCGCTGCGCGCGCGAGTTCGGCGCCGCGACCGTCAAGCAACTCACCGTCCATCACAAGGACGGTAACCACGACAACAACCCGCGCGACGGCAGCAACTGGGAGCTGCTCTGCCTCTATTGCCACGAAAACGAGCACGCGCGGGTGCTCGACAACGATGGGCGCACGGCCGCGCCGCGGGGCAGCGATGCGGCCGCGCCTGCGACCCACAAGCCGTTCGCGGACCTCGCGTCGCGGCTGAAGGGCGACAAGAGGTAGTTCCGCGCCTCCCTCCTTGCCCCCTTCGGCCTGAAGACGTGGCGCCGCGCGGCTGCAGACGGGCCCCGTCCCGCGGGGCAAGACAGGACCCGCAACCGGTCGCGCGATCCCGGACCCGGGGTCCGGGATTCCCGATTCTCGCTGCTACTTCGCGGCGAAACAGTAGAGATACCCCGCGCCGCCGGTGGCGATCAGGGAGGCATCACTGCAGCCGCGCGACCCGTGCGAGGCGTTCCACGATTTCGAGGGCGCATCGTCGCGCAGCCCGATCCGGTCGTGATGGCCCACGATGGCGCTACCCTCGCCGCTCTTCGTCCAGTTGCCGCACGTGGTGTCGTTCGCGCCGGCAACAGCCCGGCCGTCGGGCGTCGAGCCGGTGAGGATGTCGTGCTGGTTCGGCGTATCGCCGCGTCCCTTGACCACCTCGCCGCGCTCCGTGAGGGCCGTCTGCTTGGTCAGGTTGTTCTGTTCGCTGTGCAGGTTGTCTACGCTGGTCGCGACCACGACGCCCTTTGCGTTCTGCCACGGGCCCGGACCGATGCGGTCGCGCGCATTCACCGCGGGCGAGGCCGCGGTCGGCGTCGCGCTGAGATAGGCGCGCCAGGTGCGGCCGCCCGCGCCGACCGACTCGGCGAGCTTCTGGCAATGCGCGTCCGCGCCGGCCAGGCCGCCGAAGTCGGCCCCCTTTCCGGAGCCGACACTCGTGACGAAGAACGACATCGGATTCCTTGCGGCGTCGGTCGCGCAAGCCGTAAGCGCGACCGCGAACGCAGCCACCGCGACCGTCCTACCCATGATCTTCCCGCCCATCGCCTGCACCCCCTTGGTGTTGATGGCCCCGGCCCCGCTGCGGCGCCGGTGTGGAGCCACATCGTATACACCGCCCGAGGGCGCGATATTCCGCTCCTCCGAAAGCGTACGAATCCCACCGCAGATCGTCGACGGCGGCGGCGCAGCCGCGGCACGCTCCAGATTGGGTTGACCCCTCTACCCGGCCGGGGGAACGTGCGCGTAGAGTCCGTTCGCGTAACCGCACGACGCACCCCGGGGGCGGGATCGGACATCAGGCGATTGGGGGAACACCTGCCATGGCCAAGCCGCATCGCAATCCCGTGTCGGACATCCGCGGCGCGAGCCGGCTCGCGATCGATGCGATCGCCGGGATCACGGGGCTGGTCGAGGCGATGCACACCCACATCGCGAAGGCGCCGACGAAGCTCGGCGGACCGATCGTCAGCGGCGCGGTGAACGGCACGGCGTCGGCGGTGTACAAGAGCATCCGCGGCGTGACGCGAATGGTCGGGGGCGGGATCGACCTCGCGCTCGGCGCCCTTGCCCCGGCCGTCGGCGAGCTCGAGCCGGCGCCCGCGCGAGAGGCGGTGGTCGCGGCGCTGAACGGCGTGCTCGGGGACCATCTCGAGGCGACGCACAACCCGCTCGCGATCCAGATGCGCCTGCGCCGCAACGGAAGACCGCTCACGCTCACCCGCGAGGCGCTCGCTGCCGCGATCCCGAACGAAAGCGCGAAGGTCGTCGTGCTCGTGCATGGCCTTTGCATGAACGACCTGGGCTGGGAGCGCGACGGTCACGACCATGGCGCGGCGCTCGCACGGGACCTGGGGTACACGCCGGTCTACCTCCACTACAACACGGGCCTGCACATCTCGCTCAACGGACGCGCGTTCGCGGACGAGCTCGAGGCGCTCGTCGCCGCGTGGCCGAGGCCGCTCGAAGACCTGACGATCGTCGCCCACAGCATGGGCGGTTTGGTCGCGCGCAGCGCCTGCTCGTACGCCGGTGAAGCCGGGCATGCGTGGCCGACGCGGCTCCGCAAGCTCGTGTTCCTCGGCACCCCCCACCACGGCGCGCCGCTCGAGCGCGGCGGCCATTGGCTCGACCTGCTGCTCGACAAGTCGCCGTACACGGCGCCGTTCAGCCGTCTCGGGAAGGTTCGCAGCGCGGGCATTACCGACCTGCGTCACGGCGCGCTGCGCGACGAAGACTGGCAGGGGCACGATCGGTTCGCGAGGCGCGCGGACCCGCGCATGCCGGTCCCGCTTCCGGCCGGCGTCGCGTGCTACGCGATCGCCGCGACAGTCAGCGACGCGCATGCGCCGCTCCGCGACCGGCTGGTCGGCGACGGCCTGGTCCCGGTGCCGAGTGCGCTCGGGGAGCACGCCGATCCGCGGTTCGCGCTCGTGTTCGCCGAGGCGCACCGGTGGATCGCCTACGATGCGGGCCACCTCGACCTGCTTTCGAGCGAGGCGGTGTACGCGAAGCTTCGGGACTGGCTCGCGGGTTGATCCGTTGACGGTGGGAGGGGGCATGGCAGCGACTCAGGAACAGTTGACCCAGTGGCTCGCGCGCGGCTTTCGCGACGCGCCCTTCGTTGTCGATCTCGGAATCACGCTGGCGGCTCTCGGGCCGGGGTGGTGCGAGGCGACGCTCGCGCTGCAGCCGCGGCACTTGCAGCAGCACGGCGTGGTGCACGCGGGCGTTCTCTCGGCCATGGCCGACCACTGCGCCGGGGCGGCGGCGACCACGACGCTCGGCGAAGGCGAGGCGGTGATGACGGTGGAGTTCAAGATCAATCTCCTGCGCGCCGCGCGCGGCGAAGCGCTCCGCTGCCGCGCGCAGGTGCTTAAGCCGGGCAAGAGTTTCGCGGTGGTCGAGTCGGAGGTGTTCGCCTCCGCAGACGGAAAAGAAGCGTTGGCGGCCAAGCTCACCGCGACGCTCGCCGTCATCCGAACGCAGTGAGCGATGAATCGCCGCGAGTTCCTGAAGAGGGCCGGCGCTTCGTGCGCAGCAGCAGCGGCCGGGTCGCTCGGTACCGGGTGCGCGAGCGTCGAGCCGTTCGAACCCGGCTCGGCGTGGCGCTCGGGCGACGTCGCCCATCTGATTCCCGTCGCCAGCCACGATCGGATCCGGATCAAGGCGTCGTTCCGCTCCGCCCACCCGCAGCCGCCCGCGCTGCGCGTCGCAGGCCGCAGCGTCACGGGGAAGCAGACGGACTCGGCGGCACGCTTCTTCGTGTTCGATGTCCGTGAACTCGATTCGGGCACCGGATATGCGCTCGCGCTCTTCGGCGCGGACGGCGCGCCGCTGTGCGACGCGTGGCCGCTGCGCACCCTTCCGGCGCCCGATGCGCACGTCGAGCGGCTGCGCGTGCTCGCCTACACCTGCGCCGGAGGATCCGAGCTCTTCTATCACCCCTGGCGCGGGCGCATCTTCCTTCCCATTCCCTACCGTCAGCGTCTGCTCGCGCGGGGGCTCGAGTTCAAGCCGGACGTCGTCGTCGCGAACGGCGATCACGTCTACTGGGACATCCTCTCGAGCGCCGGCATCGCGATGGGGCGCTCGCCCCAGGCGTGGTGGACCGCGGGGCGCTTCGACCGCGACGCGCCGGTGATCGGCACCGGGAACGAGCAGGTGATGGTGAAAGGCTTCGGCCCGCAGATCGCGGGGGTATACGGGACGCTGCTTCGCTCCGTGCCGTCGTGGTTCCTGCAGGACGACCACGACTACACCGAGAACGACGAAGCCTCGGCGGAGCTGCGGACCTTCCCGCCCGACGCGTTCATGACCGACGTCGCGCGCGCCACGCAGCATCTCTACTACCCTGAGTTCATCGCGCCGCCCGACCTGCCGCGTGCGTTCACGTCGGAAGACGATCTCTCCCGCAGCTTCGGCGCCCTTCGCTACGGCCGCCTGGCGGAAGCGCTCCTCTACGACTGCCGCGGCCACATCGAGAACGACCGGGACCCCGCGCGCGCCGATCCCGTCGGCCGCTTCGTGCCGGAAGAGATCGAGAGGTGGCTGATCGGGCGCACGCTCCGGAGCGACGCCGCCCACGTCGTGCACATGCCTTCCACGCCCGTCCTCTGGACGGCCGGAAAGTGGGGCGAGTGGTATCCCGACGTGCTCGGACCGGATGCCCGGATGACGACGAACGTGCCCAAGCCCTACTGGTCGCCGGGCTGGCAGCTCCAGCAGGAACGCCTGCTCGGTGCCGGGTCCGCGCGGCGCGATCGCATCCCGCTCTGGGTGAGCGGCGATCTGCACGCGATCGGCGCGGGCGCGATCCGCCGCGCGGGGAAGCTCGATTTCACGGCCAATCCGATCGTCAGCGTGCTCTCCGGCCCGCTCGCGTCGGACGGGCCGAGCTTCCCCTCGCGCTTCCGCGGGCAGGCCCCCGTCCCGTCGCTCACCCTCGACGCGGAGGAATGGGTGAAGCCGATCGAGGCGAACGGCTTCACGCTGCTCGACTTCACGCCCGAAACAGTCCGAATCTCCCTCTTTTGCTGGCAGCCCGAGGACGGCGTCGACGCGATCGCGAGGCTCGAGCCCTTCTGGACGAAGGAGCTGCGCCGCCGCACGCTCTGAGGGCCGCGCCGCGTCGGACGCCGCGCGTCAGGTGTTTTCGCGGCGCTCCGGTTCCTCGCGCACGTGCCGCGGCGCCGACCGCCGACCGGACCGCGCAGTGCGCCCCAGGCCGGTCTCGGCTACGATTCCCGTCCGGCGCCTAACGCATGCCGCACACGCAGGCGATGAGGCGAGGCTGGTGGATCCATTGGGGAAGTTCGGATGAAACTGCGCACCCTCCTTGTTGTCGCCGCCGCATGCGCGCTCGCGGGCTGCTCGAGCGGCCCGAAGAAGGTCGACCTCGGCCCGCGCGACGACGGCAAGGCGGTCGAACTCAAGCCCGGGGACGAGATGCTGATCAAGCTGCCGGCCAACCGGTCGCAAGGCTATCGCTGGGTGCTCGCCACGCCGCAGAGCAAGGTTCTCTTCAAACAGGGCGACCCGATGTACGCGCGGCCCGTGAACGCCGCAGCCGACGCCGCCGGCATCGAGACCTGGAGCTTCCGCGCCGTCGAGCCCGGCGAGCAGGTGCTGCAGTTCGACTATCGGCGCGCGGCGGACAAGACCATCGACAAGACCGTGCGCTACACGGTTACGGTGCGCTGAGTCCCGTGGGCGCGATCCGGACGGACGCCGGCGCCGCATCCGCGTCGCCGGACGCGCACCCCTTCGACGCCGCGATCCGACTCGCGCCCGACGGCGACAACGTCTTCGTCGGCGAATCGAGCCCCGCTTACGGGAACATGATCGGCCCTTACGGGGGCGTCATCGCGGCGACACTGCTCAACGCCGCGCGGCTGCATCCGTCGCGCGCCGGGGACCCGCTCGCCCTCACCGTCAACTTCGCGGGGCCGCTGGCGGACGGGCTATTCCGCGTCGTTGCGCGGCCTGCGCGAATCAATCGCTCGACCCAGCACTGGCACGTCGAGCTCGCGCAAGGCGACGGCATCGCAGCGACCGCGAGCGCCGTCTTCGGCGCCCGCCGCGAGACGTGGTCGTCGACGGAAGCCGCGTTCCCCGCGGTGCCGCGCGCAGACCAGGTCCGGCCGCGCGCACGCATGCCCGGCAGCGGCGTGCCGGCGTTCATCGGCCGCTACGAGTTCCGCGAGGTGTATGGCGGGTTCCCGGATTTCGCGAAGCCCAGCGAGGCGGAGGACTCCGGCTCGTGTCTTTGGACGCGAGACGATCCGCCGCGTCCGATCGACTACCTGTCGCTCGCGTCGCTTGCCGACATCTTCTATCCGCGGATCTACCGGCGTCGCGGGCGCTGGGTACCGGCAAGCACGGTGACGCTGACGACTTATTTCCACGCCGACGGCGCGGCACTCGACAGGCAGGGAGATCGCCACGTCCTCGGCGTGGCGCGCGCACTGCGCTTCGGCAACGGGTATGCCGATCAGACCGCCGAGATCTGGGCGGACGACGGCACGCTGCTCGCCACGAGCTTCCAGCTCGTTTACTTCAAGGAATAGGGCGCCGCCTGCGCGGCGTCAGCTCTCGGTTGCGAGTGGGCGAACGACCGGCCGCCCTTCGAGCCACGCCGCGAAGCACTCGACCATGCCGCGCGCGAAGGTCTCGAAAACGGCCTCCGCGACGAAGCCCGTGTGCGGCGTGAGGACGACGTTCGGCAACTTTGCCAGGCGGAATCCCGACGGCAGCGGTTCCTCGTCGTAGACATCGAGTGCGGCGAAACCCGGGCGCCCGGCCCGCAACGCCGCTTCCAGCGCGTTCATGTCGACGAGCGCCGAACGCGAGGTGTTCGCGAGGATCGCGTCGGGCCGCATGGTCGCGAGGCGCGCCGTGTCGAGGAGCTTTCGCGTCGTTTCCGAAGGGACGAGATGCAGGCTCACCACGCGTGAGGTGGCGAGCAGCTCGTCGAGCCCGACTGCCGTGGCGCCGCCCGTCGCGGCGCGCTCGGGCGTCATGTGCGGGCTCCAGGTCACGACTTCCATGCCGAACGCGGCGCCCACGCGGCCGACTCGCTGGCCGATCTCGCCAAAGCCGATGAGACCCAATCGCTCGCCTTTGAGAATGCCGCCCAACGGACCGCCGTCGCGCCATCGCCCCTGCCGCACGAGGGCGAACTGCGTCTCGAGCCGCTTGGCTGCCGCGAGAATCAGCGCCCACGTGTGCTCGGCCGTGCTGTCCTTGCCGGGATCCTTGCCCGTGTTGCTCACGGGGATGCCGCGCGCGGCGAACGCCTTGGCATCGAGCTGCGTGTTCCTTGCTCCCGTGAACACGAGATAACGGAGGTTCGGCAGGCGCGCGAGAAGATCCGCCTTGAGCGGCGTGCGATCGCGCACCACGCCGATCGCGTCGGCATCGGAAATCGCGGCGAGCAGCGCGTCGCCGAAGAGCTTCTCGTGGTGGACCATGACGTCGGCCCGCGCATCGACCGCCGACCAGTCCGCGAGGCGGCGCATCGCCTGCTCGTAGTCGTCGAGCACGACGATCCGCGGTCTCGCGCTCATCGCATTGCGCGCCCGGCGGCCGGCTCGGCCGCTTCGGCGGCATCCACTTTCAGACGCGCCACGAAGCGATCGCCTCGTCGAGGCCCTGGCGGTAGTCGGCGTACACCGGCCTCCAGCCGGGCACGCGCGGCGACGGCGCCTCCGCAGGCATGGCGAGCGCGGCCTGCTGCATGTGCTCGGTACGCACGATCGCCTTGATGAGAGGGGTCGCGATGATCGGCACGTGCAGCGGAAAGCGGCGTCCGACCTTGCGCGCGAAGTCGTCCATGAACTGCATGAACGAGACCGGATGGCCATCGGTCGCGTAGAGCGTTCGTCCGGCGTTGCGCGGTTTCGCGGCGGCGAGCAGCGCGGCGACTGCGTCGTTCTGATGCAGGTGGTATTGCAGCGCCCGCCGCGCTCCGGCCCAATACGGGCGCCCGATGCGGAACGCCTTGCGGTAGAGCCTGAGGTCGCGGCTCGCCGGGCCGTACAGGTAGCCGAGCCGCACGACGCACGCGGGACGGGGCGAGGCGAGCACCCGCTGTTCGCACTCGAGGATCACTTCGGCAAGGGAGCGCAACGGATCCTGCTTCGGCTTGCCGAGCACGAACGCGAAGCTCGCGTGCACGAGCATCGCCGCGTCGACCTGCAGCGCGCGGCGCACGCCGGCGAGCGCGATGCGCTCGAAGTCCTGCCAGGCGTGGCCGTCGCTCAGCAGCGTGTTGGCCTGCTGGCCCGCGATGTTGACGTGCACCTTGCCGGGCGCCGTCTTGCCGGCGAAGCAGCGGCCGAGCTCCGAGCGGGCGCCGGTGATCGAGAGGGTCATGTGCTGGCGGACTGACGCGAGAAGAGCGGCGATTCTAGCGGAAGCGCGCGCCGCTACTCGCGCAAAGCAGGCTCACCCGGCGAGCAGGAACTCTTCGATGTCCCGCAGGCGCTCCTTGCCGAACCACATCTCGCCGCCGATGAAGAACGTCGGCGAGCCGAACGCTCCGCGCTCGACCGCGTGCGAAGTGTTCGCGACGAGCTTGTCCTTGACGTCCGGGTCCTGCACGCGCTGCTGGTACCGTTTGGCGTCGAACCCGGCCGAAGCGAGCGTCTCCAGGATTACCGCCGGATCGTCGAGCTTGCGCGCTTCCTCCCACATGCCGCGGAACATCACGTCCACGTATCGGGCAAGCTCGCCGTCCATCTCCGCCGCGATCGCCCCGCGCATGATCGTGAGCGTGTTGACCGGAAAGTGCGGGTTCCAGCGGAACGCCCCGAGCCGGTGCTTTGCCACGAAGCGGTCGCGCTCCCGCTCCTCGTACTGAAGCTTGTTCTTCACGCCGGCGAACGCGCTCATCGGCGACTGGTTTCCCGTGGCCTTGAAAATGCCGCCGAGCAGGCAGGGCACGTAAGTGAAGCGCGCGCCCGTGCGCTGCTCGACCGCTGGAACGATCTTGTGCACGAGATAGGCGTTCGGGCTGCCGAAATCGAATATGAACTCGACGGTCTTCGTCATGCGCGCTCCTCGAGGCGAATGGGCGGGACTACCAGGTTTCGACATACGGACGCAGGTCGAGCTCGTGCGTCCAAGCGTCTCGCGGCTGGCAGTGGAGATGCCAGTAGTTCTCGGCGATGTGATCCGGATCGAGAAGACCGCCGAGCGGCTTCTTCTCGGCGTACCGCTCCGGGAAGTTCGCGCGAATGAATTCCGTATCGATCGCGCCATCGACCACTACGTGCGCGACGTGGATGCCCTTCGGTCCGAGCTCGCGCGCCATGCTCTGCGCGAGCGCGCGCAGAGCATGCTTCGCACCCGCGAACGCCGCGTAGCGCGCCGACCCGCGCATCGAAGCCGTGGCGCCGGTGAAGATCATGGTGCCGCGGCCGCGCGCGGCCATGCGCTTCGCCGCCTCGCGCCCGGTGAGGAAGCCCGCAAAACAGGCCATCTCCCAGATCTTGAAATACTTCCGGGCCGTCTCGTCGAGGATCGAGCTCGGTACGTTGGCGCCGACGTTGAACACGAAAACTTCGATCGGCCCGACCTCGCGCTCGATCGTGTCGATGAGCGCGCCGACGTCCTCTTCCTTGCGCGCGTCGCAGCCGAAGCCGCGGGCCTGGCCGCCTGCCGCCTCGATGTCTGCGACGAGCGGCTCGAGCTTGTCCGCCGTGCGCCGGACGACGCAGGCAACATAGCCTTCGCGGGCGAATCGGCGCGCGATGGCGCCGCCCGTCGCATCGCCGGCGCCGATGACGAGAGCCGCTTTTCGGGGGTCGGTCGAGAGCACTGGCGTTCTCCTGTGTCGTTCGCGCAACCAAACGGCCCGGCGGGAGCGAACGCGAAGGCGCCAACCTTATCAGGTCTCCGCGCCGCCTTGGGGGGAACGGCGCGCGCGCCGCGTTCTCCGAATCCACGCAAGCGTCGCCGGGGCCATCGTTCTCCGTTCGGTGCGCCGACGCCCTGCGGCGGCGCCTGCGTCTATCATCTGCGGCTCCACGGCCGAGGAGCGATGCGCGATGAACTGGTTCGGCGGCGTTTTTCTCCTGGCGCTCGCACTCGCGCTCGCGACCGGACGGGCGTACTTCCGCGGCTTCACCGGGCGCGCGGAAGACCCGCGCCGCTACTGGTCGATCGTGGGGTGCTATGCCGCGCTGGCGACACTCGGCTTCGGCGTCGCGTGGCTGCGATGATGCCCGCTCAGAGCCCGAGGATCCAGGCGATGACCTGCTTGGCGACGAAGCCGAGTATCCCGAAGGCGAGCACGAAGAAGAGAATGAAGGTGCCGAACCGGCCGGC
>JALOSW010000158.1 GCA_025458245.1 Burkholderiales bacterium
CTTCACCTCGGCAAGCGTGTGCGGCAGGCGCGAGGTCGCCTGCACCGCGAGCCACTTGTCGACCACGAGCGGCTCGTTCTGCCACTTCGAGTAGAACTTTCCGAGCGCCGTCACGCGCTCCGGGCAGTCGGTGTTCGCGAGCGCGGCGAGCGCCGCCATCGTGTCGGTCATGTTGTCCGCGGTCTCGAACTGCTGCAGCGCACGGGCGCGGATGCCCGCGTCGTCGATCTCCATGAGGTAGCCGAGCGCGAGGTTGCGAAGCGACCGCTGCCCGGCGGCGCGCGCGTCGGGACTGTACGGGCCCGGCACGTGCAGCGACTGGTACGCCTCCGAGAGTTCGCTCCGCAGTGCATGCGCGAGATGCCGGCGCAGCCCGACGCGGACTTCGTGGATCGCGTCCGGATCGACCACGTCGATCTGCTCGCCGATGTACGCCTCCGACGGGAGCGAGAGCGCCTCGGCCGCGAACGCCGGATCGTGCCGCCCGTCGGCAAGCAGCCGCGCGAACGCATTCACGAACGCCTGCGGGAACGCGGGGCTCCGCCCGGCGCGATGCGCGGCGACGCCTGCCTGCAGGATCTTCGTCGCGAGCCGCTGGCCTGCCTCCCACCGGTTGAACGGATCGGAGTCGTGCGCCATCAGGTGGGTGAGGTCCGCGTCCGCGTAATCGAACTTCACGATCACCGGCGCCGAGAACCCGCGCGCAAGCGACGGCACGGGCTTCGCGGCGACGTTCGCGAACACGAACTCTTCCTCGGCAGAAGTCACGGAGAGCACGCGCGTCGTGCCGGCGGGTGCGGACTCGCCGGCGAGCGCGAGCGGCATATCCTTGCCGTCCGGGGCGACGAGCCCCACGGCGAAGGGAATGTGGAGCGGCAGCTTCGTCTCCTGGCCCGGCGTGGCCGGCGTCGCCTGCTTCACCGCGAGCGTGTAGAGCTTCGCCCCGGCGTCGTACCGCGCGCTCACTTCGAGCACCGGGGTCCCGGCCTGGTCGTACCAGCGCCGGAACTGCGCGAGATCCACGCCTGATGCGTCCGCCATCGCCTGCACGAAGTCGTCGGTGGTGACGGCGTGGCCGTCCCAGCGCGCGAAATAGAGATCCATGCCCTTGCGGAAGGCGTCCCTGCCGACGAGCGTGTGGATCATGCGCACGACTTCCGCGCCCTTCTCGTACACCGTCGCGGTGTAGAAGTTCGAGATCTCCATGTACGACTGCGGGCGTACCGGGTGCGCCATGGGGCCGGCGTCCTCGGGGAACTGCGCCGCGCGCAAGCCCCGCACCTCCTGGATGCGCTGCACGGCGCGCGAGTACATGTCCGCGCCGAACTCCTGGTCGCGGAACACGGTGAGCCCTTCCTTGAGCGAGAGCTGGAACCAGTCGCGGCAGGTCACGCGGTTGCCGGTCCAGTTGTGGAAGTACTCGTGCGCGACGACGCGATCGATGCCCATGTAGTCGCCGTCGGTGGCCGTGTCGGGGCGCGCGAGCACGTACTTCGTATTGAAGACGTTGAGGCCCTTGTTCTCCATCGCGCCCATGTTGAAGTCGCCGACCGCGACGATCATGTAGTGGTCGAGGTCGAGCTCCAGCCCGAACACGTCCTCGTCCCACTTCATCGACTTCTTGAGCGCCTGCATGGCGAAGCCGGCCTGGTCGAGCTTGCCCGGTTCGACGAAGATCGCGAGCTGCGCCGTCTTGCCCGAGCGCGTCGTGAAGGTGTCGCGCAGCACGTCGAGCTTCGCCGCAACCATCGCGAAGAGGTACGAGGGCTTCGGGAACGGGTCGACCCATTTCACCCAGTGACGCCCGTGCGCCTCCTCGCCCGACTCCGCGGGGTTGCCGTTGGAGAGGAGCTGCGGATAGCGGGCGCGATCGGCGTGCACGGTCGTGGTGTAGCGGCTCATCACGTCCGGCCGGTCGATGAAGTAAGTGATGCGGCGGAAGCCCTCGGGTTCGCACTGCGTGAACAGCCCGTCTTTGGAGGCATACAGGCCCATGAGCTTCGTGTTCCGCTGCGGGTCGATGCGCACCGCGGTTTCGAGCACGAACGACTCGGGCATGAACAGGAGCGTCAGGCTCTTCTCGTCGAGCTTGTAACGTCCCGGGCCGAGCGGGACGCCGTCGAGGGCAACCGACTCGAGCGCGAGCTCGTCGCCGTCGAGCACCAGGGGCGCCTCGGGGTCGTTCGCCGCCGGGTTGCGGCGCACGTGCATGCGCGCGCGGACGATCGCGTGATCCTCCTGCACGTCGATGTCGAGATCGATCGACGGGACCAGGAACGCGGGCGGTGCGTAGTCCTTCAGATGAACGGTAGTCGGTGCGGGGTCGCGCATGGGCGTCGGGACTCAGGATTCAGGACTCAGGACTCAGGACTCGGAACTCGGAACTCGATACTCACGCGCCGATCGTACATCCGGATCGCTATGCCCTGGATCGCGAATCCGGCATGCCGGTGCCCAGCTGCTCTTGCAGGAATGCCTCGATCTTGCCGATGTCGCTGCTCGAGATGTACCACGCGATCCACGGGTAGGCGACCAGCGCGAGCCCTGCCGCGATCGCGAACGGCCAGGCGAGCGCGCCCTTCGCCGCCATCCACGCCAGCATCAGGGCGAGGAACGCGCCGGTCACCACGACGCGCAGCGCCAGGACCGGTTCCTGGCGGATCTCGCCGACGAGCCGGGTGCGGCCGCCGCTGCGCTCCCACCGGGCGAAAAGCTGCGGCGCGAGCCGTCCCGGCCGCGGCCGGAGCGAATACCAGAGATTCGCGCCCTCGGCGGTCGCGAGGCCGCGCACGCGACGCGAGAGGAGGCTCGTCTGGTCGGCGGGGTTCAGCGCTGCGACGAGGCGCGCCGCGCAGGCTTCCGGTGCCTCGGCGCAATCCACGGCGACGGGGTGCGACGGAAGCAGCGATGCGAGGTTCACCATGCGCGCCATTGCGTGAGGGTGCGCGCGAGTCTACACGACGCTCAGCCACCATCCCCGGGGTAAAATCGCGGTATCCCGCCAAGGAGCTTATTGCATCGTGTCTCTCGTTCGCCCCTTCGCCGGGCTTCGTCCCATCCCGCCGCGAGCCGCGGAGGTCGCAGCGCCGCCGTACGACGTTCTCTCTACGGAAGAAGCGCGGGTGCGCGCCGCCGGCAAGCCGTGGAGCTTCCTGCACATCTCGAAGCCCGAGATCGACCTCCCGCCCGGGACCGACCCTTACTCTCCCGCGGTCTACGCGAAGGCGCGCGAGAACCTCGACCGGATGCTCGCCGCGGGCATTCTCGTGCGCGACCCGACGCCCTGCTATTACGCCTATCGGCTGGTGATGGGCGCGCACAGCCAGACGGGCGTCGTCGCCGCAGCGGGCGTCGAAGTCTACGACTCGAACCGCATCCGCCGCCACGAGTTCACGCGGCCGGACAAGGAAGACGACCGCGTGCGCCAGATCGAGGCGCTCAACGCGCAAACCGGTCCGGTGCTCGTCGCGTATCCGCACGCGCCCGAGCTCGACGCCATCCTCGTCGAGGCGTCGCAGGGAGTCCCGGACGCCGACGTGGTCGCCGACGACGGCGTGCGACACACGGTCTGGCCGATCCGGCACGAGGACACGATCGCGCGCATCACCGCGCTGTTCGACGCGATGCACGCGCTCTACATCGCCGATGGGCATCACCGCTCCGCCGCCGCGTCGCGCGTGGCCGCAGCACGCCGGGCGGCGAACCCGCGCCACACGGGCGAGGAGGGCTACAACCGCTTCCTCGCCGTGGCGTTCCCGCACCACCAGATGCGCATCCTCGACTACAACCGCGTGGTCAAGGATCTTGGCGGCCTCTCGCACGCGGCGTTCCTCGCGAGGCTCGCCGACCGATTCACCGTCACGCCGAGCGCGACCGAGGTGAAGCCCGCGACGCACGGCGAGTTCGGCCTCTACATGGGGCGCACTTGGCACCGCCTCGCGATCCGGCCGGAGCTCGCCGAGATCGCCGACCCGGTCGCGCGCCTCGACGTGAGCCTGCTCTCCGACTACGTGCTCGGGCCGATTCTCGGCATCCGCGATCTGCGCACCGACAAGCGCATCGACTTCGTCGGCGGGATCCGCGGGCTGGACGAGCTGGTGAAGCGCGTCGACTCGGGCGAGATGGCGGCGGCGTTCTCGCTCTATCCGACCCGCCTCGAAGACCTGATGGCCGTGGCGGACGCGCATCAGGTGATGCCGCCCAAGTCCACGTGGTTCGAGCCGAAGCTCGCGGACGGCCTGGTGTCGCACGTTCTCGATTGACGGTGCACCGCGGCCGGCGGCGCGCACGAAGGCCGGTGTCGGCCTGCGCGGTGTTCCCGGGAAGAGCCTGAAGAAGGAGAAACCGATGGCGAAGTTCAGCGTCAATCCGGGTCGGATCGATCCTTACAAGAACTTCAAGTTCCGAGTCATGTGGGACGGCCGCTACGTGGCGGGCGTGAGCCGAATGAGCGCGCTCGTGCGGCGCACCGACGTCATCGAGTTCCGCGAGGGCGGCGACCCGAGCACCGTGCACCGCAGCCCCGGCGTGACGAAGTACGAGGCGATCACGCTCGAGCGCGGCGTCACCCACGATGCCGAGTTCGAGCGCTGGGCCAACAAGGTCTGGAACATCGGCGGCGGCGCAGGGGCCGAAGTTTCGCTGAAAGACTTTCGCAAGGATGTCCTGATCGACCTCTTCAACGAGGCGGGACAGCTCGCGCTGCGCTACCGGCTTTACCGGTGCTGGGTGTCGGAGTACCAGGCGCTGCCCGAGCTCGATGCCGGGTCGGCCGCAATCGCGATCGAGCGCATCGTGATCCAGAACGAAGGGTGGGAGCGCGATCTCGCCGTGACCGAGCCGGCCGAGCCGTCGTTCGAGGGCGCCGCGAAAGCTCGCAGCGCGCGCAGTCCGCGTCGACGCTGAGCGCAGGATGCCCGCGCGGCGCGAGAAAGGCATGCTCGTCCGCCTCGGCGCGGACGGGAGCGAGGCGGCGCGCTTCGTCTTCCCGTGCAATCCCGAGATGCTGCGGCGGTGCGTCGAGCTCGTCCCGGGCGTCGGCGACGCGCCGGCGCGGCCGGCGGAACTCGTGTTCATTCAGATCCGCCTCGATGCCGTCGATGCGCTGGCGGCGGGCAACGCCCGAGCGGCACGCGTCGGGCTGCACCCGGAGCTCGCGGCCCTCGATCTCCTCGCCTACGGCGAGCGAGGCACCTCTGCCGGGGCCGGCCTTGCGGTGTTTCACTGGGGTGCGAACCGCGTCGTCCCGGTGCGAGTGCGGAAACTCGACGTCGTCGAGGAGGCGTTCGACGCCGCTTTGAATCCCATCCGCGCCACGGTCTGGGTCGACCTCGAGGTGATCGACACCGCGCCCGGGGCGGCCGGCCGCCGCGTCGCAAGCCTTTTCCGCGCCTACATCGATCGCAAGACGGCGCTCGCCCGCGGCGTGGATTCGCGCTGAACTTCGCCCGGCCCGGCTTCGCCGGAGCGCATTCGCGGGCGATCCGGCCGCCGTTGCCGCGACACGAGGAGCGCCAGACTGGTTAAAATTACAGTATGGCGCTGAAGACCACCCGCGGCGACGCAGGCGGCCCACAGAAGGGCCGCGGCGCGACCTCGAACCTCGAAGGGCGGTTCGAGTCCGTCGCGCGCGAGCCGTTCGACGACGGCTGGACGACCGACGACGAATCGCCCGCGCCGATCCGGACGCAGGTCATCCGCGAAACCGCGAAGAGCATCATCACGAGGAACGACTCGCCGGACATTCCGTTCGACCAGTCGATCAACGCCTACCGCGGATGCGAGCTTCGAGACGCGGCTCTACGCGAAAACGAACGCCGCCGACCTCCTGAGGAAGGAGCTGGCGTCGCCCGGCTACCGGCCGAGCCCGATCGCGCTCGGGTCGAACACCGATCCCTACCAGCCGATCGAGCGCGAGCTCGCGATCACGCGATCCCTCCTCGAAGTGCTGTCGGCGTGCGACCACCCCGCGACCATCGTCACCAAGAGCTCGCTCGTCGAGCGCGACATCGATCTCCTCGCGCCGATGGCGGCAAGGCGGCTCACGCGCGTCTACGTGTCGGTGACGAACCTCGACGCCGGGCTCGCGCGCAAGCTCGAGCCGCGGGCGACCGCGCCGTACCGCCGCATCGAGACCATCCGCAGGCTCGCCCAGGCCGGCATCCCCGTCGGCGTGATGGTCGCGCCCGTCGTTCCGTTCCTGACCGATCGCTTCCTCGAAGAGATCCTGGAGCGCGCCAGAGAGGCGGGCGCCGGGTCGGCGGGCTACATCCTGCTGCGGCTCCCGTACGAAGTGGCGCCACTGATGAAAGCGTGGCTCGCGACCCACTACCCGATGAAAGCGGATCACGTGATGGGCCTCGTGCGGCAGATGCGCGGCGGCAAGGACTACGACTCGGCGTTCGGCGTGCGCCAGACCGGCGCCGGCCGGTACGCCGAGCTGCTCGCGAAGCGCTTCGCGATCGCATGCGCGCGGCTTTCTCTGGACGGCGAGCGCGAGGCCCTCGACGTGTCCCGCTTCAGGCCGCCAAGACTCGGGCCGCAGCTGGATCTGTTCTGAGCGATCTACCGGCGCAGCCTTCGAATGGCGCCGACAAGAACGCCAATTGCTGCGGATCGAGGGCACCGGGAGCGAATCGGAACAGACACGGCATCCGTTGCGCCGGTACCGACCGGGGGCTCCGCGGCGCGCGCCGAGCGCGATTACACTGCATTCCTCATCGTCGTCGCCGTGCTCTGCGCTGAAGGCTTGCGAATGAGAATCCGCGAAATCGCCGCCGGACTCGCCTTTCCCGAAGGGCCCATTGCGCTCGACGATGGCTCGATCATCCTGGTGGAGATCGCGCGCGGCACGCTGACGCGCGTCGCGCCGGACGGCCGCGTGTCGGTGATCGCCGAACTCGGCGGCGGTCCGAACGGCGCGGCGCTGGGGCCCGACGGCGCATGCTACGTGTGCAACAACGGCGGCTTCCGCTGGCACTCCGACCCGGTGCTGGGCCTCCGGCCGGTCGGACAGCCCGAGGACTATTCGGGCGGACGCATCGAGCGCGTCGATCTCGCCACGGGCCGGTTCGAGCGGCTCTACGACGCCGCGGGCGGCCACGCCCTGCGCGGCCCGAACGATCTCGTCTTCGATGCGCACGGCGGCATGTGGTTCACCGATCTCGGCAAGGTGCGCGCCCGCGACCGCGATCAGGGCGGCGTCTATTACGCGCGGGCGGACGGCAGCCTCATCCGCGAAGCCGTTTATCCGGTCCTCACGGCGAACGGCGTGGGGCTCTCCCCGGACGGCAGGACGCTGTACGTCGCGGAAACCGAGACCGCGCGCCTCTGGGCGTTCGACGTGAACGCGCCGGGCGAGGTCGCGAAGCAGCCGTTCCCATCGCCCCACGGCGGACGGCTCCTGCACGGCGCGGGCGGCTATCAGCGCTTCGATTCGCTGGCGGTCGACGGCGCAGGCAACGTGTGCGTCGCGACGCTCGTCAATGGCGGGATCACCGTGGTCTCGCCGCGCGGCGACGCAGCCCGCCACGTGCCGATGCCGGATCTCTACACGACCAACCTCTGCTTCGGCGGGCCGGAATCGCGCACGGCCTACGTTACGCTCTCCGGCGTCGGCAAGCTCGTCGCCGTCGAATGGCCCGTCCCGGGCCTGCGGCTCAACTACGCGCGCTGAAGCTGCGCGTCAGCGCACGATCGGCGGGATCGTCCCTTGGGGCGGTTCTGCGGGCGGTTCGGCCGCGTCGTTCGTGGCGCCCGCGTCGTAGTGCAGCGTCGCCTTCTCGCGGCCGGGCTCGCCGCGCCATGCGCGGATCTCGAGCACCTTGGGCACGTCGTCGCGGCGGGCGGCTTCGGACGGCGGCGGCTGCCTCAGCTGGCGCACTGCCGCCAGGTAGGCCTGCTGCATCTCGGGCGTGAGCCGACCCTGCGACTCGGCGATGCGCATCTCGCGGATCAGGTCGTCGAGGCGCGAGGGTGCCGCCTGCGAGCGCGTGGGCTCGCCGAAGCTCTCCGGCGAGCGCGCTGCGGCCGCGAAGCGCTCCGGCGAGCCGACGAGCTTCGCGATCGCGGGCTGCTTGTTGCGCATCGCCCAGACGAACGCATCCTCGCCCCAGTCGTTCTTCACGGTCGTGTCGGCGCCGAGATTCACGAGCAACGCGGCGATGTCCTCGTGCCCTTCGCGCGCCGCCATCATGAGCGGCGTCGAGCCGTTGGTGGAACGGGCGTTGATGTTCGCGCCGCGCGCGATCAGCGCCTTCGACGCCTTCTCGTGCCCCGCGAACACCGCGTAATGCAGCGCCGACCACTGCAGGCCGATGCGGTTGATCTGCGCGCCGTGATCCAGCAGCCAGCGCACGGCGTCCACGTGCCCGCGCCACGCGGCGAACATGAGCGCCTGCTCGCCGTCCTTGTTCACGCGGTTGATGCTGGCGCCCCGTTTCACGAACAGCGCCATCATCGGCACGTTGCCTTCCCACGCGGCGATCATCAAGCCCGTGCCGATGCGATCGGCGACGAAGTCGGGGGGCAGCCCTTCGTCGAGCCACGCCTCCACCTTCCGGACGTCTCCCGACTCCACCGCGATGCCGAAGCGCACCGGATCGGGAAGCTCGGCGCGCGCGCCGCCGGCGACGAGCGCCAGCGCTATCGCGGCGGCGGCAAGCCAGCGTCTCGGGGCGGCGGTCCGGATCATGGTGTCGTGGGTGTCGGGGAAGGACCGCCTGAGATCATCCGAGAGTGCGGCGCCGCTGTCAAAGCGGCCGATCGGGCCGGCGTGGCGGTTCTCACGCTCGTATCGTCGGCTTGTCGTCCGAACGCGACACGTCGGCGCTGCTTCGCTCGTTCAGGAACTCGCACAGTATTCGCGCGGTGTGCGAGCGCGCCGGCCGACGGACGATCTCGTCCGGCGAGCCTTGCGCGACGATCTCGCCGCCGCCATCGCCGCCTTCGGGCCCGAGGTCGATGATCCAGTCGGCCTCGGCCATGACGTCGAGGTTGTGCTCGATCACGACCGCCGTATTGCCCGCGTCGACCAGACGGTGCAGCACGCGGACGAGCTTCTCGACGTCGGCCATGTGCAGCCCTACGGTGGGCTCGTCGAGCACGTAGAGCGTGTGCTTCTGCGCTCCGGCGCGCCCGGGCCGCGCGCCCGCGTCCTCGGCCTCGGGCCGCACCTTCGCGAGTTCGGTCACCAGCTTGATCCGCTGCGCCTCGCCGCCCGAAAGCGTCGGGCTCTGCTGGCCGAGCGTGAGGTAGCCGAGACCGACGTCCTGCAGGAGGCGCAGCGGATGCAGGATCGACGGATGCGCGGCGAAGAACTCGACCGCGTCGTCGACGCTCATCGCGAGCACGTCGCCGATC
>JALOSW010000159.1 GCA_025458245.1 Burkholderiales bacterium
CGCGCGCGCCGCACTGAACTATCTCTGGAACCAGGGCGAGAACGGCACGTCCTGCCCGGTGACCATGACGTTCGCGTGCCTCGCGCCGCTCGAGCACGAGCCGGCGCTCGCGCGCGAGTGGCTGCCGAAGATCGTCGCGGAGGACTACGATCCGCGCCCGCTCCCGCTCGCCGAAAAGCGCGCCGTCACCGTGGGCATGGCGATGACCGAGAAGCAGGGCGGGTCGGACCTGCGCGCCAACACCACGCGGGCCGAGCCCGCGGGCGGCGGCGCATTCGCGCTCACCGGACACAAGTGGTTCTGCTCGGCGCCGATGTGCGACGCGTTCCTCGCGCTCGCGCGGACCGAGGCGGGGCTCACCTGCTTCCTCGTGCCGCGCTCGCTCGCGGACGGCACGCGCAACGTCTTCCTCATCCAGCGGCTGAAGGACAAGCTCGGCAACAAGTCGAACGCCTCCTCGGAGATCGAGTTCGCCGGCACCCTCGGCTGGCGCGTCGGCGACGAAGGCCGCGGCATCGCGACCATCATCGAGATGGCGCATCTCACGCGCTTCGACATCGTGGTCGCGAGCGCGACGGCGTTCCGGCTCGCGCGCGCCTTCGACCGCCAGGCGAAGGATCGCCACGAGCAGCTCGTGTGCCGCCTCGGCGTGCCGGTCGCCAAGTACTGGCTCTGCAAGCGCATGCCGGCCGTAGCGGTCGAGGCGATGGAATGCCTCGGCGGCAACGGCTATGTCGAAGAGGGCGCGCTCGCGCGCCTGTACCGCGAAGCGCCGGTGAACGGCATCTGGGAAGGCAGCGGCAACGTCATCTGCCTCGACGTGCTGCGCGCGATGGAAAAATCGCCCGAAGCGCTCGATGCGCTGCTGGCGGACATCGAGCCTGCCGCCAAGGCCGAGCCCCGGCTCGCGCAATTCGTCGCGGCGTTCAGGCGCGACCTCGAGGATCGCGCGACGCTGGAAGTCCGTGCCCGGCGGATCGTCGAGAAGCTGGCGCTTGCTCTGCAGACGAGCCTGATGGTGCAGCACGCCGCACCGGAGGCGGCCGACGCGTTCTGCGCGACGCGGCTCGAGGCGCGCTCCGGCGCCGTCTTCGGGACGCTGCCCGCCGGGGCGAACCTCGACGCGATCCTGCGACGCGCGGCGTTCGCCTGACCGGCGGCCAGGAGCCTCGCCCGCGCGGCAGCAAACCCCTCTGGCGCAGGGGTTCCCCTGGGCATGGCGGGGGCAAAGTTCACGGCTGGAAGCCTCTTCCCGCGCGGCGTACACTCGTTCGGTGTGAATCTTGCGTCTTGCGGAACCGCCGCGGACACCTGCCCAGGCCGATGCACCAGAACCCCCTCGCCGCTCTCGCCGTGTGCGCCGCCCTCCTGGGCGCGGGCCCGCTGTGCGCCGAGACAGCGTCCGCCGAGAGTAGCCGCGTCGAGACCGCGCCGGCGACCGCAATAACTACGGCTCCGGAGACCGGCGCCGCGCGCCCGGTCGAGGCCCCGCCGGCGGCGCGCCCGACGCGCTCGGGTGCGTCCCAGGTGTATGCATACGTCGACGAGGCGGGGCAGGTGCACTTCGCCAAGGACGGCTCCGACCCCCGCTTCCAGCTCTTCCTGCGCGACCCGGGCGAGTACAAGTTCAAGGGCGGGCGCGATTATCGCGTCCGGCTTCCGTGGGCGGAAGAGCAGGCGAAGCTGCGCGCCGCCGAGGAGCAGGCGCGCATGGACGCCGCGCTGGCCGCGCTGCCGTTTCATCGGCACGTGAGCGAGGCGGCGAGGCAGTTCGAGGTCGACATCGCTCTCGTGCACGCCGTGATCGCCGCGGAATCCGCCTACAACCCGACGGCCGTTTCCGAAAAGGGCGCCGTGGGGCTCATGCAGGTGATGCCCGCAACCGGCGCGCGCTACGGCGTGCGAGAGAAGGACCTGCGCGATCCCGCGCGCAACATCCGCGCCGGCACCAAGTACCTCGCGGATCTGCTTGCGATGTTCGGCGGCGACGTCGAGCTCGCGCTCGCGGGCTACAACGCGGGGGAGCAGGCGGTCGAGCGCTACGGTCGCGCCATCCCGCCCTACGCCGAGACGCGCGCCTACGTGCCGCGCGTGCTGCACAACTGGCGGAAGCTGCGCTCGATCGCGATGTAGATTTCAGGGACTACGTATCGGATCGGACGGCCCCGAGGCTTTTCCCTGATCCCTGATGGCTGATCCCTGAATCCTGAATCACCGCACCAGCGTTACCGGGATTTCCGCGAGGTGCAGCACCCGCTGGGTGACGGAGCCGAGCAGGATCCCCTCGATGGCGCGCAGGCCGCGCGTGCCCATCACGATCTCCTCGCACGCCAGCTCTTTGGCGATGCGCGCGATCGCGACGGCGGGCGGTCCGGCCGCGACGCCGAGGACGTAGGGCACGCCCGCGGCGTCGAGCCGCGCGCGCGCGTCCGCGGTTGCGGCGCGGCCGAGCACCTCGAGGTTGTCCTCGACGCCCTCCGAATGCGGCACCACGGCAAGCAGGTAGGGTAGCAGCGCGTCACCGCGCGCCCGGCGCGCGAGGACGTGATCGAGCGCACGCAGCGACGTCGCCGAGCCGTCGATCGGCACGAGCACGGGGCGGTCGGCGGCCGTGCGCCCCTTCAGCCCTTGAGGGATGCCGATCCAGGGGATCGTGCCGAAGAACTCGAGATCCATCACGGCCCGCGGCGCTCGGCGGGCGAGCGCAGGAACGTGATGTCCCCGTAGTAGGCGTGCGCGCTCTCGCCGGTGTTGTCCGAGTCGGTCATGATCGCGATCGACTTGATCGGCGGCGGCTCCTCGCCGAACGCACGCCGGTAATCCTCGCGCACGTTGCGCACGACCTCGTGCCATCCTCCGGTGCGATCGGGCCCGCTCTCCGCCACGACCATCTTGATGCGCGACGTGTGCGCGTTCGGGATCACGGCGCCGACCGGTTGCCGTTTCGCCCAGATATACATCAGCGTCGCGTACGGAAGCTCCGTCCGTGTGAAGAGCTTGAACTGCTGGAAAAAGAGCTTCTCGCCGAACGGGAGCGTCGCGGGGTCGCCGTCGAACGCGACGATGACGCGCGCCGGCGAGTCTTCGGTCTGCGGGCGCGCGTTGTCGGCACCGTCGATGAGGCCCTGCACCTTCCAGTGCCAGTGAAGGTAAGGAAAGGTCGCGGTGTCGACGCGAATCGGGTACGCGAGCCCCGAAGCCGAAGCATGCGAGATCGCACGCACGACCGTGCGCCCGGCATCGTCGACGAGCTGGTACTCGGTAGGCTTCTTGAGGCCCGCGAACGCCCAAGGCTGCCAACCCGGCGGCAGCGTTGCGCCTGGGGCGTGCTCCGAGAACTTCGCGATGTCGGGAAGCTGGACGCGCTCGGCGTCCGGCGGCGCGACGGCACACCCGGCGACGGCGAGCGCCGCGGCAAGGACGAACCTCCTCATTCCTCTCCTCGAGGGGCTGCGGCTGCGCGCTGCCGCGGCGCGAACCGTCTCGCGCCCGACCGGATCTGCGCTCATCGTAGCCTCCGTTCCGTGGGTTGAGGATAACCGGGCCGCGCCCAAAGCGGTCTTGATACAGGTCAGAGGCGCGGCCGGGCGCGGACTTAGCATGGCATCGAACCGATGGCAGACGCCGCCCTATTCCTTGTGGACGCCCACGCACGGAGCGCGGACGAGACGTGTCGCGCGTTCGCGGTCGATCCCGGGCATGGCCTCGCTCCCGGCGACGCGCTGGCCCGCGCCGCGGCTGCCGGTGCGAACGTGCTCGCGTCGGCCCCGCCCGTCCCCGCATGGCGGAAGTTCCTCGCCCAGTTCGAAAGTCCCCTGGTCATCCTGCTCCTCGTCGCGGGCATGATCTCGCTCGCCGTATGGGCGATCGAGCGCGAGCATCAGCTCCCGTACGAGTCGCTGACGATCCTCGCCATCGTCGTCGCGAACGCGCTGCTCGGCTTCTTTCAGGAGGCGCGCGCGGAGGAGGCGGTCGCGAGTCTGCGGAAGATGACCGCGGCGCAGGCTACGGTGCTGCGCGGGGGCGTGCGCACGATCGTACCCGCGGCCGATCTCGTGCCCGGGGACATCGTGATCCTGGAAGAAGGCGTCACGATCCCTGCGGATGCGCGTCTCGTGGAATCGGTGTCCCTGCAGACGGCGGAGGCGGCCCTCACCGGCGAGAGCATGCCGGTCGCCAAAGACACGGCGCCCGTGGCGGCGGATGCCGCGATCGGCGACCGCTCGAACATGGTGTTCGCGGGCACGGCCGTTACTTACGGGCACGGCGTCGCCGTCGTCACGGCCACGGGCATGCGTGCCGAGGTCGGCAAGATCGCGGGCCTGCTGGGCGAGACGAAGGCCGAGCAGACGCCGCTGCAGGCGCAGCTGGATTCCGTCGGCAAGATCCTCGGCGTCGTCGTGATCGCGATCGCCGTGATCGTCGGCGCGACCATCCTCGTGATCCAGCGCGACTTCTCCGCGGCAGCGCTCGTCGGAATCCTCCTCTACACGGTGTCGCTCGCGGTCTCGGCCGTTCCCGAAGGCCTGGCCGCAGTCACGACCGTCGTGCTGTCGCTCGGCATGCAGCGCATGGCGAAGCGAAATGCCGTCATCCGGCGCCTGGCTGCCGTGGAGACGCTCGGGTCTGCGACGGTCATTTGCACCGACAAGACCGGAACGCTGACCAGGAACGAGATGACCGTGCGCGCGCTCGTAACGCCGAGCGGACGGACCGACTTCACCGGCAGCGGGTACGCGCCGCAGGGGGAACTGCTCGCGGACGGGAAGCCGCTCGGTGAAGGCGCGCAGCGCAGCGAGAGCGACTGGGCGCTCGCCACGGCGCTGCTCGTCAACAACGCGCATGTCGTCGAGCGCGACGGGCGGTGGACCGTGCTAGGCGACCCGACTGAAGGCGCCCTGAAGGTCGCCGCGCTGAAGGCCGGCCTCACCCCCGCGGCGCTGGAGCGTCGGCTGCCGCGCGTGGGCGAGGTGCCGTTCTCGTCCGAGCGCAAGCTCATGAGCACCGTGCATTGCGACGTCACGAACGGCGCGCGCACGGTGCTCCTCGGCAAGGGCGCGCCGGACGTGCTGCTGGCGCGCTGCACGAACGAGAGAGTCGGCCGCGAGGAGCGGCCGCTCACGGACGCGCGCCGCGGCGAGATCCTCGCGAGCATCGATGCGCTCGCCGGCGCAGCGCTGCGCACCATAGGGCTCGCATCCCGCGAGATCCCGGAGGGAGCCGGACCGCCCGGCGAACGGGACGAGCGGGAGTTCACCTGGCTGGGGGTGATCGGCATGATCGATCCGCCCCGCGACGAGGCGCGGCCGGCGGTGGCCACCGCGCACGACGCCGGCATCCGCGTCGTGATGATCACGGGCGATCACCCCAATGCGGCGCTCGCGATCGCCCGCGAGCTCGGAATCGTCCCCGGCGCCGCGCATTCTTCCGGGCCCGCCGGCGAAGCGGTGATCGGCGCCCGGCTCGAAAAGATGACCGACGCCGAGCTTGCCGACGTCGCTGCACGGACGAATGTCTATGCGCGCGTCTCGTCCGAGCACAAGCTGCGCATCGTGCGTGCGCTGCAGTCGCAGGGCGCGATCGTCGCCATGACCGGCGACGGCGTGAACGACGCACCCGCGCTGAAGGCCGCGGACATCGGCATCGCGATGGGCATCACGGGCACCGACGTCTCGAAGGACGCGGCGGACATGATCCTGGCGGACGACAACTTCGCCACGATCGTGGCGGCGATCGAGGAAGGGCGATCGATCTACGCGAACATCCAGAAGTTCCTGCGCTATCTGCTCTCCACCAACCTGGGCGAGGTGCTGGTGATGTTCTTCGGCGTCGTGCTCGCCGGCGTGATCGGACTCGTGGCGGGCGAAGGCGAAGCGGTGATCCTGCCTCTCCTCGCGACCATGATCCTCTGGATCAATCTCGTGACCGACGGCCTGCCCGCGCTCGCGGTGGGCGTCGACCCGGCCGAGCCTGCCCTGATGCGCCGTGCGCCGCGCGACCCCGGCACCGGCGTGATCACGCGCCGCATGTGGTGGGGCATCGGCGTCGCGTCGGTGGTCATGTGCATCGGCACGCTCCTCGT
>JALOSW010000160.1 GCA_025458245.1 Burkholderiales bacterium
GCCCTCCATCGCGAAGCCGATCGCCTCCTTCGGGCGCGCCTTCTGCACGTCGCGCGCCTCCTTGAGGGCGTCGTCCACCCGGCCGGCGGCGAGCTGCGTCACGATGATCTCGCGCTGCGCCTCCAGCAGATCGGGCTGGATCGCGAGCGCCTTGCGCAGGGCCTGGATGGTCGCGTCGTAGTTCTTCGCCGCGAAGTTCACGGCCGCGAGGCGCATGAACGGCATGGGCGACTGGGGCATGGCGCCAGCGAGCTTGTTGAACGTGGCGATGGCCTGGTTGGTGTCGCCCGTCGCGAACTGCGCGCCCCCCAGCGCTTCCATGATGCGGGTGTCGTTCGGCAGTGCCGCCGAAGCGGCCTGGGCCGCGTTGAGCGCGCTCTTGCTGTCGCGGATCTGCGCGTAATAGCGGATCAGCGCCAGCCGCGCCCCCACGGAAGTCGGGTTCGCACTGACGGCGCGCTCGAGCGTCTCGGCCACGTCCTTCGCGGGCGCACCCGTTGCGACCTGCAGCTCTGCGAGCGCGAGGATCGCGCCTTCGTTCTTGGGCTCCTTGGCCAGGATCGTTTCGAATCGCTTCTTGGCGTCTTCGGGCTTCTTGTCGGCCAGATCGAAGCGCGCGAGATTGCGTGCCGCCGGCAGGTAGTTGAACTGAAGCGAAAGCGCCTTTTCGAACGCCGCCCGCGCGCCCTTGATGTCGCCCTTCGCGGCCAGCACCACGCCTTTGACGTTGTAGGTGAGCGGGTTGTTCGGCTGCTTCTTCTCCAGCGTGGCGGTGGCGGCGAGCGCCTGATCGAACTCCTTGCGCCGCAGGTGCGCGGTGATCAGCGACAGGTCGGCCTGGTATTGCGTGTCGTCGAGACCCGAAGCCTCCTCGAGGTCCTTGAACGCGCGGTCCGCGTCGCCCGTGGCGAGCCGCACCTGCGCCGCCCGGGTGCGCGTGATGGCGCTGTCCTTGTCGATGGCCACGGCCTGGTCGTAGTACTTCGACGCATCCCCGAGGCGGTTGTTGGCGAGCGCGACCTCGCCCGCGAGCCGCAGCACGGCGGGATCCTTGGCGGCGAACTTCAGCGCCGGCTCGATCGTCTCCTCGGCCTTGCCCGCCTGGCCGGTGCGCAGATACGTGGCCGTTAGGAGGTTTCGCGCGTACACGCTGTTCGGATAGCGGGAGAGCACTTTGCGCAGATGCTCCTCGGCGGTGCCGAACGCGCCGAGCTGGTACTCGATCGCACCGGCGAGCAGCAGCGTCGGCGCGTGGTCCGGTGCGACTCTGAGAACCTGCTGAATCGGGTCGCGCGCTTTGGCGGCGTCGCCCTTGCGGAACGCGAGCAACGCTTCCAGGTAGCTCGACCGCGCGTCCTGCGGAATCGCCTTCTTCATCGCGGCGATCTCGGCGGCCGCCTGATCGTATTGCTGCAGGCCGATCAGCAGCGACCCGAGCGCGAAGCGCGCCTGGGCGTTGTAAGGCTGCGCCTTGACGAGCTCGCCCATGACCTTGACGGCGTCGTTCGGCTTGTTCTCCGCGAGCAGCAGATCCGCCTTGAGCGAGAGGGCCTCGGGCAACGCGGGGGACTGAGCGAGAACCTCGTCGGTCACCTTGGTCGCGCCCGCGAGATCGCGGTCGATGGCCATGAGCCGCGCTTCGCCGACGCGCGCCTGCGGGAAGCCGGGCTTTGCGGCAAGCGCAGCGGCGAACGCTGCGCGCGCCTCCTTCGCCTGACCGAGCCCGAGATAGGCCTCGCCGAGCAAGGTCTTGAATTCCGCCTGCGCAGCGGGGTCGGTCAGGTTGACGCCGCCGAGGTCGGCGACCGTTTTCTTCGGATCGCCGAGCACGAGCATCGTCCGCGCAAGACGCGGATAGACGAGGTCCGGCGAATACTTGTACTCCAGCGCGCGGCGGAACTCCTTCTCCGCGGAGACGTTGTCGCCGGTCTCGGCGAGCGCCACGCCGAGGAGGTAGCGCGCCTCGGCGTTCTGCGGGGCTTCCTGCAGCGCGTTCTTGAGCTGGATGATCGACGCCTTGTAGTCCTGCTTGGCGATGTACTCCTTCGCGGAGCCGATCAGCTTCTCGGGCTTGTCCTGCCCGCAGCCGGCGACGAATGCCGAGCACAGCGCGACTGCAATCGCGGCCTTGCGGAGTTTGGTCGAGGTGGACGCGTTCACGTCATGGTCCCTTTTTCGCTGGTGACTTTGCCGGCGGGCTCGGGCTGTCGCAGACCGAACCGCTCCAGGAGATCGTAGAGAGTGGGGCGGCTGATGCCGAGGAGCTCGGCCGCCCTGCTCAGGTTGCCGTTCACGCGGCCGAGCACACGGAGCACCGCCTGACGCTCCGCCTCGTCGCGCACCTGCCGCAGATTGAAGACCTCGTCGCGCGCCTCCACCTGCAGTCCCAGATCGGCGGCGTGGATCGACGCGCTATCGGCCATGATCACGGCGCGCTTGATGCAGCTTTCGAGCTCGCGCACGTTGCCGGGCCACTCGTACGCCTCGATGAGATCCACCGCGTCCGGCGCGAGCGCCATCGCCCCGCGGCGCTGCTCCTCGGCGATGCGCCGAACGAACGAGTGGGCGAGGAGGCTCGCGTCGCCGGCGCGCTTGCGCAGCGGCGGAATCTCGAGAACGATCTCGGCGAGCCGGAAGTAGAGATCCTCGCGGAACCGGCCTTCGCGGATCTGCTCCTTGAGGTTCTGGTGCGTGGCGCACACGATGCGCACGTCCACCGGGATCTCCTCGCGCCCGCCGATGCGCTCGATCACGCGCTCCTGCAGGAAGCGCAGCAGCTTCGCCTGCAACGCGTGCGGCAGATCGCCGATCTCGTCGAGGAACAGCGTGCCCTTGTTCGCCGTCTCGATCTTGCCGAGCGTCTGCTTCACGGCCCCGGTGAACGCGCCCTTCTCGTAGCCGAACAGCTCGCTCTCGAGCAGCGTGTCCGGAATCGCCGCGCAGTTGATCGCGACGAAGCGTTCCTTGCGGCGCGGCGAAAGGTCGTGCAAGCCGCGCGCGAAAAGCTCCTTGCCGGTGCCCGACTCGCCGAGCAGCAGCACCGTCGCCGTGGTGGGCGCGAGCTTCTCGACCGTGCGCGAGACGCGCAGCATTTCCGGGTCGCGCGTGATCACGGTGCCGAGGTTCGTCGGCTGCGCCGCCTGCAGGCGCCGGTTCTCCTCCTGCAATTCGTGGAGGCGATAGGCGCGCTCGATGGTCAACCCGAGCAGATCCGGCTCGAACGGCTTGGCGAAGAAATCGTACGCGCCGAGGCCGATCGCGCGCACGGCGTTCGACTGGTCGTTCTGCCCGGTGAGAACGATCACCTTCGTGTCGGGCGCGAGCGAGAGCATCTCTTCCAGCAGGCGGAAGCCCTCGATCGCATCGTCCGGGTGCGGCGGCAGGCCGAGGTCCATCGTCACCACCGCCGGCTCGTAGCGCCGAAGCTGCGCGATCGCCTCCTCGCGGCTGCTCGCGGCGAGCGTCTCGTACTTGTCGAACGCCCAGCGCATCTGCTTCTGCAGGGCGGGGTCGTCCTCGACGATGAGCAGCGGCTTGCGCTTCGGGTCGCTCACGCGACCTCCTTCAGCGGCATCTCGCCCGCTCCGCTCTCGCGCTGCGGCAGCAGCACGCGCACCTTGGTGCCCGTCCCCGGGGTGCTGTCCACGAGCATGCGGCCGCCGAGACCGGTCACGTACTGGAAGCTCTCGTACACGCCGATGCCCATGCCGTGCTCTTTGGTCGTCTGGAACGGCTTGAACAGCCGCTCGCGCACGAACTCGGGCGTCATGCCGACGCCGTCGTCGGAAACCTCCACCACCGCATTGCCGCCATCCGAATAAACACGCACCGAGACGCCGCCCTTCTCGCGCGTCGCGTCGAGCGCGTTCTGCACCAGGTGGCCGATCACATGCTCCAGGCGGTCTTCATGGCCGAAGGCGTGCACGTTCGGTACCACGTCGACCGAGAGCGCGCCGCGCTCGACGCGCTTGGTGCGCTCGACCCGGCGGACCACCTCGCCGAGGTCGACGGCGCGCGGCTTCTCGATGGGCGTCGTGCCGGTGCGCAGCTGGAGCATGAGGTTGCCCATCCGGTCGACGACGTTCGCGACCGTCTCGAGCATGTCCTTCTGGAATTCGGGATTGTGGCGATGACGCTCGGCATTTTTCAGCATCAGCGAGAGCTGCGCCACGAGGTTCTTGAGGTCGTGCACAACAAATGCCGACATCCGGTTGAATGCGTCGAACTTGCGCGCTTCGAGGAGCGCTTCGGTCGCTTCGATCTGCGCGAGGTAGCTCGCCGCCTGGCGGCTCGCCGTCTTGAGCACGTCGCGCACTTCCCAGTCGACCGCGAGCGGCGTGCGCGGCTTGCCGAGCACCGCGAAGCCCACCAGCTCGGCGCCGCTCGGAAGCGGCACCACGAGCCACGCTTCGTGCACGCTCGCGAGCCACTCGGGCACCGCGAGCGACTCGTAGCGCTCCGGATGCTGCGCGTGCTCGTGAAGGTCGATCACCCAGCCCGTGCGGGCGAGGAACTGCGCGAACGGGCCGTCGGCCGCCTCCAGCGCGGGCGTGGCCGGAATCCCGCTCCCCGTGTGCGCGACCTGGCGGAAACTGCCCTCGTGCCGGACCCACAGTGCGCCCGCCGAGCTCTCCACGAGCGCACCGAGCGCCTTCACGCACGATTCGTGGATGCTCTGGTGCGGATTGTGCGAGGCGAGGGTCTGCGTGAACTTGAGCCACTCCTCGCGGTAGTCGTACCGGTACGAGAAGAAGTGCTTGCCGATGAACACGCGCAGCCGCGACCGGAACGTGGCGGAGAACACCACCAGCCCGAGGAACATGACCATCGCGAAGAGGAACCCCGTCTGCAGCACCTTCCCCCAGCTGCCGCCGAAATAGCGCACCCAGTAGCCGCCGGCCGCGGCAGCGAGCAGATAGAGCCCCGACGCGAGCAGTGCGGTGGAATGAAACACCACGCCGCGCGAAACATGCAGGTCGATCGTCCAGGCCGTATTGCGCGCCGTGGCGATGGCGATGAGCGGAATCACCAGGGCGTTCACGATGCCGCGCGCCGCCCAGAGATCGGGGTCGAGCTGGCGGAAGAGCAGCGCGTCGGAATAGATGACGAGGTCGTAGCCGAACATCCCCGCGAGCGCGAACGCGAGCGGCTTCACCGCCCAGCGGAAGTGGTCGGGCGTGTGGCGATAGAGCTGCTCGGCGAGCGCCAGCCCCAGCACGGCGAGCCCGAGCGAGGCCGCGAACACCATCTCTCCGCGGGCGGGACTCGCGGGGCTGAGCGGCACGGTGAGCGGCAGGAACATCGCGCCGAGCACGAGAACGGGCAGCAGCGCCGCGAGCCAGCGGGGCACGGCACGCCAGGGCGCGACCTTGCCGCGCGTGCGATCCGTGAGAACGAGCATCACGAAGAGCAGCCAGCCGGCGATCCGAATCCCGTCGGCGATGCGAGTCGCGACCCAGGCCCACACCTCGCCCTCGGCAGCGAACGCCATGGCCGCGAGCGCCCAAAGCGCGCTAACAGTCACGGTGGCGACGAGCACGGTCGAGCGCAGCCCGCCGCGCCAGCCGATCGCGAGCCGAACCGCGAAGACGACGAACGCCACCGCCGCGAGTCCATAGCTCCAGGCGGCAGGGCCTTTCGGTAGCAGATCGATCAGGTCAGAGTTCAAGAACGAGGGCCCAAGGACCGACGAAAACTCAACACTTTACCGCCGCCATCGTGCGATGGCGAGACGGCCGAAC
>JALOSW010000039.1 GCA_025458245.1 Burkholderiales bacterium
CAGGTAGCCCGTGTTCTGATGCCACGCGGCCTGCACCTCCGGCTGGGCGAGGAACGCGAAGAACTGTGCGACGCCCTTGTACTCGACGGGCTTCTTGCCGGTGAGCGCCCACAGGCTCGCGCCGCCCATGGTGGTGTGATACGGCGCCTGGTTGATGTCGTCGTAGTAGGGCATCGGCATCACGCCGAACTGGAATCCCGCCTTGCGCCAGATGTCGGCGTACGACGCGGACGACGCGGTCATCATCGCGCACTCGCCCTTCACGAAGCGCGCCTCGGCCTCGTCGCGCCGGCCGTTGTACTCGAAGAGCCGGCTCTTGATCCACGACGTGAGCAGCGACAGATGGCGGATGGCCAGGCGCGAGTTGAAGGTGAGTTGCGCGTCGGTGCCGTCGAAGCCGTTGTTCTTGGTCGCGAACTCCTCGTTGTGATAGGTGAGCGTGTTCTCGAGCAGCACCCACGACGGCCAAGTGGTGGTCAGTCCGCAGGCCGAGAACGGGTCGGCCTCGAGCAGCTTCAGGAGGCCCGCCTGCACGTCGTACCAGGTCTTGAATCGCGCTTCGGGGTCGACGCCCGCCTTCTTGAACATGTCCTTGTTGTAGAAGAAGACCGGCGTCGACGTGTTGAAGGGCAGCGCCATCAGGTTGCCCTTGTTGTCGGAGTAGTAGCTCGCCACCGCGGGAACGAACGCATTGCGGTCGAGCTTCATGCCGGTCTCGGCAAAGAGCTGGTGAACCGGCTTGGTGAGCTTCTTCTGCGCGATCAGGTTCGCCGTGGCCACGTCGTAGGCCTGCACGATCGCGGGCTGCTTGCCCTGCAGTTGCGCAGCGGTGGCGGCGGCGAGCGTGTCGTCGTAGGTGCCCTTGTAGACCGGCTTGACGACGTACTCGGGATGCGCGGCGTTGAACTTCGCGACCAGGTCGTTCAGCGACTCGCCGAGCGCCCCGTCCATGGCGTGCCAGAACTCGATCTCGACCGGTCCTTTCGCAGAAGCGGCGGCCGGCGCGGCAGCGGGGGCCGGTTTCGCCTGCGCGGGTTTGGGCGCCTTGGCGTCGGCTGCGTACGTCGGGGACGCGGCGAGGACGAGGGCGAGCGTGGCGAGAGCCGGTCGGGCGAGTTTGAGCATGCGGATGAGCGAGTCCCGGGAAGGAAAGAGCGGGACGTACGAGAGATGAGGGAGTGCCATTATAGCCGCAGGACCCTTCGGGGCGGCCACCTTCGCGCCACCCGGATCGCGAGTCTGCGTCGGGCCCGGGCGACTGCACGCGTCTGCCGCCGCCCCGCCTCGCGGACTGCCGAATGGTGCGTGTTAACATCGCCGCGCCTGCGCTCACCCTACGCAATGCACCCCGGCACGTTCGCCATCTACCGAGTGCTCGCCGACGGCGAGGCGCACGACGCGGGCGCGCTGTGGGCCGCTGCGGGACTCACCCGAGAAGACGCGGACGCCGCCTGCGCGGACCTGACGGCGCTCGGCGCGTCGCTCTTGTCCGGCGAGGGCCGGGTCCGGCTCGCGCACCCGGTGGAGCTTCTCGATCCGCAACGGATCGCCGCGCAGCTCGGCGACGCGCGCGCACGCGTCGCGGTCGTGCCCGTCTGCGAGTCGACCAACACTCTCGCCCTCGAGCACGCGCGCTCCGGGGCGCCGAGCGGCACCACGATCGCGTGCGAGATCCAGACCGCCGGCCGGGGCCGGCGCGGCAACCGCTGGGCCGCGCCGCCGGGGGGCAGCATCGCGCTCTCGATGATCTGGCAGTTCCCGCCGGCCTCGATGCCGCTCTCCGGACTGTCGCTCGTCGCAGGGCTCGCGTGCGTCGATGCGATCGGGCACTCAGGCGTGCACGGCGTCGGACTCAAGTGGCCGAACGATCTCGTCGCGCGGGGCCGCAAGCTCGGCGGGATCCTCGTGGAGGTGGCGGGCAGCGCGGCCGTGATCGGTGTCGGACTCAACGTGCGGCTCCCGGCCACGCTGACCGCTGCGCTCGGCCAGCCCGCGATCGATCTCGCCGCGCTCGGCGCTGCGCCCGGACGCAACGCGTTGGTCGCCGCCGTCGCGCGCGGGCTCGCGCAGTCGCTTGCCGGCTTCGAGACGCTCGGCTTTGCCGCCTATCGCGATGCCTGGGCCGCGCGACATGCCTTGCAGGGCGAGCGCGTCTTTGTCCTGCCGGCGGGCGGCGCGCCGGTCGAAGGACGCGCCATCGGCGTTGCCGACGATGGCGCGCTGCTCGTCGAGACGGCGCACGGCGTCGAGCGGTTCGTGTCCGCCGAGGTGAGCCTGAGGGCCGCAGCATGATGCGGGCATTCTTCTTCGTGCTGCTGCTCGCGAACGTCGCGTTCCTCGCGTACGCGTATTTCTCCGGCCCGCCGGGAACGCGCGATTCCGGCGCGACGGTGCGCCAGATCACGCCCGAGCGCATCCGGCTCCTGACGTCCGAACAGGCCGCTGCCGCGGCGGCCCGCGCGAACGCAGCGAGCCCCGTCTGCTTCGAGTGGGGCGCCGTGGCCGCAAGCGACGCGACACGCGCGATCGCCGCGCTGGAGGCCGTCGTGAAGGGGGCCAAGGTGGTCGAGCGCCGGGTCGATGAGCCGACCGGCTGGTGGGTGTACATCCCGCCGCTCGGGCGGCGGCAGGCCGCGAACCAGCGATACGCCGAACTGAGAAAGCAGGGCATCGAGGACGTCTCGCTGCTCGCCGAGGACTCGCGGTTCGCAGACGCCGTGTCGCTCGGCGTCTTCTCGAGCGAGGATGCGGCCGCGAAGCGGCTGGAGGCGTTGAAGAAACGCGGCTTGCGCGATCCGGTGATGGCGCCCCGCGAGAGCACGGCCACGAAAGTGTTCCTGCAGGCGCGCGACGTGCCGAGTGATCTGCGCCCTCGCATCGTCGAGCTCGCGGCCGCGTTTCCAGGAACCGACGTCCGCGAGTGCCCGCGATGAGACGCCGCAGCCGGTGTTCGGCGACCGGCGGCCCGCCGTCCTCGTTCGCGGCCGGCCGCGATCCCGCGCGGACCAGAGCGCCATGCTGGAGCCGGCCGGTCGCGATTCCAGCCCGGCCGCTTGCGAACCCGGGACGGACGGCGCCGCGCGCGCGGAGGCGGCGCTGATGCGCGCCCGCGGCATGACGGCGGAGGCGCCGACGTTTCGGATCGTGGCGGCAACCGGCGCCCACGACATCGCGGCGACGCGCGCGCTATTTCGCGAGTACCAACAGGCGCTCGGCGTGGACCTGTGCTTTCAGGGATTCGAAGAGGAACTCGCGACGCTTCCCGGGAAGTACGCGCCGCCGGACGGGCGCCTCTTCCTCGCGAAGCGCGGCGAGGCGGCGGCCGGCTGCATCGCGCTCCGGCGCCTCGACGCCGATTCGGGCGAAGTGAAACGCTTGTACGTGCGTCCGGCATACCGCGGCCAAGGCCTCGG
Organism: Burkholderiales bacterium; assembly: GCA_025458245.1. Taxonomy (GTDB): domain Bacteria; phylum Pseudomonadota; class Gammaproteobacteria; order Burkholderiales; family SG8-39; genus JAOAEA01. The sequence continues at coordinate 3,414 of JALOSW010000039.1, forward strand.
TCCGATGCTTGCGCATGCGCTGCTCGAAGCCGCGCGCGCGATCGGTTACCGCCGGCTCGTGCTCGACACGCTCGCCGACATGAAGCCGGCCCGAGCGCTCTACGGGGCACTCGGCTTCCGCGAGATCGCCCCCTATTACGAGAACCCGCTCCCCGGCGCGATCTACATGGCGCTCGACCTCGCAGGCGCTCGCGGATAGCGGCGGCGCCGGCGGTCGCCGCGCCGGCTTGTTGGGCGTTCGTCCGGCGCTCTCGCGGCGACCCCGCCTCGCCGCTCCAACGGGAGGAGCGCCGTGTGCGACCGCCGTCTCGGTCCTTCTGCCGCGAGGCGCCGGCGGCAGCCCCATCCCGGTCGACCCGGGGGGGGCGAGCGCGCCGTCCACCACGAGGCGTTCGCGGCGGGCTGCCCGCTGCCGCGGCGTCCCGTCTAGCGAAGGCCCAACTCGGGCATGGTACGGACGGTCTAGTCCCGACCTCCGCGGCTATCGGCCCTCAGGCCGATGGCGCGCCCGCGCGTCGCGGGAGAACAATGCGCCATTGCACCGCCGCGCACCGCGGCGCTCACCGCGAGGGGAGGAGATGGCCATGGCTCGCTGCTTCGACATCGTCACTGCCGCATTGCTTTGCGCGGGCGCCGCGCTCGCATCCCCGGGCGCAGTGGCACAAACCGCCGCCGACACCCGGCTCGCGGTCGCGAACGAGACGCTCGCCTGCAGCGCTTACGCCGATGCGCTGCCGCAGCTCAAGGCCGCCGCCGAGGCGGGAAGCGCAGAGGCGCAGGAGCTGCTCGGCTGGCTCTACTACGAGGGGACGCGCGTCGACGGCGGCGTGCCGCGCGATCTCGCCGAGGCACGGCGCTGGCTGCGGCTCGCCGCCGAGAGCGGTCGCGCGCGTGCACAGGAGGTTTACACGGCGCTCGAGCTCGACGCGCAACCCGCGACGCGCTTCGCGACCCGCTGACGCGCCCGCGGCGACCGCGCGCCCCTAGAGGGAGCGGATGCGCTCGAGCAGCGTGGTGGTCGAGCGCACGTGATCGAAGGGGATCGATTGGACGGCGCCGCCCCAGCCGAGCACCTCTTTTGCGCCGACGATCCGATCGACCGGCCAGTCGCCGCCCTTGACGAGGACGTCCGGACGCACGGCGAGAATGAGCGCGAGGGGCGTGTCGTCGTCGAACCAGGTGACGACGTCGACGGACGCGAGCGCCGCCAGCACGGCCATGCGGTCCGCGAGCGGGTTGATCGGGCGATCGTCCCCCTTGCCGAGGCGTTTCACCGAGGCATCCGAGTTGACCCCCAGCACGAGGCTCGCGCCGAGCGCGCGGGCCTGGGCGAGATACGTCACGTGGCCGCGGTGGAGGATGTCGAACACGCCGTTCGTGAACACGAGCGGGCGCGGCAGGCGATCGGCGCGCGTCGCGAGGTCGCGCGGATCGCAGACTTTCTTCTCGAAGCCGGGGGCGGGGTGGCTCATCGCACCGCCAACGGCCTTCAGGCCGCCTGCGGGGCGATCCGCGCGGCGATCTCCTTGCGGAAGCGGTTCAGGTCCTGGACGCTCGCGAACGTGCGGTCGAAGAGGATCGAAAGGTTCTTGAGGATCATGGTCACGACCTTCGACTCCCACTCGCGGTCGAAGCGGATCTGGGCGTCGAGCCAGCGCTCCAGCCACTCCGGGTCGGGGAGCTTCGACTGGATCGTGTCGTTCGGGTAAAGCGCCTTGTTCACGTGCAGATTGGTCGGGTGCAGCGGCTTTCCCGAGCGGCCCGAACTCGCCATCAGCGTGCCGATCTTGGCGAAGGCGGCGCGCGCCTCGTCGCCGACGCGGCCGATGGCGCGCTTCATGTACTGCAGATACGCGCCGGCGTGGCGCGCCTCGTCGCGCGAGATGATCTCGTAGATCTTCTTGATCACCGGCTCCGTGTGCCATTCGGACGCGCGGCGGTACCAGTGGTTGAGCCGCACCTCGCCGCAGAAATGCAGCATCAGCGTCTCCAGCGCGGGCGCGGGGTCGAACCGGAACCGGATCGCGTGCAATTCCTCCTCGGTCGGCTGCAGCTCCGGGCGGAACCGCCGGAGGTATTCCATCAGCACCAGCGCGTGCTTCTGCTCCTCGAAGAACCACACCGACATGAACGCGCAGAAGTCGCTGTCGTGCGCGTTGTCGCGCAGGAACATCTCGGTCGCGGGCAGCGCCGCCCACTCCGTAATGGCGTTCATCTTGATGGTGCGCGCCTGCTCGTCGGTGAGCCGCTTCTCATCGAACGCATGCCAGGGCACGTCCTTCGCCATGTCCCAGCGGACGGCTTCGAGCGACTTGAAGAGTTCGGGATAGAGCATGGCGGCCGGTACCGGGGATTTCGGAACGGCGCGAGTGTATCAGGCCCGCATGAAAATGCTGCTGTCGGCCGCCCGGCTCTTGCGGCGTTCGATCAGGCTTCCTCAGGCCGGGTCGCCGCCCGGACCTCGGCCGGGTTTCCTGCGGCCCGAAGGCGTCAGAGGGCGTCCAGATGCGCGGTCATCCGGGCCGCCTCGGCGCGGATCGCGCGGCGCTCGGCGGCGTCGAGCCGAGCGAGATTCCGCGCCATCAGGGCGGTGCGCGGGTTCGCCGCGAACGCGCGCTCGTTGCGGGCGAGGAAATCCCAGTAGAGCGCGGTCATCGGGCAGGCGTCGGGCCCGTGGCGCACGTCGGGACGGTAGCGGCAGCCCTCGCAATAGTTCGACATGCGTCTGAGATAGGCGCCCGAGGCGGCGTAGGGTTTGGTCGTGAACCGGCCGCCGTTCGCGTAAAGAGCCATCCCCGCGGTGTTGGGAAGCTCGGCCCACTCGACCGCGTCGACGTAGACCGCGAGATACCAGTCGGCGACCTGCCGTGGATCGATGCCGGCGATCAGCGCGAAGTTGCCCGTCACCATCAGCCGCTGGATGTGGTGCGCGTAGCCGTGCGCGAGCGTCTGACCGATCGTCTCGCGCATGCAGTTCATGTGCGTGTCGCCGGTCCAGTACCAGCGGGGAAGCGCGGCAGCGTGGCCAAAGTGGTTCGCGGCCGCGAGCTGCGGCATGTCGAGCCAATACACGCCGCGGATGAACTCGCGCCAGCCGAGGATCTGGCGCACGAAGCCTTCGACGCTTTCGATGGGCGCGCGCCGCTCGCGCCAGGCGTTCGCGGCCGCCGCGATCACCTCGCGCGGATCGAGGAGCTTCAGGTTGAGCGCCGCGGAGAGAAGCGAGTGCCAGGCGAACGGCGTCCTGGTCCACATCGCGTCCTGAAACCGCCCGAACGACGGCAGCCGATGCGCCACGAAGTCATCGAGCGCGCTCTGCGCCTGCGCCCGATTGACCGGCCACGCGAACGAACCGAGCGAGCCTGGATGCTCGGGGAAGCGCGACTCCACCTCGGCGATCACGGCGCGCGTCGTCGCGTCGGGTTCGAAACGGGGCGGCGGCGGCACGAGCCCGGGGCCGCGCGCGCCGAAGCCCGCCCGGTTCGCCTTGTCGAAGTTCCACGCCCCCCCGGCCGGCGCGCCGCCGTCCATCAGGATGCCGGTGCGCTGGCGCATGGCGCGGTAGAAGTTTTCCAGGAGCAGCGTGCGCTTGCCGCGAGCCCAGGCCGCGAACTCTTCGCGCGAGCAAAGGAAGTGCCGGTCGGGGCGGATCTCGAGCGGCACGCCGGCGCGGGCCGCCGTGTCCTGAATGGCGGCGAGCATCCGCCACTCGCCCGGCTCGGTGACGACGAGCCGCTGCGGCGCGAGGCGCGCGAGCGCCCGGGCGAGGCGCGCGGCGAATTCGGTCTCCGGCGCGTCGCCGAGATGGACGTATTCGACCGGCAGGCCGCGTTCGCGCAGCTCGCCGGCGAAGTGGCGCATTGCCGCGAGAAAGAGGGCGACCCGCGCCTTGTGGCTCCAGACATGCGTGGCTTCGCCCGCCGCTTCGATCAGCAGCACGCGGTCGCGCCGCGGGTCGAGGCCGTCGAGCGCGTCGTTGGCGTGCGTCAGCTGGTCGCCGAGGACGAGCGCGAGGTCACGCACGGCGCACCCGCTTGCGGCACGCCGCGGAGCAGAACTTCACCTCGTCCCAGGTCTTTGCCCAGCGCTTGCGCCACGTCATCGGCCGGCCGCACGCCACGCACGGCTTCGCCGGCAGCGTCGCCTTCGTGTAGCGCGCGCGGGTCATGACTCGAGCGGCAGGATCGACTGCGCGCGCTGCCCCGCGCGCGTGCGGCCGGCGCGCTTGCGGCTGCCGTGCTGCGCCAGCACTTCGCGCGCCGCGTCGCGATGCGCGGGCTGCCGGCGCACCGCCGCCAAGCGCTCGCGCGCTTGCCGCGCTGCGGATTCGTGGTCGACGATCGGCGCGGGATAGTCGCGCCCGATCACGCAGCCGACGCTTCGCTGCAGGGCGCCGGACATCAGCCACGGGCGGTGGATGTGCTCGTCGGGCACCCGCGCGAGCGCCGGCAGCCACCGGCGCACGAACGCTCCGTGCGGATCCTGGTCGAGCGCCTGCTTCACCGGGTTGTAGATCCGCAGCGCGTTGATGCCGGTCACGCCCGCCTGCATCTGCGTCTGGCTCCAGTGGATGCCGGGCTCGTAGTCCAGGAACTCGCGCGCGAGGTGCAGGCCGGTCTCGCGCCAATGGAGCCACAGGTGGTGCGACGCGAAGCTCATCAGCATCGCGCGCATCCGGAAGTTGATCCAGCCGGTTTCGCGGAGCATCGCCATGCACGCATCGACCAGCGGAAAGCCGGTTTCGCCGCACCGCCAGGCCGCGAAGCGCGCCGCGTCGAACACGCTCTCGCGCAGCCCGTCGTAGAGCCGGTTCACGTTGCGGAATTCGGTCTCGGGCTCCGATTCGAGCTTCTGCATGAAATGACAATGCCAATGCAGCCGCCCCTGGAACGAGGCGAGGCTCGCGAGAAATCCCGGCGGGCGCTCGCCGGCGGGCAGGGCGCGCAGCTCGGCGATGCGCGCACGCGTGGCGCCGACGATTTCGCGCAGGCTCAGGGTGCCCCACGCGAGATAGGGCGAAATACGCGAGCAGTGCGTTGCGGCGGAGAGCGGACTCGACATGCCGCTGCGGTAGTGCTGTCCGCGCTCGGCAAGGAAACCGGCGAGCGCCGCGCGCGCCGCCGCGCGTCCGCCGCGTTGTCGCATCGCCTTGTCCGAGCCGCGGACGCGTGCCGCGACGGCGTCGAAGTCGACCGGGCGGGCGGGCGCGTAAGGGGCGGGTTCGATGCGCTCCGGCTCGGCAACGATCGGGGCGGCCATGCGGGCCTCCCAGCGGCGGGACCAGCCGTCCCGGCCGCCGAGGCGCCGCACCACGCCGTTCTGCGCGCGCTCGTGCCACGGGATGCCGCGCTGCGCGCACCATGCGCGCACCTCGCGATCGATCGCGTAGGTGACGGCGTTGCCGGTCTCCTCGTGGCTCCAGAGCGCGTCGATGCTGATCGCCGCGTCGATGCGCCTCAGGACCGCGGCGACTTCGCCGTGCTCGACGACGACCCGCATCCCGCGCGGCGCGAGCGCTTCGTCGAGCGAGGCGAGGGATTCGCGAATGAACTCGAGGTGCTGGCGGGCGAAGTCGGGCGCCTGGTAGACGCGCGGCTGAAAGACGTAGAGCAGGAGGACCGGTCCGCGTCGCGCGGCTTCGGCAAGCGGCGCGTGGTCGGCGAGACGCAGGTCGCGCTTCAGCCAGACGACTTGTGTGGACACTGTGCCGCGCCGCGCGTGCAGCCTCAGGCGACGCCCGTGGCGGCCTGCCAGTCCGCGATCGCCGGGCCGACGGCGGCCAGCCCGCCGATCACGCGCACGCCTTCGATCGCGCGCCGCTGCAGGCCGGCGTTGGTGCCGCCGGCCCAGATCGCGACCCGTGCCGGCACCTTCGTGCGCAGCTCTTCGAGCCCGTCGGCGACCTGCACGGCCGGGTAGGCGGCACTGAACGAGAGCGCCACGATGTCGGCGCGATGCGAATCGGCCGCCATCACGATGTCGAAAATCGGCGTCTGCGTCCCGAGCGACACGCAGGTCGCGCCCTCGAGCGCGCACATGGCCTCGGCCATGAGCAGGCCGAGGTGGTGCTGCTCGTTGGGAAACGTCGTGAGGAGCACGCGCGGCGGCCGCCCGTGCTGCGGGATCGAGGCGATCGCTCCGCGCAGGGTGCTCTGCATCGTCTCGGTGTAAAGATGTTCCTCGAAGATTTCGAGCTGGCCGCGCATCCAGGCGTCGCCGATCGCGCGGTTGAGCGGCCCCACCGTGTCGGTGAGGAACCCGGCAAGGCCCTGGCGCATTACCGCCTGCCCGAGCTCCTGGCGCAGTTCCGCGACGCGATGCTGCCGCACGAGCGCGATCAGCGCGTGCAGCGGCTCGGCAAGCTCGCCGGCGGCGGCCTGCGCCGGCGCCGCGTCGGCCAGTTCCACGAGTTCCGCCAGCGACCGATCGATGATCCGGCCGGGCCGGTGTCCGCGGTCGAGCAAGCGCTTCAGGGTGCGCAGCTTCTCGACCTGCTCGTGGCTGTACACGCGCTCGCCATGCAGGTCGCGCAGCGGCGTCGGGAAGCCATAGCGGCGCTCCCAGACGCGGAGCGTGTCCTTCGTGAGGCCGGTGTCGCGCTCGACGGCGCCGATGCTGTACAGGACTTGTTGGGACTCGGTCGGTGTCATCATGTTGTCTAGGACAAAAGATTGACAGCAGGGAACATGGCGGCTATCCTAGCACCGAATCGCCGATTTGACTAGGACAAAATGGCCAACTGGCTCCGGATCCTGACCATGACCGCCGTGCTTGCCGCCAGCTCCTCTCAGGCCGCCCCGTGCCCCCCGCTTCTCGACCGCCGCATGGCCACCCTCACGGAAGACGCGGCAGACCTTTGCCGGTTCCGCGGCCACGTGCTGCTGGTAGTCAACACGGCCAGCCAGTGCGGGTTCACGCCCCAGTACGAGGGTCTGGAGAAGCTGTACCAGACCTACAAGGATCGCGGCCTGATCGTGCTCGGGTTCCCCGCGAACGACTTCGGCCGGCAGGAGCCCGGCTCCAACAGGGACATCGCCAAGTTCTGCGAAATCAACTACGGCGTGAGCTTCCCGATGTTCGCCAAGACCTCGGTGGTGGGCGCTTCGGTGAATCCGCTTCACGCCGCGCTCGCGAAGCGGGCAGGCAGGGCGCCGCAGTGGAATTTTCACAAGTACCTGGTCGACCGCGCGGGAGTCGAGGTGCTCTCGTTCGACTCGCAGGTCGCGCCTGACGACCCGCGGCTCGTCGCCGCCATCGAAAAAATGCTCGCCGCCAAGGGCGAGTGAGCCGAGCCATCACCCTTTTTCCCCAGGAGATCCCATGAACGCGCCCGAAAAGCTCTTCCTCCCCGACATCCAGGCCACCCCGGATGGCCGCGAGATGGCCATCGACCGCGTCGGCGTGAAGTCGATCCGGCATCCGGTGGTCGTCGAGCGTCCGGACGGCAGCCTGCAGCCGACCGTCGCGATGATCGACATGTACGTCGGCCTCCCGCACCACGTGAAGGGGACGCACATGTCGCGGTTCCTCGAGGTGCTCGCGGACGAGCACGGATCGATGTCGGTCGCGGGCTTCCGCAACCTGATGGCGAAGATGCTCGTGCGCCTCGATGCGGAGTCGGGCTACATCGAAATGCGTTTCCCCTATTTCATCTCGAAGCGCGCGCCGGTCTCGGGCGTTACGAGCCTGCTCGACTACGACGTCGCGTTCCGCGGCGAGGTGCTGCCGGGCGGCGGGCTCGACTTCTCGATCCGGGTCGTCGTTCCGGTCACGAGCCTCTGCCCGTGCTCGAAGAAGATCTCCGACTATGGCGCCCACAACCAGCGCTCGCACGTGACCATCTCGGCCGTGCTCGACGCCGACATGACCGTCGAGGAACTCGTCGCGATCGCGGAGCAGGAGGCGTCCTGCGAGGTCTACGGTCTGCTCAAGCGTCCCGACGAGAAGTACGTCACCGAGCGCGCCTACGACAACCCCAAGTTCGTCGAGGACATGGTGCGCGACGTCGCGCTCCACCTGCAGCGCGACCCGCGGGTGCTTGCGTTCACCGTCGAGTCCGAGAACTTCGAATCCATCCACAACCACTCCGCGTATGCGTTGATCACGCGGGACAAGCGCGCCGGCTGAAGCACGGTTCGCCCAGGAAAACTGTCTCACGAGGAGCCGCACCCGCATGGACCGCATCGATCCCTCCCGCCTCCAGCGCGTCGCCGCGCCGGGGCGCAATTCGCCCGGAAAGCGCATCGCCGTCATCGGCGCCGGCATCGCCGGGCTGTCGGCGGCGTGGCTGCTCGGCAAGCGCCACGACGTGTCCCTCTTCGAGGCGAACGATTACCTCGGCGGGCACACGCACACCGTCGACGTCACGCTCGGCGGCGTGACGCACGGGGTGGACACCGGGTTCCTCGTCTTCAATCACAAGACGTATCCGAACCTCGTGGCGATGTTCCGGCACCTCGGGGTCGAGACCGCCGCGTCCGAAATGTCGTTCAGCGTGAGCCTCGGCGACCGCGACCTCGAGTGGGCGGGAACCAACCTCGCCGCCGTGTTCGCGCAAAAGGCGAACCTCTTGCGGCCGGCGTTCTGGCGCATGCTCGCGGACATCCTGCGGTTCAACCGCGAGGCGACGCGCGTCGCGACCACCGGCGAGGGTGGCGGACGGTCGCTCGGCGAATTCCTTGCCGCGCGCGGCTACGGCCAGCCGTTCCTCGAGTGGTATCTCCTGCCGATGGCCGGCGCGATCTGGTCGTGCCCGACGCGGACCATGCTCGACTACCCGGTCGAGACCTTCGCGCGGTTCTGCCACAACCACTGTCTGCTGCAGGTCGAGAACCGCCCGCAGTGGCGCACCGTGAAGGGCGGGGGCCGCAACTACGTCGAGCGGCTCGCCGCGTTCGTGGACGACATCCGGCTCGCGACTCCGGTGCGGGGGGTGCGCGCGATCGCGGGCGGCGTGCAGGTGGCGACGCGCGCCGGCACCGAGACCTTCGACGAGGTCGTTCTCGCGTGCCACAGCGATCAGGCGCTGCGGTTGCTGGATGCGCCGAGCGATGCCGAGCGCTCGATCCTGTCGCGGCTGCGCTACCAGCCCAACCGCGCCGTGCTGCACACCGACACGAGCCTCCTGCCGCGCCGGCGCGAGGCGTGGGCGGCGTGGAACTATCTTTCGGCGAACGACGGCGGCGACCGCCCGGTGGGCGTGTCGTACCTCCTGAACCGCCTGCAGCCCCTGCCGTTCCAGCGTCCCGTCGTGCTCACCATGAACCCGCCGCGCGACCCGAGCGACGCCGACTGGATCGCCGAGTTCGAATACGACCATCCGATCTTCGACCGCGGCGCCATCGACGCGCAGGCGGCGCTGCCGTCGATCCAGGGCGAGCGTGGCCTCTGGTTCTGCGGCGCCTGGGCGGGTTACGGCTTCCACGAAGACGGCCTGAAGGCGGGCCTCGCCGTGGCGAACGCGCTCGGCTGCCATGCCCCGTGGCAGGGCGGCGGCGAGGGGGTCGACGCCGAGCACGAATCGGATGCGCCGGCGCCGGCTTTCCTGTGGCAGGATCGCCTCGCAGCGAAGTCCGCCTGACCGCCAGGGGCGACGAGGCCGACATGCAGACCGCGACGACCGCTCCGCGTCTTTTCTTCGGCACGGTGATGCACCGCCGGCTGCGTCCGGCTGCGCACGCGTTCAGCTACCCCGTCTATTTCCTCGCGATCCCGCTCTCGCGCGTCGAAGCCCTCGCAGGGCCGCTCTTCGGCGTGAACCGCTGGAACCTCTTCGGCTTTCATTTCCGCGACCACGGCGCCCGCGACGGCTCGCATCCGCTACATTGGATTCGCGGCCTGCTCGCGCGGGAAGGGGTCGCGGCGGCCGACGGCGAGGTGTGGCTGCAGACGTTCCCGCGGGTCCTCGGCTACGTGTTCAACCCAGTGAGCTTCTGGTACTGCCACGACCGCGCGGGCGCGCTGCGGGCGATCGTCGCCGAGGTGAACAACACGTTCGGCGAGCGACACGCGTATCTCCTCGCCCAACCCGACGGGCGACCGATCCGCGCGGGCGAGGCGCTCGCCGCCCGCAAGGTGTTCCACGTCTCGCCCTTCTTCGACGTGCGCGGCGGCTACCGCTTCCGCTTCCGTCTCGGCGACGATCGCGCGCTCGCGCGCATCGATTACCACGACGAGGCGGGGGACCTGCTGCACACCAGCGTCTCGGGCGAGGCCCGCGAGCTCTCGACGCCCGCGCTGCTGCGCGCCTTTTTCGGCTACCCGCTGATGACCTTCGGCGTCGTCGCGCGCATCCACTGGCAGGCGCTGCGCCTATGGCTCAAGCGCGTGCCGTTCTTCACGAAGCCCCTTCCCCCCACGGAGCAGGTCACGCGATGAGTACAGGCAATACCACCACCGCCCACGATAGCGGGCCGCGCGCCGCGCCGCTCGCGGCCCGCGTGGTCCTCGCCATGCTCGGCAGGCTCGCGCAAGGGCACCTCGTGGTCGGGCTGCCCGACGGCACCCGGCGCGAGTTCGGCCGCGGCGGCCCGGCGGCATCGATCGAATTTCGCGACTGGGCGGCGTTCGGCGAGATCCTGAGAAGCGGCGATGTCGGCTTCGGCGAGTCGTACGTCGCCGGGCGCTGGCACACGCCCGACCTCGCCGGCCTGCTCACCCTGTTCGCGGCCAACCGCGACGCGATCGAGCGCGCCCTCTACGGCGGGTTCTGGGGCGGGCTCGCCCTGCGGCTGCGGCACTGGCTCAACGCGAACACGAAGCGAGGCAGCCGGCGCAACATCGCCGCGCACTACGACCTCGGCAACGATTTCTACGCGCTCTGGCTCGATCCGTCGATGACGTATTCGAGCGCGCTCTTCGACGGCGAGCCGGCGCGGGATCTCGCTTCGGCGCAGCGCGCCAAGTATCGGCGCATCCTCGACCGGCTGGCGCCGAAGGCGGGCGACCACATCCTCGAGATCGGCTGCGGATGGGGCGGGTTCGCGGAGATCGCCGCTCGAGAGTACCGCTGCCGCGTGACCGGGCTCACGCTCTCGAACGAGCAGCTCGCTTACGCGCAGGCGCGGATGCGCAACGCCGGCGTCGCCGACCGCGTGTCCCTCGAGTTGCGCGACTACCGCGATGTCGGCGGCGCGTTCGACCACGTCGTGTCGATCGAGATGTACGAGGCGGTGGGCGAGCGCTACTGGCCGACCTACTTCGACACCGTGGCGCGCGTGCTGCGTCCCGGCGGCAAGGCGATGATCCAGGCGATCACCATCGACGACCGCCTGTTCGACCGCTACCGCGCGGGCACCGATTTCATCCAGCAGCACGTGTTCCCCGGCGGGATGCTCGCCTCGCCCGAGCGGTTTCGCGTCGAGAGCCGGCGCGCCGGGCTCGACGTCACCGACGCCCACGCGTTCGGGCTGGACTACGCCGAGACGCTGCGCCGCTGGCGGCACGCGTTCCTGCGCCAGCTGCCGAACGTTCGCGCCCAGGGCTACGACGAGCGCTTCGTCCGCCTCTGGGAGTTCTACCTCGCTTACTGCGAAGCCGGATTCACGACCCAATGCACCGACGTCTATCACTTCGAACTCTCGCGGGTCTCGCGCTGAGCGCCGCGCTCGCGGCTCCGGCCGGCACGGCGCTCGCGCAAGCGCTGCCGCAGCCCGTCGTCCAGTCGCATCCCACGCTCGGCCTCAAGGAGTCCGGCGCCGGGCGGTTCCGCTGGTTCGGGCTGCATGTCTACGACGCGCGCCTGTTCACCCCGGGCGGCAGGTTCAGCTTCAGCGAGCCGTACGCGCTGGCGCTGCGTTACGCGCGGGAGTTTCAGGGAAGCCGCATCGCCGACACCAGCACGGAGGAGATCGCCCGCCTCGGCTTCGGCACGGAGCCGCAGCGCGCGGCGTGGGATGCGCAGATGCGCAAGATCTTTCCCGACGTGAAGGCCGGCAACGAGCTCATCGGCGTGCATCTGCCGGGCGAGGGCACGCGCTTCTTCTACGAGGGCAAGCCGATCGGCGAGATCGCGGACCCCGATTTCGCGCGCGCGTTCTTCTCGATCTGGCTCGACCCGCGCACCAAGGCGGCCGACCTGCGCGCCTCGCTGCTCGGGGAGAAGCGCTGAGCGTCGCGCCGCGGACGGGCCGCGCGCCCGCACGTCCGCGCGCCGCCGAACGCGTCTTGCCCCGATGAGCGCCCGCTCTTACAGCCTGTGGCAGCTCGCCGCCTACGGCGCGCTCGGCCTGCCGCTCGCGATGGCGGCGCTGCCCCTGTACGTGCACCTGCCGAAGTTCTACGGCGGGGCACTCGGCATGGATCTCGCGCTGGTCGGCGGCATCCTGCTCGCGACGCGCCTCGGCGACGCGGTGAGCGATCCCGTACTCGGCTGGCTCTCCGACCGCACCGCGAACCGGCGTCTGTTCGTGGCGATCGCGCTGCCGCTTCTCGGTTTGGGCATGATCGGCCTCTTCCATCCGCCTGCGGATCGGGGCGCGCATGCGCTCTGGCTCGCCGCCATGCTGGTGGTCGTCTATCTCGGCTTCTCGGCCGCGACCATCGCCTACTACGCGTGGGGGGCCCAGCTCTCGCCCGACGTGAACGAGCGCACCCGCATCACCGCGGCGCGCGAGGTGTTCACGCTCGTCGGCGTGGTGGTGGCGGCCGCGCTGCCGCAGATGCTAGGCGGCGAATCGGACCTGGGGCTCCAGCGGCTGTCGTTCGTCTTCGCGGCGCTGCTGGCGGCATTCGGGGCGGTGACCATCGCGCTCTCGCCGCGCCCGCCCGCATTCGCCGCGGCGGACCTGAACGTGCTGGCGTCGCTACGGCGCGCACTCTCGAACCGCGGCTATCGCTGGCTGCTCGCCGTGTTCGTCCCTTCGGGCATCGCGGCGGCGATCCCCTCGACGCTGGTGCTTTTCTTCATCGAGGACGTTCTCGACGCGCCCGGCTCCGCGGGCCTCTTTCTCGTTCTGTATTTCGTGAGCGGGGCGGCCGGCATGCCGTTCTGGGTGTGGCTCTCGCGGCGCGCGGGCAAGAAGTTCGCGTGGCTCGTCGGCATGATCTTCGCGGTCGTCGCGTTCGTCTGGGCCTTTGCGCTCGGCGCCGGCGACGTGGAGGCGTTCGCCGCGATCTGCATTCTCTCCGGCCTCGCGCTGGGTGCCGACCTCGCCCTGCCGCCGTCGCTCCTTGCCGACGTGATCGACGAGGATGCGGGCGGCGAGCGCAACGAGGGCGCCTATTTCGGTGTCTGGGCGCTCGCGACCAAGCTCAATCTCGCGCTCGCCGCGGGGATCGCGCTGCCGCTGCTCGACTGGCTGGGCTACACGCCCGGCGTCGCCGGCGCAGAGCGCTCGCTCGCGATCGCATACGCACTGCTGCCGTGCGCGTTCAAGCTCCTCTCAGCCGCGGTCCTGTGGACGTCGCCGCTCGCGCGGCGTCGGGCAGTCGCGCCCGCGGCAGCCTGAGCCCAACCCTGATCGACGGAGACTCTCCATGTTGAAGCGCATCGCCGCCATCCTCGCGCTCGCTGTCGCGCTCGCGGGCTGTGCCGCGGTCACGCCCGAGGCGTACCGGGACGAGACGCCCCAGCTCGATCTCGCGCGCTACTTCAACGGCACCATCGACGGCTGGGGCATGGTGCAGGACCGCTCCGGGAAAGTGCTGCGCCGGTTCTACGTGAAGATCGACGCGAAATGGAACGGCAACGTCGGGATCCTCGACGAATCGTTCGACTGGTCGGACGGCACCAAGGAGAAGCGCGTCTGGACCGTGACCAAGGTGAACGCGAACGAATACACGGGAACGGCCGGCGATGTCGTCGGCAAAGCGTCCGGCCGCGCCGCCGGC
>JALOSW010000040.1 GCA_025458245.1 Burkholderiales bacterium
GCGAAGCTACTCCCCCTTGAGAGCGGGTGTCCGGATGGTTCCGGCGGCGCCGATTCTAACAGCGGAATCGCCCGCACCGGCAAGCGACTCGCCGACCGCCCGGTTGCGCGGCAACCCATTACGATTCGTGATGGGTCGCGAGTTCGGGCGTGCCGGCGGCACCATGCTCTAATCCTCGGCGCACCCGCCCGGCCAGGCGGGCAGCGCAACGCGAGGAGTCGCGCTGGCCATTCCCGGCCGCGCAGAGAACCGGAGGAACGCGTGCGGCATCCACATTTGCGTCGCTACATCAAGCACGGGACCCTCACCCAGCTGTCGGTCTTCGAGGCGGTGGAAGCTTCACGCGCGCCGCCGAAGAGCTGCACATGGCCCAGCCCACGGTGTCCGTGCAGATGAAGAAGCTCTCCGAGACCATCGGCTTGCCGCTTTTCGAGCAGGTCGGACGACGGATCCGCCTCACCGAGGCCGGTCGTGAGGTCTACGCGGCCTGCCAGGACATCTTCCAGAAGATCGTCGATGTCGAGGGCCGGCTCGCCGGCATGCGCGCTCGCCCCGCCGAGCGCGTGCGCCTCGCGGTCACGACGACCGGGAAGTATTTTGCACCGCGCCTTGTCGGCCGGTTCTGCGCTGCGCACCCCGGCATCGAGGTGTCGCTCGCCGTCCTCAACCGGCAGGCGCTCCTCCATCGTCTCGACGCCGACGTGGACGACCTTTACGTCTTTTCCAGCCCGCCCGAGGAGGGTGGCGTGGAGGTGCACCGGCTCATGCCGAACCCGCTCTTCGTTTACGCGCGGGACGATCATCCGCTCGCCGGGCGCAGCGGGATTCCTTTTTCGGAGGTGGCGAACCAGCCCTTCCTGATGCGGGAGCCCGGTTCGGGCACGCGCGCCGTCGCCGAGGCGGCCTTCGCCGCGCACGGCCTCGCCCCGATCGTGCGCATGGAACTCGAGTCGAACGAGGCGATCAAGCAGGCGATCGTCGGCGGGCTCGGCGTGTCGATCCTATCGCGGCACACGATGGCACCCGAGACGCGCAGGGGTCGTATCGCCGCATTGGACGTCGAAGGTTTCCCGGTCGAGCGCGAGTGGTTCCTGGTTCGGCTCTCGGCGCGCCCGCTCTCGCAGCCGGCGAAGCTCCTCATCGACTACGCGCTTCGTTCCGACGTGCTCTCCGAACTCGCCGAAGCCGAGACGTGAGCGCGCGGGCGTCGCGCCCAGGCGCGAGGCCCGCCGGCAAAAGAAAACGCCGCGGCATGCCGCGGCGTTCGGTGACAGCCGGTCGCGCGAGCGGCCTGCGCCGCCCGGGCGCCCCGACTATTTGATCGCCTGAACCTTGTCGAAGGTCTCCTTCGGCCACGGCATGTTGCTGCCGTCCGGGAGCTTGCCCGACTGGTAGAACTTGTCCACCGCGGCCTTGAACGGCGCGCGGTCGACTTTCACGACCTGCTTGCCGTACTTGGTGCTGAAGTCGGTCGTGAGCTTCTGCTCGTTCTGGACGATCTCGTTCGTCGCACGCTGGGCCGCCTCGCGGAACACCTCGACGAAGATCTTCTTGTCGGCGTCCGAGAGCTTGTTCCACAGGGGGCCGCCGATGATGGTGAGCAGGGCGTCGGTGATGTGTCCGGTCAGGTTGATGTGCGACTGCACTTCGTAGAATTTCTTCGCCTCGATGGTGGGCAGCGGATTCTCCTGCGCTTCGACCGTCTTGTTCTGGAGCGCGAGGTACACCTCGGCGAACGCGATCGGCGTCGGGTTGGCGCCCGTGGCACGCGGGAAGAGCGTGTAGAGCGGCGCGTCCGGCACGCGGATCTTCAGGTTCTTCATGTCGTCGGGCTTCGCGATCGCCTTGTTGGCCGTCGTGTGCCGCTCGCCGTAATAGGTGATGGCGACGACCTTGTTGCCGCCGGCGGCCTTCTGATAGCCGTCCGCGAGCTCGTCGAACGCCGGGCTCGTCGTGAATTTCTTCCAGTGGTCGAAGTCGCGGAACATGTACGGCGCGCCGCCGATCGAGATCGGCCCGTAGTTGCGCCCGGCGAAGAGCTGGCCGGTGTAGATGATGTCCACGGTCCCGAGCGTCAGGCCCTGGTTGATATCGGTCTCCTTCCCGAGGGACGAGGCCGGGAACACCTCCATCGTGTAGCGGCCGTTGGTGCGCTTGGCGATCTCGCCCGCGGCCCACACCGCAGCCGTGTGGTAGGGCTCGGAAACTTCGTAGACATGCGCGAACTTGAGCTTCTGCTGCGCCAGCGCGACGCCGGGCGCGGCAAGCGCGGCGGCGAGCACGGCCGCAAGGATGCGTGCCTTCATGGATCTCCTCCTGTTGGTGGCCTTCGGTCTTCTTGGCCTCGCCGCGCCCAGGGGCGCGCCGAGGGGAGCGGTTAGAATTGCACGCTTTTCGCAGTACCGTCAATCGAGAGCGCTCGCGCATCCAATCGCATGACCAGTCACGTCTCGGCCGCCGACCGAAGGAAAGGCGTCGCGCTCATGATCGGCGCGGGCCTTGCATGGAGCACGGGCGGCGTGTTCGTCCGCAACGTCGATCTCGCCGACCCGTGGGAAATCGTGCTGTGGCGATCGGTCTTCATGGCCGCATTCCTCGCCGTGGCCATCGCCGCGCTGAACCGCGGCGCCGTTCTCTCGAAAGTGCTCGCGGCCGGGAGCGCGGGCGTCATCTCCGGACTGCTGCTTGCCGCGACGTTCTTCTTCTTCATTCTGTCGATCACGCGGAACACGGTCGCGAACACGCTCGCGCTGATGAGCACCGGTCCGTTCTTCGTGGCCGTCGCCGGGCGCCTTTTCCTGGGGGAGCGCGTTCCGCTGCGCACCTGGATCGCGATCGGCGTCGCACTCGCGGGCATCGCAGCGATGTTCCTCGAAGGCCTCGACGGCGGCCGCACGTTCGGCAACCTGCTCGCGCTCGGCGTGCCGACCGCGTTCGCGCTGAACGTGATCGTGCTCCGGCGCCACCATGCCTCCGTGGACATGGTCCCCGCGGTGATGCTCGCGGGACTGTTCTCGATCGTGATCGCCGCGCCGCTCGCGTGGCCGCTGGAAGCCGGCGCGCGCGACCTGACCGTCCTCGCCCTGATGGGCATCGTTCAGCTCGGCACCGGCTGCCTGCTGATGACCCTCGCGACGCGCTATCTGCCCGCGACCGAGATCGGGCTTTTCGCGCTGATCGAGACGACGCTCGGGCCGGTGTGGGCATGGCTCGGCGTGGGCGAACGGCCGACGAACCTCGCCATCGTCGGCGGCCTCGTGGTGGTCGCGGCAGTCGCGGCCAACTACCTCGCGGGCGCACTGGAAGCCCGCGGCGCGAGCCCGGCCGCGGCCGGCGCGGGAGACGGGTCCGCCACTAGAAGCGGCCCTGGCGGCTGAACCTTTCGCACGCCTCCACCAGCGCGGCGGCAATCCCCGTTTCCCACGCGGAGTGACCCGCGTCGGGCACGACGACGTACCGCGCCTGCGGCCACGCCATCGCCAATTCGTGCGCCGACACGATCGGGCACACCATGTCGTAGCGTCCCTGGACGATCACGCCCGGAATGTCGCGCAGGCGGTGTGCGTTGGCGAGCAGCGCGTTCGGCGGCAGGAAGATGCCGTTGCGGAAGTAGTGCGCCTCGATGCGGGCGAGTCCGAGCGCAACGACGTCGTCGCCGAAGTGCGCGAGCGTCTCCCGGGACGGCAGGAGCGTCGAGCACGCCCCCTCGTAGAGGCTCCACGACCGCGCCGCCGGCATATGCACGGCGGGATCGTGATCCACCAGCCGCCGGTAATAGCTCTCGAGCAGGTTGCCGCGCTCGTCGGCGGGCAGGAAGCCGGCGAACCGATCCCACGCCTCCGGGAACACGGTTCGCAGGCCGTACAGGAACCAGTCGATCTCGCTCGGGCGGCAGAGAAAGACGCCGCGGAGCACCAGGCCGAGCACGCGCGACGGGTGGGCCTGCGCGTAGGCCAGTGCGAGCGTGGAACCCCACGAGCCGCCGAACACGAGCCAGCGTTCGATGCCGAGGTGCTCGCGCAATCGCTCGAGGTCGGCGACGAGATGCGGCGTGGTGTTGTCGCGCAGTTCGCCCAGCGGCCGCGACCGACCGGCCCCGCGCTGATCGTAGACGACGATCCGATATGCGTGCGGATCGAAGAACCGGCGATGCTTCGGCGACGCGCCCGCGCCCGGTCCGCCGTGCAGGAAGACCACAGGGATGCCGGCGGGGTTGCCCGACGTCTCCCAGTACATCGAGTGAACCGCGTCGAGCGGCAGCAGCCCGCGCTCGTGCGGCTCGATCTCAGGATGCAGCGGCGATTCCGGCCCGGGCGCCATGTCGATCATGTCTCGGCGCGACGCCCGCGCTGCGCGCGCTCCGCGACGACGTTCAGGGCAGCAGAACGGTCGAGCCGGTGGTCTTGCGCGCTTCGAGATCGCGGTGCGCCTGGGCCGCGTCCTTCATTGCGTAGCGCTGGTCGATCTCGATCTTCACCTTGCCCGACAGCACGATGTCGAAGAGATCCCGGGAGATCGCCTCGAGGTCCTCGCGCTTGGCCGTGTAGTTGAAGAGCGTCGGGCGCGTGAGGAACAGCGACCCCTTCTGCGCGAGGAGGAGCGGCTCGACCGGCGGCACCTTGCCCGACGCGTTGCCGAAGTTCACGTACATGCCGAACATCGACAGGCAGTCGAGCGAGCCTTCCCAGACGTCCTTGCCGACCGAGTCGTAGACGACGGGGACGCCCTTGCCGCCCGTGATCTCCTTGACGCGGTCGACGAAGTTCTCGCGCGTATAGACGATGGTGTGGTGGCAGCCGTGCCGGCGCGCGAGTTCGGCCTTGGCGTCCGATCCGACGGTGCCGATCACGGTGACGCCGAGCGCGTTGAGCCACTGGCACGCGATCAGCCCGACACCGCCGGCCGCGGCGTGAAAGAGCACGGTCATGCCGGGCTCGACCTTGAAGGTGCGCTTGATCAGGTACTGCACCGTCATGCCCTTCAGCATCATCGCGGCGCCGGCTTCGAAGGAGATCCCGTCGGGCAGCTTGACCAGCCGATCCGCGGGAGAGAGCCGCATCTCCGAGTAGGAGCCGGGCGGCTGCGACGAATAGGCGACCCGGTCGCCGGGTTGCACCAGCGTCACCCCGGGACCCACGGCCTCGACGACGCCCGCCCCCTCCATGCCGAGCGTCAGCGGCATCGGCAACTTGTAGAGGCCGCTCCGCTGGTACACGTCGATGAAGTTCAGGCCGGCCGCAAGGTGGCGCACGCGCGCCTGACCGGGCCCCGGGTCGCCGACCTCGACGTCTTCCCATCTCATCTGCTCGGGGCCGCCGTACTCGTGGATGCGGATGGCTTTAGGCATCGATCTGCTCTCTTCTCTCAGCGCGGGGTTCGCAAGGGACGCAAGAATGGCAAAGAAACGGCTCCCGGTCGAGCCCCGGTCCGCGGGGCGTGGACCACGCGCCCCGCGCGCTCACCAGTCGATGGGCTGCCGCTCGCGGAAAAACCCGCCGCTCGGTCCGTCGTCGGGCAGCGTCGCGAGCCACACGGCCGTGTCGGCCGCCTCCGCGACGCCGGTGGTCGCATTCGGCCCGCCCATGTCGGTGCGCACCCAGCCGGGGCACATCGAGTTCACTTTGATATTGGTTTCGGCGAGGTCGGCGGCAAGCACGCGCGTGAAGGCGTTGAGCGCGGTCTTGGAGATCCGGTAGGCGGGCGTTCCCACGCCCATGTCGGCAAGTTGGCCGAGCCCCGACGACATGTTGACGATCCGCCCGTACCGGTGCCGACGCATCAGGGGGACCAGTGCCTTCGTGACGACGATCGGCCCCAGGACATTCGCATCCAGCGTGCGCCGGAACACCTCGGGTTCGAGGTCGAGCGTTCGCGAGCCTTTCGGATCGAGGAGCACGCCGGCGTTGTTGACGAGCACGTCGCATCGCCCGAAGAGGCGCTCGACCGATGCGGCGAGCGCCGCGGCCTCTGCTTCGCTCGTGACGTCGAGCCGGCGCACCACGACGCGCTCGGCGAGTCCGCCCAGGTGCGCACGGGCGCCGCGCCCCTTCGCTGCATCGCGGCTCCCGAGCACCACGCGAAAGCCGGCCGCGGCGAGCTGGCGGACGATCTCGAAACCGATGCCGCGGTTCGCGCCGGTGACGACGGCGACGCGCTCGCTCATGACCGGATTCCCGGACACCAACGCACCCTCGGGCGCGCCTCGGGCCTGGCTCGGCCGGCTACTTCGACTGCTTCCCGGCGTTCGCCGCGGGCGCCGCCGCCTGCTGGAAGAGACTCCACCACGCCTCGGCCGCGCCTTGCATCGGATTGACTTCGCCGTCCTTGCCGGCGCCGGGCTGCATCGCCGCCATCGCTGCGAGCGTCGCTCTCTGCATCTCGAGGCCCTGGATCGTCATGCGCAGCACGTTGAGGTTCAGCGTCAACCAGTTCTCGACGCTGCGCAGGTCGGCGATGCGCTTCTCGATTTCCTGGACGTTCAGGGTCGGCAGCATCATGCCGGGACCCGGCACGCCCATCGGCGCCCACATCCTGCGCATCATCTCGAAAGGGTCGTTCGCGCTCGGGTCCGTCATGGCTCCATCCGCTGCTGAAGGTGTGCGGGAAGTTTAGTGTTCGGGGTGCAGAAAGGCCAGCACGTCCGCGCGCCGCGCCATCGTGTCGCCGTAGCCGAGCTCGATCAGCGCCCGGCAGAACGACGCCTCGAACAGGAGATAGCTCGCGAGGTTGGAGCCGTTGCGGTTCATCGCGCCGATCGCGCGCAGCAGGAAACGGACGGTCCAGGGGAGCTCGCGGACGTGGCGCGCCGCGACCCGCTCGATCGGCTCGCTCGGATTCATCACGAGCACTTCGACGTGCCGCAGGGGCAGTCCAGCACCGCGCCGCCGGTCCTCGGGGATGAGGCTGATCGTCCGGTTGATCCGCTGCAGGCGCTCCACGTCCACGGCGAGGCTGTCGAGGAAGATCGAGTTCAACGCATGGCCGGCGATCTGCGCGAGCGAGGGGTAGACGTTCGAGCGCACGCGCGGCGGCTCGCCCGGACGCCGCCCGGTGCCAACCACCAGTACGCGGTCTGCGCCGAGGTGGAGCGCCGGGCTGATCGGCGCGATCTGGCGCATCGATCCGTCACCGAAGAACTCGCGGTGCACCTTGACCGCGGGAAAGATGAACGGAATCGCGGCCGAGGCCATCAGGATGTCGAGCGTGATCGGCGTCGCGGCACCCACACGCTGGCTGCGCTCCCACGCCACCACTTCGGGGCCGCCCTGGTAGAACGAAACGCTCTGGCCGGATGCATAGCCCGACGCCGTGATCGAGACGGCGTAGAGCGCCCCCGCGTCGATGTTGTCCTGAATGCGCTCGAGCTCGAGCGTCCGTGCGACGAGTTCGCGCAGCGGACTGCTGTCGAGCAGCGACTCGGGATTGCTGCGGTACAGAAGCGTCAGCGCCCCGAGCCAGCGGGCGCCCCGGCCGAGGATCGCCGGCACGTCGGTCCGGTATACGCGGTCGGCCCGAAAGGTTTCCCAGACCCCGAGCAGGTTGTCGACTGCGGCGGAGAAGTCGTCGGCGCGGCTTGCGAGCGCCGCCGCGTTGATGGCGCCCGCCGAAGTGCCGCAGAGGATCGGGAACGGATTGCGCTTCGGGTTGCCGAGGAGCTCCCGGATGGCCTTGAGCACACCGACCTGATACGCCGCCCGCGCCCCGCCGCCCGTGAGGATGAGACCCGCCCGCTGCCCTCGCATGTGCTCTGCCGCCGCGCCCGTCGCATGTCGGGCGCACACCCGGTGCGCGCCCGCCCTGCGGCGATTATGCCGCGCCGGACATGCTCAGCGCGCCGGCGACGCGGCGCGACGCGCGGCACTCGCGTCCATGACCGCGAGCGCGGTCATGTTGACGAGCCTGCGCACCGTCGCCGAGGGGGTGAGGATGTGCACGGGCTTCGCCGCGCCGAGCAGGATCGGACCGATGGTCACGCCGTCTCCGGCCGCCGTCTTGAGCAGGTTGAACGCGATGTTGGCCGCATCGACGGTCGGCATCAGCAGCAGGTTCGCCTCGCCTCGCAGGCGCGAGTTCGGGAATATGGGGATGCGGACCTCCTCCGAGATGGCGGCGTCGCCGTGCATCTCGCCTTCGACCTCGAGATCGGGCGCGTGCTGCTCGATCAGCGCGAGGGCGGCCCGCATCTTGACCGCCGTCGGGTACTCGCTCGACCCGAACGACGAGTGCGACACCAGCGCCGCTTTCGGCGTGATGCCGAACTGGCGGATCTTGTCGGCGGCGAGTGCCGCCATCTCGGCGATCTGGTCAGCGGTCGGATCGTAGTGGACGTACGTGTCGCCGATGAAGACGGTCCGCTTCGGCAGCATCAGAACGTTGAGCGCGTAGTAGTTGCGCACCCCGGGCATGCGCCCGATCACCTGATCGACGTAGTGCAGGTGCAGGCTGTGAGTGCCGAACGTACCGCAGATCAGGCCGTCGGCGTCGCCGAAGTGGATCATCATCGAGCCGATCAGCGTCGCGCGCCGGCGCATCTCGATTTTCGCGTACTGGGGCGACACGCCGCGGCGCTGCGCCAGGCGGAAGTATGCTTCGTGATACTGGCGGTAGCGCGGGTCGGACTGCTGGTTGACGAGCTCGAAGTCCTCGCCTGCCTTGATGCGGAGCCCGTACCGCTCGATGCGTCGCTCGATGACCTCGGGCCGGCCGATGAGAATGGGCCTCGCGAGCCCTTCGTCGACCACGACCTGGACCGCGCGCAGAACCCGCTCGTCCTCCCCTTCCGCGTAGACGATGCGCATGGGCGGGGCGGCTTTCGCCGCGCTGAAGATCGGCTTCATGATGAGGCCGGACGTGTAGACGAACTGCGACAGCGAGTCGCGATACGCGTCGAGGTCGGCGATCGGCCGCGTCGCCACGCCCGACTCCATCGCCGCCTGTGCCACCGCCGGCGCGATGGTCGAGATGAGGCGCGGATCGAACGGCTTCGGGATCAGGTACTCCGGCCCGAACTTCAGGTTCGGCTGCCCGTATGCGGCGGTCACCACTTCCGATTGTTCCGCCTGCGCCAGGTCGGCGATCGCGCGCACGGCAGCGAGCTTCATCGGCTCGTTGATCGTGGTCGCGCCGATGTCGAGCGCGCCGCGGAATATGAAGGGGAAGCAAAGGACGTTGTTAACCTGATTCGGGTAGTCGGAGCGTCCGGTCGCGATGATCGCGTCCGGCCGCGCCGCCTTGGCGACATCGGGCATGATCTCCGGCACCGGATTCGCGAGTGCGAGAACGAGCGGCTTCGCCGCCATGCCCTTGACCATTTCGGGCTTGAGCACGCCCCCCGCGGAGAGCCCGAGGAACACGTCGGCGCCGCCGATCACGTCGGCGAGCTTGCGCGCGTCGGTCTTTCGCGCGTAACGCGCCTTGTTCGCGTCCATCTCCTCCGTTCGGCCCTCGTACACGACACCGGCGATGTCGGTCACCCAGACGTTCTCCATCGGCAGGCCCATCGACACGAGGAGATCGAGGCAGGAGAGCGCGGCTGCGCCCGCTCCCGAAGCGACGAGCTTCACGCTCCGCAGGTCCTTGCCCACGACGCGCAGCCCGTTGAGGATGGCGGCGCCGACGATGATCGCGGTGCCGTGCTGGTCGTCGTGGAAAACCGGGATCCGGAGCCGCTCGCGCAGTTTCTTCTCGACATAGAAGCATTCGGGCGCCTTGATGTCCTCGAGGTTGATGCCTCCGAAGGTGGGCTCGAGCGCCGCGATGATTTCGACGAGTCGA
Organism: Burkholderiales bacterium; assembly: GCA_025458245.1. Taxonomy (GTDB): domain Bacteria; phylum Pseudomonadota; class Gammaproteobacteria; order Burkholderiales; family SG8-39; genus JAOAEA01. The sequence goes on from JALOSW010000040.1 coordinate 9,775, forward strand.
TCGGGGTCACGCTCGTCGATCTCGATGTCGAAGCAGTCGATGCCCGCGAATTTCTTGAACAGCACGCCCTTGCCTTCCATCACGGGCTTGGCGGCGAGCGGGCCGATCGCGCCGAGGCCGAGCACGGCCGTCCCGTTGGTCACGACGCCGATCAGGTTGGCGCGCGAGGTGAGGCTTCGTGCCTCGGCCGGATCGCGCACGATCTCCTCGCACGCAGCCGCGACGCCCGGCGAGTACGCGAGTGCCAGATCGCGCTGGTTGACGAGCCCCTTGGTTGCGGCAATGGCGATCTTTCCGGGACGCGGCAGACGGTGATAGTCGAGCGCCGCTTTGCGCAGGGCTTCATCCATGGCAGATTCCGTGATGTGAAATGGGTTCTCGCATCGTGCAAGTATAGAGCAAAGGCTTACGCCGCCGCGCCGGGATCGCGACGGTCCAGCGCTGCCTATAATGAACTCAAACTCTCCCGGTCGCGCACCCTGACGCGACCCGCGCCGCCGGCACCGAGATGACGTCTCCCACCGCTTCCGATGCGCTTCTGATCGTCGATCTGCAATACGACTTCATGCCGGGCGGCGCGCTGGCGGTCGCGGACGGCGACGCCGTCGTGCCGGTCGCAAATCGCGTCGCGCGCAGGTTCGCGAACGTCGTGCTGACGCAGGATTGGCATCCGCCGGGCCACGTCTCGTTCGCGGCGGCCCACGCCGGACGCAAGCCCTTCGAGACGGTGACCCTCGATTACGGCGATCAGGTGCTCTGGCCCGAGCACTGCGTGCAGCAAAGTGCCGGGGCGGCGCTGCATCGCGATCTCGACGTGCCGCACGCGCAACTCGTCGTACGCAAGGGCTACCACGCGCACACCGACAGCTATTCGGCGTTCGTCGAAGCCGACCGCCGCACGCGCACGGGACTCGCGGGATACCTGCGCGAGCGCGGCGTGCATCGCGTGTTCCTGCTCGGTCTGGCGACCGATTTCTGCATCGCCTGGTCTGCCGTCGACGCGCGCGCAGCGGGGTTCGAAGCCGTGGTCATCGAAGACGGCTGCCGCGCGATCGACAACGCGGGCTCGCTCGCCGCAGCTTGGCTGCAGATGGAAGGCGCCGGAGTCCGGCGCGTGACATCCGGGGTGTTCTAGCGGTTCGCGAAGGTCGGCGCGCGCCGCGCGGCTCGCCGAGCCGGCGGTGCGCGGCGCGGGCTCAGCGCTCGCGGCCGGCTTCGTGCAGCGTGCGCTGCACCGGCGAGAGGACGTACTCTAGGACCGTGCGCGTGCCGAGGTTGATCTCGGCGGTGACGGCCATCCCCGGCGAGAGCGGGTAGCGTTTTCCTTCGGCTTCGAGGTAGGGCGCTCGCACCGAAACGAGCGTCCGGTAGCCCGAACCCGCGCCGCTCTCGCCGCCCTTGCCCGACCGGCTCTCGCCGGCCTCGCTTGCATCGGGGCTCACGCGCTTCACTTCGCCATCGACCATGCCGTACTTCTGGAACGGGTAGGTCGCGAGCTTCAGCTTCACCGGCTGCTTCGGCGCGACGAAGCCTGCGTCGTCGTGCGTCACCCACACCTCGGCCTGCATCGGGTCGTTCACGGGCACGAGGGTCATCACGACGGTGCCCGGCGACAGCACGCTCCCGACGGTATGCGTCGCGAGGTCCTTGACGACGCCGTCCTGGGGCGCCCGCAGCTCGAGAAGATCACGACGCGTCGATTGCTTGTCAGCATCCTGTTCCAGGCGCGCGAGCTGCGCCTCGACCTCGACGCGCTCGTTCTGCAGCTCGCGCCGGTAATTCGAGGATGTCTGCGCGATGCGCTTCTGCGCCTGCTCGATCGTGGCCCGCAGCGACGCGATGGCGAACTCCTGCGCCTTCAGATCCTGTTCCTTCTCGATCCGGTCGCGGCTCTTCTCGAGCACCATGAGCCGGCCCGCATAGCCGTCCTTCGACAGCTTGTCGAACGCTTCTTCCTGCTCCCGGTAGAGCGGGAGCATCTTCGCGAGCTTCTGTTGCACTTCGAGCGCGCCCTTCAGATCCTGCTCGGCCTTCACGAGCACCGACTGCTCGGTGGCGAGCGCGTCGAGGTAGGCTTGACGCCGCGCGCGATACTGCGCGTCCACCTGAGCGAAAAGCTCGGGCGGGTCGTCCTTGCGCGCCGAGAGCGGCTTCCCGGCGAGCTCCGCGTCGATCCGGCGCAGCGTGAGGCGGCGGAGCGCGAGCTCGTTGCGCAGCGTTCGGATGTCGGCCTCGGAGAGGCGCGCGTCCATGCGCACGAGCACCTGTCCGGCCCTCACTTCGTCGCCCTCGCGGACGAGCAGCTCTTTGACGATCCCCTGCTCGGCCGGCTGGACGATCTGCAGATAGCTCTGCGGCACGATCCGTCCCTGTGCCACTGCGATGATATCGAGCCGGCCGACCGCGGCCCAGATCACGGTGATCGCGACGAGCGCGAGCAGGATCCAGAGCACGAGCCGCGGCAGCGGCGACGGCGGCGCATCCTGGAGCTTGAGGATGCCCGGTGCGAAATCGAGCCGGTCGGCGCGCAGCCCGCGAATCCGCTCGACGGCGTTCATAGGTTCATTGCCCGCCCTGCCGGACGGCCCGCGGCGCCGATTGCGCGCCGCTCGGGCCGAGGCGCACGATTTCGTCGACCTGCAGCGACCGCGGCAGTTGATGCGCGATGAAGAGCATCGTCACCCGCCCGCGCAGCTGGTTCACCGTGCGCGCGAACTGCTCGGCGGTTTCCCCGTCCAGGCTCGACGTCGCTTCGTCGAAGATCAGGATGCGCGGCCGCTTGAGCAGCGCACGCGCAATGGCGAGACGCTGCCGCTGCCCGCCCGACAGGCCGATGCCGTGCTCGCCGATCGTGCTCTGATAACCATTGGGCAGGCGTTCGATCACATCGTGAATCTCGGCCATGCGACAGGCCTGCACCACCTGCTGAAACGAGGCGTGCGGATTCGCGAGGATCAGGTTTTCATAGATCGTGCCGGAGAAGAGCACCGTCTCCTGCGGCACGACGCCGAAGTAGGCGCGCAGCTCGTTCGCGGCGAGGTTGCGCGTGTCGCGCCCGTTCAGGCGGATCTGCCCGTCGGTGGGCAGGTAGAACCCCTGGAGCAGCTTGGCCAGCGTGCTCTTGCCGCTTCCGGAGGGCCCCATCAAAGCGACCGTCGCGCCCGGGCGAATGCGCAGGCCGAGACGCTGGTAGAGGTACGGCAGGTTCTCGCCATACCTGAACGAGAGATCGGAAAACTCGATGTCGACGAGATCGGTGGCCGACCGCGCCGGCAGCACGGTGTAGGGCTCGGCCGGCGCGTTCATCACGTCGCCGAGTCGCTTCACCGCGATGGCCGCCTGCTGGAATTCCTGCCACAGGCCGACGAGCCGGAGCATCGGCTGGGCGAGCCGGGCCGCGAACATCTGGAACGCCACGAGCATGCCGATGGTGAAGCCGTCGTGGCCCATCACCATCCAGGCGCCGATCACCAGAATGAGCAGCGTCATCAGCTGCTCCAGGGAGTTCGCGACGACGTTGTAAGTGTTCGAGAGCTGGCGAGTGCCGAAGCCGGCCGTCAGATAGCTGGCGAGGTAGTCGCCGTAGCGGCCTTTCAGCTGCGGTTCCATCTGCAGCGATTTCACCGTCTCGATCCCCGAGACGTATTCGGTGAGGAACGCCTGGTTGCGCGCCCCGAGCAGGAACTGGTGGTTCAGCCGCGCGCGGATCCCGGGCACGACGGCAAGACTGATCGCGACGATCGCCGCCAGGATGGCAAGCGTCACCAGCGTGAGCGCCCAGCTGTACCAGAACATGATCGTCAGAAAGACCACGAGGAACGGCAGGTCCAGTACGAGGCTCACCCCCGCGCCGCTCACGAATTCGCGGATCGTTTCGACCCCATGCATGCGGGCCACGACGGTGCCGGTCGGCCGGTGCTCGAAGTAGCGCGGCGGGAGCGAGAAGAGGTGCTCGAACACGCGCGTACCGAGCACCGCGTCGACCCGGTTGCCGGTGTGGAGCACGAGGTACTGCCGCACCCAGCTCATGCCCGCGCTGAACAGCATCACCAGGACGAGGGCCACGCCGATGACCACGAGCGTGTTCACGGTCTGGTGCACGACCACCTTGTCGATGACGACCTGCGTGAAGAGCGGCGTGGCCAGCGCGAGCAGCTGGATTGCGAGCGAGGCGGCCAGCACGTCGCGCCAGATCTTCCGGTGCTTCAGGAGTTCGGGCACGAACCAGGAGAACCCGAACGGCCTCGCGGCCTCCGCCTTGGCGTCGGTGTCCGAGACCGGCGGCTCCGCGCGCGAGAAGCTGACGAGCCGTCCGGCGAAGCGCGACTCGAAGTCCTCCACGCCGAGCGATTGCGGATCGGGACTCGTCGAATCGACGAATACGACGGATCCGCCGTCCGCGCGGACGACCATCGCCAGTCGCACACAGGGTGCTTCCGTCGTATCCGGCTGCGCGGCCGTATCGCGGGCGGCCTCCGGGGAAGTCTCCTCGTGCTCGTGGGGCGGTTGGATCAGAGCGAGCGCGGGAAGCGCGGCATCCGCGAGGTCCGCCGCCGACCCGGCGCGCGCTCCTGCGCGGAAACCGAGTGCCGCCGCGGCATGCAGCAGCGTCTCGAGGGTGTAGGGCGGCGGGAACGAGCGCAGCACCAGGTTGCCGTCGAACGGAATCCGATGGAGCTGACAGATCGCCGCCAGCGCCCAGATCACGTCCTCGCGCTGGAGCGCGTCCTGGTGCATTCGCACCTCTTGTATTGGTTACCCCCGACGGCGGCAGTCTATGCCAGCCGGCAGCACGCCAGCATCCGCCGGTCGGCGGAGGTGCGCTGAATTACTCAGTCGCGCCGCGGCGCATCGCTACAATGTGCGCTTTTCCCTGTGACACCGATCGTGAATCGAGCCGACGCGCCCACTGGCCAACGCACCGAGGCCGTCCGCCTAGCCGGCCGGATGGACGAAATCGAGCCGTTCCACGTGATGGAGATCGGCCGGCGCGCGGCGGAACTGGAAGCGACCGGACGCCGGGTCATCCACCTCGAGATCGGCCAGCCGGATTTCGCAGCCCCGCCGCAGGTCATCGAGGCCGCGGTTGCGGCGATCCGATCGGAGTCCATGGGCTACACGGCGGCGCTCGGGATCTCTCCCCTGCGCCGGGCCATCTCGCGTTTCTACCAGGACCGCTACGGGGTGGATGTCGATCCCGGCCGCGTCATGGTCACCGCTGGTGCCTCCGGCGCATTCGTGATTGCGATGGGCGCGCTCGTCGATCCGGGCGATGAAGTTCTGATGCCGGACCCCTGCTACCCGTGCAATCGGCACTTCGTGCGCCTGTTCGGAGGCGTCGCTCGCACCGTGCCGGTCGGGGCGTCGCAGCGCTACCAGCTCTCGCTCGCCGATCTAGAGCGCCATTGGACGTCGCGCTCGCGCGGCGTGCTGCTCGCCTCGCCGTCGAACCCGACAGGCACGACCGTGCCCCGTGCCGAGCTGGCCGAGATGATCGATTGGACGCGCGCGCGCGGCGGCTGGGTGATGGTCGACGAGATCTACAACGGGCTGACGTACGGAGCGAAGGAAGAGACCGCGCTCTCTCTGTCCGACGAGATTTTCGTCGTGAACAGCTTCTCCAAGTACTTCAACATGACCGGCTGGCGGCTCGGCTGGCTGGTCGCGCCCGAACGCTATGTTCGCGAAATGGAGCGCCTTGCGCAGAATGCGTTCATCTGCGTGTCGGCGCCGGCACAGCATGCCGCGCTGGCAGCGTTCCGTCCGGACACGGTCGCGGTGCTCGACGCGCGCCGGGACGAGTTTCGGCGCCGCCGGGACTTTCTCGTGCCGGCGCTGCGGGAACTGGGCTTCGACGTTCCGCTCACCCCAGACGGGGCGTTTTACGTATATGCGGGCTGCACGCGATTCTCCGGCGACAGCCATGGGTTCGCGCTCGCCGCGCTCGAGAACGCCGGGGTTGCGTTCACCCCGGGCCTCGACTTCGGGTCGAATCACCCGGAGCGCTACGTGAGGTTCGCGTACACCCGAGCGATGTCGGATATCGAGGAAGGCGTCGAGCGCCTCCGCACCTTTTTGCGCGCCGGCGGAGGATAGGCCGCGCCGCCGGCGCTCGGCCGGACCTCAGAGGGGCGCGTTCGACGCGAGCCGCACAGGCGGCTTCGCGAGCGCCTGCTCCAGTCGCTGCCTCTCCGCGATCACCTTCTGCGCGTAGCTCGCGGCGGGGTCGTCGGCCGCGCCCGCGTACAGCTGGAGCCCGCTCTCGACGCTGCCAGCTCTCTTGATGTACTCGCGCAGGATCTGCGTTCCCACCACGATGTTCGCGTGCGGCTCGAGCACCGCTGCCTCGCCACCGAACTCGGCGAGCTTTTCGGGGTGGAACTTGGGGATGACCTGCATCAGCCCCTTCGCGCCCATGTCGCTCTCCGCAACCGGGTTGAAGCGAGACTCGATGGCCATCACCGCCAGGATCAGCAGCGGATCGACCCCGATGCGCTGCCCGGCGCCAAACGCGGCGCCAACGAAACGCTCCGCCGCGACCAGCGCCACCTTGTACTTTCGCGCGAGATACTCCGCCGCGACGCGATGCTTCGGATCGAGGTTCGCCGCGTCGGCCATGGCCGCTGCGGTCGCGTCCACATCGCGGGACACGGCCGCAGGGGCCGGGTCCGCCGCCCGTGCCGCGACGAGCAGGTCGATGCCGTCGACGGCCACGAATGCGATCGCGGCGATGCCTACGACCGCGAGACTGTGGTGCAGGGCCGCGTTCAACCGGTCGTAGCCCGTTCGAGTCGCCTTGATGAGGTCGGCGAGATTCATCGTCACCTCCATTGCGTTGCTCTTATGGCCGCCGCGCGGAACGAGCGCCTGCGACCGTCCATGCCTCCGCGCAAGCAACGCGCGGAAGCGCCTTTCTCCCCGGTCTTATCGTTTTGGCAACCTGCCGTCCGCGGCCCGGCAAAGGGCCGGAGCGGATGGGGTTCGAGCACACCGCCGAGGCCGGCCGCCGCTTCGGGCCGGGTGATCGACGTTGGATCAGCTAGTTACAGCCGAACGTGAATGTTGAAGATTCGCCATTATATTGAAGCAGTTAGCTTCTGTCAAGGCGAACATGCTGCGCCGCCGCAGAGCGATTCTTGCCGCAGCGCACAATAAAAAAATTTTGGGAAATCCCGCCCGGCGTCCCTGCCCGCCCGCCGGATAAAATACGGGGGTCTTGCGGCAGCTCTGCCGGGGGACAAACACACCACCTCCGAATGTCTGCGGTCCAGCCTTTGCCTGCACAAAGGCTGGCCGCAGATCCTTCGGGGAGCTTCGAAGCCTCGCGTCGTCCGACCGTCCGATCCCTTGCGGGATCTCCAGTCAGTGCTTCCGTCGCGTCCCGATCGCAAGCCGAGGCTGCAATCTGCCGCGGCATCGGTGCGTGAGCACCCAGGCTTTCGGTCGAAGCATCTCTCGTGATGGCTTTCCGCGGTAAAGCTCGTTGCGTCCGTCCGGACTTGTCGTTACTGCAGGACCGGGCATCCGCACGCGGAAAGCACCATTCTTCTTCTTGTAGCCGGTTGCGCGTTAGCGCTACTTCTTCTTCTTGGCAGCCTTCTTGGCCGGCTTCTTCGCAGCTTTCTTGGCAGCCTTCTTCTTGGTCGCCATAGCTAAACTCCTTTCAAGGT
>JALOSW010000161.1 GCA_025458245.1 Burkholderiales bacterium
CGAGCGCTACACCGGGCTCGGCGTCGACGTGGTGGAGGGCGAGGCGAAGATCACGTCCCCATGGACCGTCGAGGTGAAGACGAACGACGGCCGCGTCGAAACGCTCACCACCAAGTCGATCGTGATCGCCGCGGGCGCGCGTCCGTTCGTGCCGCCGATCCCGGGAATCGAGGCCACGGGGTACCTGACCTCCGACACCCTGTGGAACCTGCGCGTCCTCCCCGAGCGGCTCGTGGTGCTCGGCGGCGGCCCGATCGGCTGCGAACTCGCCCAGGCGTTCGCGCGGCTCGGCGCCAAGGTGACGCAGGTCGAGATGCTCCCGCGGCTGATGATCCGCGAAGACCCCGAGGTCTCCGAGATGGTCGCGCGGCGCTTCCGTGCCGAGGGCGTCGACGTGCGCGTCGGGACGAAGGCGAAGCAGTTCGTGGTGGAGAACGGCGAGAAGACGCTGATCGCCGAGGCGGGCGGCGAGGACGTCTGCATTCCGTTCGACGCGGTGCTGGTCGCCGTCGGTCGCGTCGCCAACACGGCGGGTTACGGGCTCGAGGCGCTCGGGATCCCGGTGACCAAGCAGCGCACCGTGGAGGTGAACGAGAACATGCAGACGCTCTACCCGAACATCTACGCATGCGGCGACGTAGCCGGCCCCTACCAGTTCACGCACACCGCCGCGCACACCGCGTGGTACGCGGCCGTGAACGCGCTGTTCGGCCGGTTCAAGGTGTTCAAGGCCGACTTCTCGGTGATCCCGTGGGCGACGTTCACCGAACCCGAGGTCGCGCGCGTCGGCCTGAACGAGACCGAGGCGAAGGAGAAGGGCGTTGCCTACGAGGTGTCGGTCTACGGCATCGACGATCTCGATCGCGCCATCGCCGACGGCGAGGCACACGGCATGGTGAAAGTGCTCACCGCGCCGGGCACCGACCGCATCCTCGGCGCGACCATCGTCGGCGACCACGCGGGCGACCTCATCGTGGAGTACATCGCCGCGATGCGGCACGGCATCGGACTCGAGAAGGTGCTCGGGACCATCCACATCTACCCGACGCTCGTCGAGGCGAACAAATACGCCGCGGGCGTCTGGAAACGCTCGCAGGTCACCGCGGGTCAGCTCGGGTTCCTCGGCGCGTTCCAGGCCTGGATGCGGGGCGGCGCACGCTTCGGGGCGGTGCTCGGCGCGCTGCCCGGGCTGCTCGGCGACAAGCGGCGCGCGCTTGCGCCGGAGCGGCACGAATCCGCCGGGGCCCGTGCCTCGTAGGTGGTCGCAGATACGGCTTTGCGGATTTCCGCCATGCGCTTCCTGCTCGCGATCGCGTTCGCCCTCCTGCCCCTGCGCGGCGCATACGCGCAGTTCGATCATTCGCACGCCGCCTGGAACGCGCTCGTCGCCAAGCACGTGGTCGTTGTCGATGGCGGCAAGGCTTCGCAGGTTCGCTACGCCGGACTGGCGCAGGATCGCGCTGCGCTCAAAGCCTACCTCGACGCGCTGTCGAGGGTGACGCCGGCCGAGTTCGCGGCCTGGACGAAGCCGCAGCAGATGGCTTTCCTGATCAACGCGTACAACGCCTTCACGGTCGAGAAAGTGCTCGCGCGCTATCCCGATCTCAAGTCGATCCGCGACTTCGGCAGGGTCATCGGCAACCCGTTCAAGGACCGGTTCTTCGTGCTCCTCGGCAGCGAGTCGAGCCTCGACCGCGTCGAGCACGAGCTTCTGCGCGCAAGAGGCGTCTACGACGAGCCGCGCGTGCATTTCGCCGTGAACTGCGCGTCCGTCGGCTGCCCGATGCTGCGCGAGGAGGCCTACGTCGCCGAGCGCCTCGACGCGCAGCTCGAAGCGCAAACGGTCAGGTTCCTCTCCGACCGCACGCGCAACCGCTACGATCCGGCGAAGAACATGCTGGAGGTGTCGAAGATCTTCGACTGGTTCAAGGAAGACTGGCAGTCGGGCTTGCGCGGCATCGGCCGCGACGCGGCGCCGATCCTGTCGCGCGAGCAGTTCCTCGCGCGGTACGCCGATGCGCTCGCGGCGACGCCCGAGGGCAGGCAGGCGGTGCGCAGCCAGAAGGTGCCGCTCGCTTTCCTCGAATATGATTGGGCGCTGAACGCTGCACGGTAATGACTTGCTCCCGACACAGAGCACGCGGAGGACGCAGGGGGCCGCAGCGTCGGTTGGTCCCTGATCGGCAGGCGTCTTCGGGCCGGACATCGCGTCGCCCGGGTTGCGTCGCGTCGCAGCCTGAGTTCGGCGCGATCGACAGGGCGCGTCGGTTTCGCGAAGAGCTCTCGCCGAGTTCCTCCGCGTTGAAGCCGTTCGCATGAGGCTTTCCATCGTCGTCCCCGCCCTGAACGAAGCCGCGCGCATCGAGGCGACGCTCGCTTTGCTCGCGCCGCTGCGTGCGTGCGGGCACGAGGTCATCGTCGTCGACGGCGGCTCGTCGGACGCGACGGCGGCGCTCGCCGCGCCCCTCGCCGATCGCGTCTTCTCGGCGACGCGTGGCCGTGCGCACCAGATGAATGCGGGCGCGGCGAAGGCTCGCGGCGACGTGCTGCTCTTTCTCCACGCCGACACCCGGCTCCCCGAGTCGGCGGACCGGCTCGTCACCGGCGCGATGGCGCAGTCGGGCCGTGCGTGGGGGCGCTTCGACGTCGCGATCGAGGGCGCGCATCCGCTGCTGCCCATGGTCGCGTGGTTCATGAACGTCCGCTCGCGGGCGACCGGCATCGCGACCGGCGACCAGGCGATGTTCGTGCGCAGCGCGGCGTTCGCGAGCGTCGGCGGCTTCCCGCACGTCGCCCTTATGGAGGACGTGGCGTTGTCGGCCCGGCTCAAGCGGCTCTCCCGGCCCGCCTGCCTTGCCGCGAAGACCGTGACGTCAGGCCGACGCTGGGAGACGAAGGGCGTGCTGCGCACCGTGCTCCTCATGTGGCGGCTGCGCCTCGCGTTCTATTTCGGCGCGTCGCCCGAGCGCCTCGCCAGGATCTACGAGGGCACTTGAGCATTCCGGTCGTCGTGTTCGCAAAAGCGCCCGAGCCCGGTCGGACCAAGACCCGGCTCGCGCCGGCGCTCGGCGACGAGGGGTCCGCGCGTCTGCATCGTGCATTGATCCGCCGCTCGCTCGCGACGGCGATCGCCGCGAACATCGGGCCGACCGTGCTCGCGTGCGCGCCCGACACGGCGCATCCGTTCTTTGGCGACTGCGCCCGCGAGTTCGGCATCGCGCTGGAGCCGCAGGGCGAAGGCGATCTGGGCGAGCGCATGTCGCGCGCATTCGAGCGGCGCGCGCCGGCGGTCCTGATCGGCACCGACTGTCCGGCGCTCACGCCGACGCATCTCCGCGAGGCGGGCCGGGCGCTCGCGCTCGGGCTCGACGCAGCGCTCGCGCCCGCAGAGGACGGCGGCTACGTGCTCATCGCGCTGGCGCGAGCGGCGCCGGCGGTGTTCGCTGGCGTCGCGTGGGGCGGCTCCGACGTGCTCGCGGCGACGCGCACCCGAATGGCCCAGGCGGATTTCGTCTGCACGGAACTACCGCTTCTGTGGGACGTCGACCGGCCCGAGGATCTCGTGCGCGTGCGCGAGAGGTTTCCGGGGCTGGCCGACGAGGCGGGGCTGGCATGAGAGGGGTGATGGCGGCACTGCTCGCCGCGACGGCGGCCGTGGGCGCGACGCCGCTGCAGGGCGCGTCCGGCGCCTTCGACGTGGGCGCGTTCTCGGCAGCCCGGCCCGGTGCGCGCGTGCCGGATGGATGGGCACCGCTCAGGTTCGCCCGCATCGACCGCGAAACGGGCTACTCGCTCGTCGCCGACGACGGCGTGACGGTGGTGCGCGCGGAAGCCGACGCGTCCGCGTCGGGCCTCACGCGGCGTGTCGAGATCGACCCGCGCGCGCAGCCCATCCTCGCTTGGCGCTGGAAGGTCGCGAACCTCGTCGAGAAGTCCGACCTCGCCACCAGGCAGGGCGACGATTACGCGGCGCGCATCTACGTGGCGTTCAAGTACGACCCGGCGCGCGTCTCGGTCTGGAATCGCGTGAAGTACGGGGTCATCAAGGCGCTGTACGGAGAGTATCCGCCGCACGCCGGGATCAGCTACGTGTGGGCGACGCGCGAACCCGCCGGCACGACGGCCTGGAATGCCTATACCGACCGCGTGCGCATGATCGTGGTGCGCAGCGGCGCCGCCGATCTCGGCCGCTGGGTGAGCGAGTCGCGCAACGTGCTCGACGACTATCGCGCGGCTTTCGACGAGGAGCCGCCGCCGATCTCGGGCGTCGCCATCATGACCGACGCCGACGGCACCGGCGAGCGCGTGGTCGCGTTCTACGGCGACATCCGTCTGGTCGGCCCGGCGAGATGAAGGCACGCGCCGCATGAAAGAGCTGGTCCTCGTCGGCGGCGGGCACAGCCACGTCGAGGTGCTGCGGCGCTTCGCGCTCGACCCCGTCCGCGGCGCGCGCGTGACGCTCGTGAGTCCGACGCGGTACACGCCCTACTCCGGGATGCTCCCAGGCCTCGTCGCGGGCCACTATGCGTTCGGCGACGCGCACATCGATCTCGAGTCGCTCGCGCGCTTCGCGAAGGCGGCCTTCGTGTGCGATGCCGTGGTCGCGCTCGATCCGGGATCGAAGAGGCTCCGGCTGCAAAGCGGGCGGGAGGTCGCGTACGACCTCGCGAGCATCGACATCGGCTCGACGCCGCTGCGTGCGGGCATCACCGGCTCGGAGCACGCGATCGCCGTCAAGCCGGTCGAGGACTTCCTCGCGCGCCTCGACCGGCTCGAGGCGCGCGCGCGCGAGGAGCGCCTTGCCGGAGTGGCGGTGATCGGCGGCGGCGCGGCGGGCATCGAGATCCTGCTCGCGCTTCAGCACCGGCTCGCGAGAAACGCGCGGCCTGTCGCGTTCAGCGTCGTCGCCGACACGCCGACCGTCCTCCCGGGCCACCGGCCTCGGGTGCGTCGCATCTTCGCGCGCGTTCTCGCCGAACGGGGCGTGACGGTGTACGCGGGCGCCGGCGCGCGGCGCATCGATCGATCCGGCGTCGAGACCGCGGACGGCACGCGCATCGCCGCCGATGCGGTGGTGCTTGCCACCGGCGCGGCGCCCGCGGCCTGGCCGCGCGAGGCCGGTCTCGCCGTGGACGCGCGCGGATTCATCCGCGTGGGCGAAACGCTCGAGACCCTCTCGCATGCCGGCGTGTTCGCGGCGGGCGATGTCGCGAGTATGGAGAACCATCCGCGGCCCAAGTCGGGCGTGTATGCCGTGCGGCAGGGTCCGCCGCTGGCGGCGAACCTGCGCGCGGCCGCCGAGGGTCGACCGTTGTCGCGATTCGTGCCGCAGCGGGGGGCGCTCGCACTCATCTCCACGGGCGACACGTACGCCGTGGCGACGCGTGGCCCGCTCGTGCTCGAAGGCGCGTGGGTGTGGAGGTGGAAGGACCACATCGACCGCAAGTTCATGGCGCGGTACGACGTCGCTCGCCGGGATCGCGAATAGCTCTCGCGGGCCCCGCCCCGATGCACCGGGACGCGATCGCGGTCGATTCGGCGCGCAGGCCAGCGCACCCCCGGCCATGAGCCGCCAGGAAAAAGAAGGGCGGCCCCCGTACGGGTGCCGCCCTCGTTCGGGCTTGGCCTCCGGGCTATCGCTGCCCGCGACGCCGGCGAATCCCCAGAAGCGCGAGCGTGCCGAGGCCTGCAAGCGCGAGCGCGGAAGGCTCGGGCAC
>JALOSW010000041.1 GCA_025458245.1 Burkholderiales bacterium
GGCGCCGAAGCGGGCCCTGATCATCGGCGGCGGCGACGGCGGCCTCGCGGAGGAGATGCTCAAGCACCCCTCGATCGACGAGGTGGTGATGGTCGAGCTCGACGGTCGCGTGGTGGAAATCGCCAAGAAGTACTTCGAGGGCGTGCACCGCGGCGTGTTCGCGAACCCCAGGCTCAAGGTGCTGATCGGCGACGGACTGAAGTATCTCGAGGAAACCCGCGAGAAGTTCGACCTCGTCGCGCTCGACCTGCCCGATCCCGTCGGTCCCGCGGAGATGCTCTACGAGGAGCCCTTCTTCGCCGACTGCAAGCGGGCGCTCGCGCCCGGCGGCGCGCTGGTGCTGCACATGGGTTCGCCCTGGGGCCAGCCCGCGCGGGTCAAGGCGATCTACGAACGGCTCGCGAAGCTCTTCAAGGTGGTTCGGCCGTACACGATGTTCATCCCGCTGTACGGCAATCTGTGGTCGATGGCGGTGTGCTCGGATACGCTCGATCCGACGCAGCTCACGCCGGCGGAGGTCGACCGGCGGATCGCGGCGCGGGGCCTCGCGCATCTGCAGTACTACAACGGCGCCACGCATGGGGCCGTGTTCGCGCTGCCCAACTTCGTGCGCGACCTCACCGTCGGCGCGCCCAAGGCGCCGAAGCTGCGCAAAGTCGGTTGATCCTCGCTGCAGCGGCAGAACGAAAGGCCTGGTTCGCCAGGCCTTTCCTTTTCTGTACCCGCTCGCGCCGGACCGCGAGCGCTTGGGCCGACTTCCCGCGCGCCGCCGCCCTCAGGCGCTGAGCCGCCTTGCCGATCGCCGCGGCGGCGGCGACGGACTGAGGTTCTCCTTCGCCATAAAGGTGTCGAGCGCCCGCAGAAGCGAAGTCGCGACGTGCTCTCGCATCGCCTGGGCCGAGGCCTCGGCATCGTGGGCAAGGATGGCATCGACGATGCGCCGCCGCTCCGCCAAAGAGCTTCTCACGCGCGTATGGGAGTACGGCTGCAGGTTTCGGAACGGCAGCGAGCGCGTGCGATAGGCACGCACGACCTCGATCAGGAACGGGTTATGGCAGCCGCGATGGATCACGTCATGGAGCGCGTCGCTGCGCCGGAGATAAGTGTCGCGGTCGCCGCTCGCGGCAGCCTGCTCCAGCGGCTTCAGCGCGAGCTCGAGCTCCTTGCGCTCGATGGCTGTCATCCGCTGCGCGGCAAGGCGGGCGCACAGCGTCTCGAGCTCGCCGATCGCCTCGTAGAGCTGCGAGAGGCGCTCCGCGCCGAAGCTCGCCACGACGGCGCCGCGCCTCGGAATGCTCTCGACCAGCCCGGTCGCCAGCAGCTGGCGCAACGCTTCTCGGACCGGCGTACGCGACACGTGGAATCGGGCCGCCAGCGACTGCTCGTCGAGCTTGGCCCCCGGGGCGATTCGGCCACGGAGGATGTCATCGACGATCTGCTCTTCCACGGCTGCGGCGATGGTGGTCATGGCGCCCTTCTTCCATACAATTTTCGTATTTTATATGCAAAAATCAGAACGGCCATACTTCGTGCCCGAGCGCGAACCATTGCCACAGCGCGCCACAAGGGGCGCATGGCCGCGTATGGAAAACGACAAGATGCCCGCGAGCCCCCGGAATCCCACGTTCGAGGCCTTCGTCGCCCTCTCGGCGCGGCTCGGAGCCGAACCTCTGCTGGTGCAGGCGGCAGGCGGCAACACGTCGCTGAAGTCCGACGGAGTCCTTTGGGTCAAGGCGTCGGGCAAGTTTCTGCGTGCGGCGATGACCGAGCCGACATTCGTTCCCGTCGATCTCGCCGGCATTCGCGCGGGTATCGAGCGCGACGAGGCGGATCCGATCGCCGGCCGGGTATTGGGCGACACGGGGCTGCGCCCGTCGATCGAGACGACGTTGCATGCGCTGTTGCCGCAGCGAGTCGTGCTGCACCTGCATTCGGTCAACGCGCTCGCTCACGAGGTCCGCGCCGACGGTCATGAGCGCGTCGCCGAACGGCTCGCTGGGTTGCCATGGGCCTGGGTCGACTATCGCCGGCCCGGATTGCCGCTGACCCGTGCGGTCCGCGAAGCAGCGGCAGATGGCGTTTCCGTGCTTGCGCTAGGCAACCATGGCATCGTGGTCGGCGCCGACGACTGTGCGGCCGCGGAAGCCCTCGTGCGTGAAGTGGAACGGCGTCTCGAATCGCCCGCTCGCGCCGTGCGAGCCGCCGACCCGGCGGGGCGCGCGGACCTGGCCGCGATCTCCGGGTACCGCCGCACTGTGGACCCGGTGATCGATGCGCTCGCAACCGACCCTGAGTGTGTATTGCGCGCCCGCGGCGGCGCCCTCTATCCCGACCATGTCGTGTTCCTGGGCGCGGGCGCCTGTGTGGTCGATTCGCCCGCGCGGGTGCCCGCTGCGATCGCCGAGTATCAGGATCGCTATGAAGTGCCTCCGGCCTGCATTCTCGTCGAAAGGTCGGGCGTGGTCGTCGCGGTCGGGGCGCCCGCGGCGGCCGAGGAGATGCTTCGATGCCAGGCCGAGGTCCTGTTGCGCGTCCCGGAGGGCATCCGCCTGCGCTTTCTTTCGACCGAGGAAGTCGGCGAACTGCTCGAGTGGGACGCGGAGAAGTTTCGCCGCAGCGCCGCGCACTGAGAAGCGCGCCGCCTACGAGCTTCGACCGGCGCCCGCGACAGCGGAGCGAAATGCCGGGTAGGCGCCGACGAAGCGCGCCTTGATCGACGCGAGCGCGCCGGCGTCGTCGCCCTCGAAACGCAGGGTGCAGGCCGCTTCGGTGATCGACCGGCGCGCGAGCAGCCAGCCTTCCGGCCACACCAGCCGCACTCCGTCGAGAAGCTCTGCCCGTGCCTCCGGAAAGCGCTCGGGCAGCGACGCAAGCAGGGCGTCGATGTCCTCCGCGGGGATGCGTAGTCGCAGATCCGGGGACAGGTGGAAGACCGGTAGCGCATCGACGCGTTCGGACAGCGGCGCATCACCACCGGCGAGCCAGGCTGCGAGCATCAGCGCCGCGTGGAGCGGGTCGTCGATGCCGCGCAGGGCGCCGAAGAAGTGGTGCCCCGACACCTCGGTGCCCAGCACTGCGCCTTCGGTGATGACGGCACGCTTCATGTACGCGTGGCCGCTTTTCATGCGGATCGCGCGCGCGCCGCGGCGCTCCACGGCCCGCTCGAGGTGCATCGACGCCTTGATGTCCATCACCAGGGCGTCGCCGGGGCCGAGCGCCAGCGGTCCGTCGGCCAGCAGCATCGCAATCTTCTCCGGCGGCACATGCCGGGCGCGATCGTCGATGATCGCGAGCCGGTCGCCGTCACCGTCGAAAGCGACCCCCATGGCAGCTCCGGTACTGCGGGTCACTCCGGCGAGCGCCTCGAGGTGGGCGGGGTTCGCGCAGTCCGGATGGCGGGAGCGGAACTCGGGGTCGAGCCGATCGTTCACCGCGTAGACGCTCGCGCCAAGCTCGGCGAACGCCCGGGAGGCGACGCCGGACTGACAGCCGCCGCCCGGATCCACCGCGATCGCCAGGCGCTCGAGGCCCCCGGCCGCCCACGGCGCCATTCGCGTCGCGAGATAGCATTCGAGGGCGCCATCGACCCGATGCCGCTTGCCCTGGCCCCGCGCGGGCGCGGCACGATCGGCCGCGAGCTCGCGAATTTCGTCCGGCATCGGCGGAAGCGGCCCGTTCATCACCTTGAGTCCGTTCCAGCTTGGCGGGCTGTGCGACGCTGTCACGATGGCCACCGACTGCGCGGCGATGGTTTCGCGCGCCCAGTAGAGCATCGGCGTCGGCAGCGCCCCGGGAAGATCGAATACGCTGACCCCCGAGCCCAGCAGCGCTTCGGTGAGCGCGGCGCGCAACACTGGCGTCGAAGCGCGGCCGTCGCCACCGACGACGACCGTGTTGGCGCCCATCGGCGGAAACGCACGCGACGCAACGCGAGCAGCGAAGTTGCGACCGGCGAGCTCGAACAGCGGCACGCTCACCGATTCGGGAAACGGGCCGCGGATGTCGCATTCCTTGATCGCGGAGTGGTCAGCCATGGGTCGCCTCGTCGCCGCGGCGCGCGCGGCAGGCCGCCCGGAATTCACCGTACTGTTGGTCGCAGCGCGCGCGGTGCGTGCGGCGCGGCTCGCAGCGGAAGTCGACCGTCACGAGCTTCGCCGTTGCGGCCCAATCCCCGGCATACCAGGCGTTCATCGCGGCAACCAGTGCGCTGCCGAATCCGGATTCGGGATGGGCAGCGCGGCACACGGGACGCCCGAGAAAATCGGCACGCAGCTGCATCCACTTCGGATGGCGCGCACCCATGCCGGTGGTCCACACGGGGCCGTCGGCGGCCGCCCCGAGCGAGGCGGCGACCTCGAAGCCCCAGCGTTCAATGCAGGCGAGTCCCTCGAGGGCCGCGCGATAGCGCGACGCCGCATCCGGCGCCCGCGGGTCGGCAAACCCGGCGAACGCCGGATCGACGAAGGGGAAGCGCTCGCCGGGACGCGGTAGCGGATACGCGAGCAATCCGCTCGGGGGGCCATCGGCGAACTCGCGAGCCAGCCGATCGAGTCCTTCGCCAGGATGCGGATCGTCGGGCAGCACTTGGCGGGCAATTCCCTCGCCGCCGGCGTTGCCGGCGCCGCCGGGCAGGAATCCCCCGCCCGGATGTCGATGGCAATACAGGCGGCCCTCGGGATCGACGACCGCCTGGTCGGTGATCACCTTCCAGACGAGCGTCGTGCCCAGCGTGGTGTTGCCTTCGCCGATCCTCGACGCCCCTGATGCGACTGCCGCGGCCGTCCCGTCCGTCATCCCCGCTACGACGCTGCAGCCTGCAGGTAATCCCGTCTCGCGCGCCGCGTCACTGCCGAGGGGACCGAGCGTCGTGCCGGTGGGAACGACGCTCGGCAACTGCCCCAGGTCGATTCCTGCCGCTGGAAGCGCCGCCGACCAGCGACGCGCGACAGGGTCGTAGCCCGTCTTGAGGGCGTTGGCTTCGTCGGTCGCTACGTCGGCTGCCCGCGTCGCACCGAGCAAACGCGCATTGACGAGGTCCGCCTGATGGAGGAAGCGCGCGGCCTCGAACGCCACCGACGGCACGTGCCCGCGCAGCCAGAGAATCTTCGCCGCTGCGTAGGATGCGTTGAACATCGCGCCGCCGCGAGCGCCCGCCCGCGCGACGGCCGCGAGCCGGTCCGCCTCGGCCGCCGCACGACCGTCGTTGTACATCAGCCCCGGACCGATAGGACGAATCCGGTCATCCACGGGAACGATCGTGCCCGAGGTCGCGTCGACACAGACTGCCGCGATCCTCGCGGGATCCGCCCCCGACGCTGCCAAACTGGCGACAGCCTCGCGCGACGCGCGCGCAGCCGCGCGCCACCAACACTCGGCGTCCTGCTCCCGTCCGAGGCCGATCGCCTGCGGTGCCGGCAGCGCCTCGAACGCCTGGGCAACCACGCGACCCGCGCTGTCCACCACCAGTGCGCGCGCGCCGGAGGTGCCGATGTCGATGCCGACGACCAGCGGGGGCGAGGTCACGACAGCCTCTCCGGCGACGCTCAACCAGGCACAGCGGCCAGCAGTCGCGCCATCGCCGTGACCTGTGCGGTCTCCTCGACCAATTCGGCTACATGCTCCGCATCGAGTAGCGTTCGGCCCACGCCCACTGCGCCATGGTGCGCCAGCAGCGCGGCGCGCAACCCCGGATCGCGAAACTCGGCGACGATCTCCTCGGCGCGCTGCGCCCCACCGCCGGGTTGGGTGGCAATCACCGGCACCCGCTTCAGCTTGTCACGCGCGTGTACCGTCGACAGCGGCATCTCGCGCCCGGAGGACGCCCATGCGGTCGCCCAGGGCGAGTGCACGTGGACGATGCCGCCGACGTCGTCGCGCACGCGGTAGATGCCGAGGTGGAAGTCCATGTCCTTCGACGGCTTCGAAGTCCCCTTGAGGATATTGCCGGCGAGATCGACGATGAGCAGGTTGTCCTCGTTGCATTCCACGAGGCCGACGCCCGAGGGCTTGATCACGACCTCGCTGCGAGTGCCCACGCGGATGCTGATGTTGCCGCCCGTGCCGGTCTGCAGACCGACTTCGAACGCGCGGCGCGCGATCGCCATCAGTTCGTGTGCGGCGGCGATCGCCAGTGCGTCGGCCGCATAGGCGGTCACCGTGGCCATTTCTGCCCCACGATGGTGGCGTCGTGGCCGGGCAGGACGTGTTCCATCACGCCGCCGGCCCGGTCCAGGATGCGTTCGAGGCTGTCGAACACCTGGAAGATGTCGGTATAGCGGCCGATCGGAAGAAACTTCTGCCGTTTGGCCGGATCGCCGCGCAGGTTATCGTAGGTCATCACCGCGTCTCCCGCGATGACGTACGGTCCGTCCGCGGTTTCCACGGCGACGGACATGCTCCCGGGCGAATGGCCGGGAGTGAAGAACGCGCTGATTCCCGGGAGGATGCGGTGCTCCGCGTCGCCCTTGAGCAGCTGGAATTCGCGGCCCTGAAATGGCGGCACGGCGCCGATGATCGGATGCTCGTAAGAGTGCCAATAGGACGGGATCGGCGCCATCGCGAACTGCCACTCCTTCTCGTGACAGATGAGTTCGGCGTCCGGGAACTGCTGCAGGTTCTGAACGTGGTCCCAGTGCAGGTGGGTGAAGATGATGACGTCGATGTCCGACGCCTTGAGTCCGAATTTTCCGAGCTGCTCGTGGACCGCTTCGCCCGGCTCCTGCTTCGAGCCCGCGTGGTGCCACTTGTTCGCGCGCTCGGTATCGCACATTCCCGTATCGACGAGCACCTTCCGCTCGCCGCCGGTGATCAGCCAGCAAAGCGATGGCGTCATCACCTTGACGCCGTCCATCCGGCAGTTCGTGAGGCGGTTCTGGAAGCTGCCGATCCATCCGGTGTTGATCGCGTGGATGGTGAGGCTCATGGTGCGTCGCTCCTTTCTAGATTGAAAGCGGGGCCTGTGCGGCAATCAGCTCGAACAGCAGTGCGCATGCCCCGTGCACGAAGGCCGGCGCGTTGATGTGCGCGTCGATCTCGAGCACGCGGACTGTGGGTGCGAGCCGGCTCTTCAGTTCGTCGATGAATGCAGCGTCGGCCGCGCGGTCGTACAGCACCCCGTCCGGCCGGTTCTCTGCCGAGAATCCGCGCAGCGGCAACGCGATCGCGGTCGGCCCACGCGCTGCGTTCAATCGCTCAGCGACGAGTCGCGCGACACGTCGCATGCCGCTCGCGTCGATCCGGACATGCGTGAACGTCGGACTGTGGGCGTAATGCGGGCGCGCCCGGTCGGCAGCGTCGAGCTGGGCGATCGGACCGCGGCTCACCAGATCGAGGCCGCCGGGGCAGATAACTTGCGGAATTCCCAGCCGGCCCGCCGCGGTGAGGCGATGCGCGCCGGCGTGCGCGATGCCATCGAACAGCTCGCTCGTGAGTTCGCTGGTGGTGAGGTCGAGGACCCCGCGGAACATCCCGAGCGAGATCCACTCCTCGAACGCAGCGCCGCCGAGACCGTTCGCGTGGAAACTGGCGAGCTCGAACCCGGCGTGCTCGATCAGATCGCGTGCGACGAGCAGCGCGGGCGTGGTTATGCCGAGCCCCGTCGCGCCGAGCGTGTGCGCGATCGCGTCACCGCCAACGGGAACCCACGCGCGCGCCATGCCATCCATCGCGGCGGCGGCGTTCGAGAGCACGGCACGCAGCATCGGATTGAGCCCGAGGATGTCGGCGACTGACGAGAAGAACACGATGTCGCGCCCATGCAGCAGCGGGCGGACGTCGTACGGCAGGGTGGACACGATCAGCTTTGGAAACCCGAGCGGCAGAGATCGCATGACCTCCGCGCCGATCCAGGTGCCAACGCCGCCGCCCAGACCCATCACGCCCGCGATCTCGCGGCGTGTCACCCAGTCGGCGACCTGCGGTCCGACCGCCTCCGCGATGCGCGCCATGGCGGCGACCTTGGGCAGCGCAGCGAGCTCGGCAGCCGGGACATCCGGCACGCGTATGTCCGCGTCAGCGAGCCCGACCGGGAGGCGCCCCGGCGCACGGAGGCCGATATGGAGCACGCGCGCCGACCACCCGAGCCGTGCGAGCGTATCGCGCACGTACACGACCTCGGGACCCTTGGTGTCGAGAGCCCCGAGTAAAGCAACGAGCGGGTGCGTTGGCGCGTTCATGGCTCGCCGTGAAGGGGCACCAGCGCCGCGAGGCGCGGCGTTCGGGCCCTTGGGGCCCAATTTGAACACAAATTTGCTTTTGTGTATACATTATGCGGAAGCTGTGTTAATCTGGCAATGAAAACGGGGCAGGGGTGCCCATGTCGGCTCGGTGGGGAATTCGAGCCGGAGTGGGCAACGCGAGCCGTGAAGAGTGGGGCAAGGGGGGGCGTGGCTGTGACGAGGCCGCGGGACAGTGCGGGAACGGGAGGTTCTCCGCGATCGCAATGGCGCGGGTCCGCCCGGCAGTTTCGCCTCGAGTTCGCTGCCGCGAGGGTGGCTACGGCGGCCATCGCGGTGCGTCGCGCGTCATAGAAGGCGAGGCTTCGCTGCAATGGACTACGCGGGGCGTATGGCGTACGAAGGCGTCACGATCCTCGATCCCAGGCTGCACTCGGTCTTGCAGCCTGATGCGGTCCTCGAGCGCCTGTGCACCGGCGCAGCATGGAGCGAGGGGCCGGTCTGGCTCGACCGTGCCGAGACGCTGGTGTGGAGCGACATCCCCAACAACCGGATGCTTGCCTGGAACGAGCGCCGGGGGCGCTCGACCTTCCGGCAGCCCTCCCATTTCTCGAACGGCAACACGATCGATCGCGAGGGGCGGCTCGTTACGTGCGAGCACGGTCGTCGCTGCGTCTCCCGCACCGGGCACGACGGCACGGTCGAGATACTCGTCGACCGCTACCAGGGACGAAGGCTGAACTCACCCAACGACGTCGTCGTGAAGTCAGACGGCACGATCTGGTTCACCGATCCCTCCTACGGGATCATGAGCGACCGCGAGGGCCACGCGGCCCCGAGCGAGCTCGACGACCGGTGCTACGTGTTCTGCTTCGACCCGGCGGCGGGCGCGCTTCGCATCGTCGAGGATTCGTTCGCCAAGCCGAACGGCCTCGCGTTCTCGCCCGACGAGCGCCGGCTCTACGTGAGCGACACATCGGCGTCGCACGATCCCGACGGCTTTCACCACCTGCGCTGCTTCGACGTGCTGTCCGGCCACCGGCTCGCCAACGGTCGCGTCTTCGCGGTGGTCGATCCGGGGTTGCCCGACGGCTTCAGGGTCGACGTGGAGGGGCGTCTGTACGTCAGCGCCGAAGACGGCATCCACGTCTACGCCGCCGACGCGACGCCGCTCGGCAAGATCGCCGTCCCGGAGCGCACCGGCAACTGCGCTTGGGGCGGAGCCGCCCGCGACACGCTGTACATCGCGGCGTCGACTTCGCTCTACCGAATCCGGCTCGCTACCCATGGCGCGACCCGACCTCATGTTTGAATGGTGGCTGACCCCGCTTTCCGGCGCGACCAGCCACGACATCGCCGCGCCGGTCGCGTGGCACGCGCGGCTGATGGTGCTCGCGTGGGGCGTGATGATCCCGGCGGGCGCGCTCTGGGCACGGTTCTGGAAGGTGGCGCCTGGGCAGAACTGGCCGCACGAGCTCGACGACAAGCGCTGGTGGCACGCGCACCGTACGCTGCAGATTTCCGGGGTCGCGCTCGCCTCTCTCGCCGTCGCGCCGGTCATTGCCGCCGCGTCGACCGGGCCGGCCGCCGAGATCCACCGGACGCTGGGCTGGCTGATCGTCGCCGCGGGAGCGTGGCAGGTAGCGCACGGCCTCGGACGCGGCAGCAAGGGCGGTCCGACCGAGCCGACGATGCGCGGAGACCACTACGACATGACTCTTCGGCGGGTGGTCTTCGAGCGCGTTCACAAGGCGCTGGGCTGGATCGCCGTGATCACCGCCGTCGCCGCGATCGCTTCGGGCCTGATCGCAGCCGACGCGCCGCGCTGGATGGCGGCCACGATCGGCGCCTGGTGGCTGCTGCTCGGCACCGCGTTCGTCCGCTGGCAGCGTGCGGGGCGCGCGCTCGACACGTACCAGGCGATCTGGGGTCCGGATCCCGCGCTGCCGGGCAACCGCCGCGCGCCGATCGGCTGGGGCGTGGTGCGCCGCGCCGGTCCGGCCGGCCCCGCCCGAGCCTGCGCAGGGCGCGAGGAGGGCAGAGCATGACGGCGGGCCTCGAGCTCATCGGCGTCACCAAGCGCTTCGGCGCCAACACGATCGTCGACGGCGTGGACCTTGCTGCGGTGGCCGGAGAATTCCTCGTTCTCGTCGGTGCGTCCGGGTGCGGCAAGTCGACGATCCTGCGCATGATCGCCGGCCTCGAAACGGTGACTGCAGGAAGAATCCTGATCAAGGGACGCGACGTGACCGGGGCCCGCCCCGACGAACGGGACATCGCGATGGTCTTTCAGAACTACGCGCTGTATCCACACATGTCGGTCGCGGAGAACATGAGCTTCGCGCTGT
Source organism: Burkholderiales bacterium (assembly GCA_025458245.1). GTDB lineage: Bacteria > Pseudomonadota > Gammaproteobacteria > Burkholderiales > SG8-39 > JAOAEA01. The sequence continues at coordinate 10,523 of JALOSW010000041.1, forward strand.
CGCTCACGCGCACGCCGAAGGACGAGATCACCCGCCGCGTCGCCGCGGCCGCGCGGATCCTGGGCATCGAGGCGCTTCTTTCGCGCAAACCCAAGGCGCTGTCGGGCGGACAGCGGCAACGCGTCGCCATGGGCCGCGCGATCGTGCGCGAGCCCTCGGTGTTCCTGTTCGACGAACCTCTCTCGAATCTCGACGCGAAGCTGCGGGCACAGATGCGCGTCGAGCTGGCGCTGTTGCACAAGCGCCTCGGAAAGACGACGGTGTACGTGACCCACGACCAGGTCGAGGCGATGACGCTCGCCGACCGAATCGTGATTCTCGAGCGCGGCGTCATCCAGCAGATCGGCACGCCGGGCGAAGTGTTCAACCGGCCGCGCAACCTGTTCGTCGCCGGGTTCATCGGCTCGCCGGTCATGAACATGTTCAAGGGCACGCTGACTGGCGCAGACTGCGTCGAGCTTGCCGGCACGCGAGCGGTCGTCCGCCTGCCGCACCCCGTGACGAAGCGTTCCGCGCCGGCCGTGGTCGTGGGCGTGCGGCCGCAGGGGCTCGCGCTGAGCGACACCGCCGACGCGATCCTGCGGATGCACGTCAAGGTTGCGGAATACCTCGGCACCGAGACGGTGCTCAATGGGACGCTCTCTGGCTCCGATGAGCCGGTCACGTCCGTTGCCGTCGGCGACCATGGCGATCTCGCCGGCAGGGAGGTCGGACTCTCTATCGACCCGCATCACCTGCACCTGTTCGATGCGGAATCGCAACTCAACCTGATTCACTGAAGTGGTCCGAGACAAGGAGAGGGGCAATGAAAAGACGTGAACTGCTGAAGGCCGGCGGTATCGCCGGGATTCTCGCGGCGACGCAATTTCCGCTTATCCGGGGCGTGTGGGCACAGGATCGCTACGCCAAGTACCGCGGCCAGACCGTGGTGATGAACATTCCGGCGCACCCGCACTACGACGCGATGACGAAGCTCCTGCCCGAGTTCACCGCCGAGACCGGGATCAAGGTCGAGCTCGACAAGATCGCCATTGGCCGCATGAAGGACAAGCAACTCCTCGAAATGGCGAAGCCGCAGGGCGACTACGACGCGGTCTGCTACATCGTGATGTGGAAGACCGAGTACGTGAAGAAGAACCTGATCGTTCCACTCGAGCCGTACTTCGCCAACGCGGCGCTCGCCGATCCGGCCTACGACATGAACGACATCGTCAAGGGCTACCTCGAGAATCTGGGACTCGTCGGCGGCAAGAAGGGCTATCTGCCCGGGCCGGGCGCAAAGCTGTACGGCCTGCCGTACGGCGCGGAGACGTCCGTGCTCGCCTACCGCAAGGACATCTTCGACAAGCACGGCCTGAAGGCGCCGCAGACTTATGACGAGTTGCAGAAGCTGCTCGCGCCGATCAAGGCGAAGGAAGGCATCGGCGCGCTCACCTCGCGCGGCCAGGCCGGCCACCAGTGCGTGCACGCGTGGCTGCTGCATCTGAATCCGCTCGGCGGCGAAGTGTTCGACGATGCGTGGAATCCCGCCTTCAACAAGAGGCCCGGCATCGACGCCCTCAAGCTGCTGAAGGAGATCTCGGACACGGGTCCGGCGGGCATCCCGGGCTATGGCCAGGGCGAAATGATCAACGCGTTCCTGCAGGGCCAGGCCGCGATGTACCTCGACTCGATCCTCATCATGGGTCAGGTCAATGACCCTGCGAAGTCGAAAATCGTCGGTAAGGTCGCCTACGCGTTGCATCCGAAGGGCGTGCGCTACGCGTCCCAGTCGGGTGGTCTCGGTCTCGCGATCCCCGCGAATGCGAAGAACAAGGAGGCCGCGTTCCTGCTGCTGCAATGGCTCACGTCGAAGCCCGCGGACCTCAAGGTCACCAAGGTCGGCGGCAACGCGGGACGGATGTCGACTCTCCAGAATCAGGAGATCCTGAAGCAGTATCCGGAATTCGCGATCCTTACCGAGCAGCTGAGGTACGTCGAACCCGATTGGCGGCCGATCATCGCCGAGTGGGACGAGATCAACATCCAGGCGCTCGGCGTCGCCGTGTCCGAGGCGCTTACCGGCAAGAAGACGCCGGAGGAGGCGCTCAATGGCACGGTGCCCAAGGTCACCGAGATCATGAAGCGCGGTGGCTACCTGAAGTCGTGATGCCGTTCCCCGTTCCCGCCTGAGACGACGGGGACGGGATCCGCGACTGCCCCCCACCCTCCGCACGAGATGCTCCCGTGAGCGCCGTCGCGAACAAGAACGCCCGTGTCGCGTGGCTGTTCGTACTGCCCGCGATCGTCATCATGGCGGCAGCGTGCCTGTACCCGGTGATCTCAGCCGTGCGGCTCGGCTTCTACGAGTGGAGCATGGGCACGCCGTGGTCGCAGGCCCGGTGGGCGGGCCTGACTTCGTTCCAGATCGCGTATACCGAGCCCGCGGTCTGGAGCAGCCTGTGGACGACCCTGAAGTTCGCGAGCGTCAGCGTCACCGCTGAGATGGCGCTCGGCATCGGGCTCGCGCTGGCCCTGGAAGGCAACATCCGGGGACAGGCGGCATTCCGGACGCTTTTCATCCTGCCGATGATGGTGGCGCCGATCGCCGTCGGCCTCACCTGGCGCTACCTCTTCGACGCGCAATTCGGCCTCATCAACGCAGTGCTCGGCGTTTTCGGCGTCGCAGCCAAGGGGTGGCTCGCTGACGAGTCGCTCGCCTTCGCGGCGATCATCATCGCCGACATCTGGCAGTGGACGCCGTTCGTATTCATCATGGTCGTGGCTGGCCTGGCCAACGTCGACGGCAGCATCCTCGAGGCGGCGCGGATCGACGGCGCGCGCTGGTGGACGATGACGATGCGGGTGAAGCTGCCGATGATCGCCCACGTCCTCGCGATCACTCTGGTGATGCGCCTGATCGACGCGTTCCGGGTGCTCGAGGTGATCTACGTGCTCACCTTCGGCGGTCCTGGCGCTTCGACCGAGGTCCTGTCGCTGCACATCTACAAGACCGCATTCATCGGCCAGAAGCTCGGCGCGGCCTCGGCGATCTCCGTGCTGCTGCTCGCGGTGGTGATGGTGCTGACCTGGCTGGCGCTGCGCATGTCGAACCCGCTCGCCGACAGCGAGGGCGACCGATGAGGTCCAGGCTCGCGCTGATCGGGCGCTACGCGGCGCTGCTGGTGCTGGCGGCGCTCTGCATCGGCCCCATCGCGGTGATGATCCTCACCTCGTTCAAGACACAGGCCCAGACGTTCGATACCGGGCTGACGTTCTTCTTCGTGCCGACGATGGAGAACTATCGCGACGTCATCTTCGACGCGAGCTTCGGACGCTACCTGGTCAATTCGCTGGTCGTCGGGATCGTCGCTACGCTCGCCACGCTGCTGCTGGGCTGCATGGCTGCCTACGGCATGGCGCGCTTCTCCTTCGCCGGCCGCAAGGCGCTCGCTTACACGACGCTGATGCTCCGCACGGTGCCGCTGGCGGTGATCGCGGTGCCGGTATTCATGATCTGGAGCGACTGGCGGCTCACCAATTCGCTGCTCGGCCTGATCCTGCTCTATATCGCCGTCAACCTTCCGTTCACGATCTGGCTTCTGTACGGCTTCGTGCTGCAGGTGCCCGTGGATCTCGAGGAAGCGGCGGCGATCGATGGCTGCCGGCCGTGGCGAGTGCTCCTGCGCATCGTGCTGCCGCTGATCCGGCCCGGGCTCGCAGCCGCCGCCATCTTCACCTTCCGGATCGCCTGGAACGAGTTCATCCTCGCGCTGGTGCTCACCGATCGGGCGACGCGAACGCTGCCGGTGGCGGCATCGCTCTACGTCACCGATATCGGCGTCGAATGGGGCAAGCTCATGGCGCTCGCTTCTCTCATCGCGCTACCGCCGCTCGCGTTCACGTTCCTCGCCGCGCGGCAGGTCATAAGCGGCCTTACGGCGGGAGCAGTAAAGGGATAGACGCCGGCGCCACCCGGATGCGCGCGTTCTACGGAGTGCCGATGCCGGCGCCGCAGCCGGGCAGGTTCTCCTCGGTCGTTCGAGTCGAGTGGCGCGGATTGCGTGCGCCGGGCGCCACTGCACTCAGACAGGCGATCTTCCGCCAAGAAACCGGAAAGCGACCTCCGGACGACGCCCGCTCACGATCTCGGCGATCGCCTGCCCGGATCCTGCCGCCATGGTCCAGCCGAGCGTGCCGTGTCCGGTATCGAGGAAGAGATTCATGTACCGCGTGCGGCCGACGAGCGGCACGTTGGAGGGGGTCGCCGGACGCAGCCCCGACCAGAACTCCGCGCGGTCCGCGTGCGAGAGCCGCGGAAAGAGCTCCCGCGTCCGCCGCACGATGGCCTCGCAGCGCACCCGGTTGATCGACGTGTCGTAGCCGGTGAGTTCCGCCGTTCCCGCGACGCGCAGCCGATCCCCGAGCCGCGAAAACACCAGTTTCGCCGACTCGTCGGTAAGGCTCGCCTGCGGCGCGACGTCGTCTTCCGCGAGCGGGACCGTGATCGAGTAGCCCTTGAGCGGATAGATCGGCACCGAGACGCCGACGGTTCGGAGCAGCTGCGGCGAGTAGCTTCCGAGCGCGACGACGTACGCGTCGGCCGACGCGCGCTCCTCGGAGCCCGCGTTGCCGTCGATCACGGCCGCCGCGACGCGATCGCCGGCGGTCTCGAGTCGCCGTACGGTGCAGCCGTAGCGGAACCGGACGCCGCGCTCGGCGGCGAGCTTTGCCAGCCCTTGCGTGAACTTGCAGGCGTCGCCCGACTCGTCGGTGGGCGTGTAGATCGACCCGGCGAGCGGGATCGGCGCACCCGCGAGCGCCGGCTCGATCGCGAGCGTCTCCGCGGCGTTCTTCACCTCGCGCTCGCAGCCGAGCTCGCGCATGAAGGCCGCCTTGCGCGCGGCCCGCTCGAGTTCGTCCGGATCGATGAAGAACTGGAGGATGCCCCGGGACCGCTGGTCGTATTCGATGCCGGTCTCGCGGCGCAGCGCGCCGAGGCGGTCGCGGCTATGGAGCGCGAGCGCAAGGAGCTCTCTCGTGTTCGCCAGCGAGCGCGACGGCAGGCACTCTATGAGGAACGACAGCGCCCAGGCCCACTGCCGGGGATCGGCCCGCAACCGGAAGAGCAGCGGCGCGTCCTCGCGCCCGAGCCATTTGAGCGCTTTCGCCGGTGTCGACGGATTCGCCCACGGCTCGGCGTGGCTCGCCGAGATCTGCCCGCCGTTCGCGAAGCTCGTCTCGAGCCCGGCGCCCGGCTGGCGGTCGATGACCGTCACCTCGTGACCGGCGCTTGCGAGGTACCAGGCGGCGGTCGTGCCGACCACGCCGGCACCGAGGACGATCACGCGCATGGCATCGATTCCCGGCAGGGCGGCGGGTTCACCGGTGCGCTCCTATCGCTCATGGACAGCGTGTTCGACCCCGGGCCCGTGCCGCCCGTTCGTGGAGATAGATGAGTCCCGGGGGCGCAAACGAGAAAGGCCCGCACGAGACGGCGCTCGCGCGGGCCCTCGGCCGGTCGGGCGCCGCGGCTACTTCCCGGCGTAAGCGACCACGCGCTGCCGCTGCTCGCCCAGACCCTGGATGCCCAGCGTGACCACGTCACCGGGCTTCAGCCAGCGCGGCTCGGGCTTCATCCCCATGCCGACGCCCGGAGGGGTGCCGGTGGTGATGATGTCCCCGGGCAGCAGCGTCATGTAATGCGAGACGTGCGAGACGATCTGCGCGACCGAGAAGATCATGGTCTTGGTGTTGCCGGTCTGCATCCGGTCCGAGTTGACGTCGAGCCACATCTCCAGGATCTGCGGGTTGGTGATCTCGTCGGTCGTGACGAGCCACGGCCCGATGGGACCGAAGGTGTCGCAGCCCTTGCCCTTGTCCCACTGGTTGGTGGAGAGCTGAAAGGCCCGCTCGGACACGTCGTTCACGATCGTGTAGCCGGCCACGTGGTCGAGCGCCTTCTCGACGCCGACGTAGCGCGCCGTGGCGCCGATGACGACGCCAAGCTCCACCTCCCAATCGAGCTTCGTGGAATTGCGCGGCTGAACGATGTCGTCGTTCGGCCCGCTGATCGAGGTCGTCGCCTTCATGAAAACGATCGGCTCGGACGGAATCGGCATGCCGGCTTCGGCCGCGTGGTCGGAGTAGTTGAGGCCGATCGCCACGAACTTGCTGATGCCGATGTACGGGACGCCGAACCGGGGCTCGGTCTTGATGAGCGGCAGCGACTCGGGGCGGATTTTGCGGAGCTTGGCCAGCCCTTTCGGGGAGATCGTGTCCTGATCGATCTGCGCCACGACCCCGGAGAGGTCGCGCAGCATGCCCTGCGAATCGATCATGCCCGGCTTTTCGTAGCCGTTCTTGCCCCAGCGACAGAGCTTCATCTGGTTTTCTCCGTTACGCAGGTTGTTGAAATCAGATCGACATCCCGCCGTCGACCGAGAACACCACGCCGGTCGCGAACTGCGACTCGTCCGACGCGAGGTACACCAGCAGCGGCGTGATGTCGTCCACCGTGCCGATCCGGCCCATCGGCTGGCGCGCGACGAAATCGCGGCGCGCCTGCTCCGGGTCTGATGCGCTCCTGCAGGCTCGGCGTGTCGACGGTCCCGGGCGCGACCGCGTTCGCGCGGACCCCCTGCTTCACGTGGTCCGCCGCCAGCGCCTTGGTGAAGCCGATCACCGCCGCCTTGGTCGTCCCGTAGGCAAGCCGGTTCGGCAACCCGCGGATCGACGACGCGATCGACGCCATGTTGATGATCGAGCCCTTCTTCTTCGCGAGCATCCCGGGCAGGAAAGCGCGCGTCACTCGGTACATCGATTTCACGTTGAGATCGAAGCTCCGGTCCCAATCCCGCTCGCTGCAGTCGAGGATCGCCCCGTGGGCCACCCAGCCCGCGCAGTTGAAGAGCACGTCGATCGCGCCGACCTCGCCCGCGACCTGCTGGATCGCGCCGGCGTCGGTGACGTCGAGTGGCCGGGCGACAACGCCCGCGACGCCCGCGAGCGACTCCAGACCCGCCGGGTTCACGTCGGTCGCCCAGACGGTGGCGCCTTCCCTGGCGAACGCGAGCGCGGCAGCGCGGCCCATGCCCTGTCCGGCAGCGGTGATGAAGGCCACTTTGCCTCCGAGTCTCCCGCCCACGTGCTCCTCCTGTTTCTTATATTCGGGTCGGACGATCGGCGATTATAGCGACGGCTCTCTCACGCGACTACCCGTTGCGCGCCGCGTGCAGCGCGGCTTGCCACGCTCCAAGCCCCTGTTTAGACTAGGCGCGCCAATAAGAACAAGTTGTATCTACCCAGGAGGAGTCCAGCGGGTCCCCGGTCCGTCCCGGGTGTGCCCGCGCGCGCCATGGCTTCAGTCACCCTAAGGGACGTCCGCAAGGCGTTCGGCTCGACCCAGGTCGTCCATGGCGTCAACGTCGCCATTTCCGACGGGGAGTTCGCAGTGCTCGTCGGACCCTCTGGCTGCGGGAAGTCGACGCTACTGCGGATGATCGCGGGGCTGGAGGAGATCACCGGCGGCGACATCGATATCGGGGGGCGCGTGGTCAACGCGGTGCCTCCGAAAGAGCGCGACATCGCGATGGTGTTCCAGAACTACGCGCTCTACCCGCACATGACGGTCGCGGACAACATGGGCTTCAGCCTGAAGCTCGCCAAGCGTCCGGCGGGCGAGGTCAAGGAGCGCGTGCTGGCCGCCGCCAGGATTCTCGGCCTCACCGACTATCTGGAACGCTATCCGCGGCAGCTCTCCGGCGGCCAGCGGCAGCGTGTGGCCATGGGCCGAGCGATCGTTCGCAACCCCCAGGTGTTCCTGTTCGACGAGCCGCTGTCGAACCTGGATGCCAAGCTCCGGGTGCAGATGCGCACCGAGATCAAGGAGCTCCATCAGCGCCTCCGGACGACGTCGATCTACGTCACGCACGACCAGATCGAGGCGATGACGATGGCCGACAAGATCGTCGTGATGAACGCCGGGCGCGTCGAGCAGATCGGCGCCCCGCTCGAGCTCTACGACAACCCGGCGAACCTCTTCGTCGCCGGGTTCATCGGCTCGCCTGCGATGAACTTCGTTCCCGCTCGGGTTGCTGCCGGCCCGACGGGCCTCGAGGTCGAACTGGCCGGCGGGCTTCGCCTTGCCGCGCCCAAGGTCGACTCCGCGCCGGCGCCCGGCCGCGACGTGACCCTCGGCGTTCGGCCGGAGCACTTCGCGGTGACGGCCGACGGGCTCCCGGCCGAGGTGATCGTCGTCGAGCCCACGGGGGCCGACACGCAGATCTTCTGCAACGTGGCGGGCACCGAGGTCTCGGCGGTCGTGCGGGAGCGCCATACCTTCCGGCCGGGCGAGACCATCCGCCTGACGCCGCAGCTCACCTACATGTTCGACCCGGGCACCGGCGCCCGACTCTACTAGCCGTCCACCGAAGGAGAACCCATGAGCAACATGAAACGTCGCGATTTTCTGAAGATCTCCGCGGGCGTCGCCGCGGGCGCCGCCGTCGGCGGCACCGCCGGGCCGGCCGCGGCCCAGCAGCCGATGGCGTTCAAGGTCGAGAAGGGCGCGAAGCTGCGCGTGCTGCGCTGGCGGCGCTTCGTGCAGGGCGACGAAGACGCGTTCATGGCGCACGTGAAGCGCTTCAGCGAGAAGTACGGCGTCGAGGTGCGGGTCGACAACGAGGGCTGGGAAGACGTGCGCCCGAAGGCTGCGGTCGCCGCCAACGTCGGCTCGGGCCCGGACATCATCTACGGCTGGTTCGACGATCCGCACCAGTATCCCGACAAGCTGGTCGACGTCACGGACATC
>JALOSW010000262.1 GCA_025458245.1 Burkholderiales bacterium
GCTCCCGACCTTCGGGCTCCCCGAGGCGGGGCTCCTGCTCATCATGGGCATCGACCAGTTCCTCGACATGGGCCGGACGGCGACCAACGTGATCGGCAACGCGATCGCCACGGCGGTCGTCGCCAAGTGGGAAGGCGAGCTCGGCTCGCCCGAATCCGGCGCCGACGGAACGCCGGCGCCGCAAGCTGCGACATGAGACGCCTCGTGCGCCTCGCGTGCGCGCTCGCGGTCGCGGCCGCGAGCGGCATCGCGTCGGCCGCGCCGCCGGGCTGGGCGGACGCGCTGACGGGAAGGCTCGCGCGCATCAAGGAGACGGGCGTCGTCCGGCTCGGCTATCGCGAGGGTGCGGTGCCCTTCTCCTATCGCGGCCCGGATGGCAGGCCGGTCGGCTACTCGATCGAGCTCTGCGACGCGATCGTCGCGACCATTGCCGCCGACTACGCGCCGCGGCAGTTCGGCGTCGAGCACGTGCGCGTCACCCCGACGGACCGGATCGCGAAAGTGTCCTCCGGCGAGGTGGACCTCGAATGCGGCGCGACGACCAACACGCCCGAGCGCCGGCAGCAGGTGGCGTTCTCGGCGACGATCTTCGTCACCGGCACGCGGCTCGTCGTGCCGCGCGAGAGCGCGATCCGGGGCGTCGGCGGGCTGGCCGGGCGCAAGGTGGCCGTGGTCCGGGGCACGACCAACGAGGCGGCGATGCGCGAGATCGAGCGCCTGCGCGGGACCGGCATGGAGATCGTCGTCGCGTCGGACTACGCCGAGGCCCTTTCGCTACTCGAAGGGGGCAAGGTCGCCGCGCTCGCCGCCGACGACATCCTGGTGCGCGGCTACCTCGCCGAGACGCGGCGCCGGCACGAGTTTCGGCTCGTGGGCGAGCTGCTCTCGTTCGAGCGGTACGCAATCATGTATCCGCGCGACGACCCCGCGCTCGCCGAGGTGGTCGACCGCACGCTGCGGCGGCTCGCGTCGAGCCGCGAGATCGTCTGGATCTACAACCGCTGGTTCGTGCGGCCGCTGCCGGCGCGCGGATGGACCTGCCGATGAGCGCGCAGCTCAGGGATTCGTTCGAGCTGATCGGGTTGCCACCGGAGTGAGCGAGGCCGAGACCATGGCCGACATGCTCGTCAGGCTGTTCGATCTCCGCGACGACTGGAGCCACGTCGCGGCGCCGGCCGCGCAGGGCATCGTCGTGCGCAAGCCGATCGGCCCGGAGCACGATCAGGTGATCGCTTGGGTACGTGCCGCCTTCGGCGCGCCGTGGGCGAGCGAGGTCGGCGTGGCGCTCGCGAACCGGCCAGTGTCCTGCTTCGTCGCCATTTTGGACGATGCCCTGGTCGGCTTCGCCTGCTACGACGCGACCGCCCTCGGGTTTTTCGGCCCTAGCGGTGTCGCGGAGGCGTTCCGGCGCAGGGGGATCGGCGCCGCGCTGCTGCGCTCCTGCCTGCTCGACATGAAGCTGAAGGGCTACGGCTACGCGATCATCGGCGGCGTCGGGCCGGGCGAGTTCTATCGCAAGATCGTCGGCGCGACGGAGATTCCGGATTCGACGCCGGGCGTGTACCGCGGAGTGCTGCGCGGCAGACCGTAGCGCCGCGCATCGCCACCGCACGACCGAGCGCAACCCTCCTCATGCCGCGCGCCCGCGCCGCAGCGTGGCCGGGGCGCGAACGCCGCCTAGAACATCGCCTTCGCGAGCACGAGTCCGGTGAACACGGCCACGGCAGTCGCGACCAGGCCCGGGATCATGAACGAGTGGTTGAGGACGTATTTGCCGATCTTCGTGGTCCCCGAAAGGTCGAAGTTGATCGCCGCGATCAGCGAGCCGTAGGTCGGGATGAAGAAGTAGCCGTTGACCGACGGGCAGCGCCCGCGTGGTAGCCGCCTGGCTGTAGAGCAGCACCGACGCGAAGAAGAGCCCGAAGGCGAACGTCCACGGCGCTCTCTCGGCCCAGTGCCCGATGGCCGGCACGATCACGTCCTTGTGCGCGGCGATGAAGCTGTCGCCGAGCCACGCGAGGCCGAAAATGCCGATCACCGCGACGACGCCGGCGCGGAGCGTCGCGGTCTTCGGGATCTCGTCGACATCGACCTTGGTGACGAGGAGCATGATCGCCGCGATCGCCATCATCACGATCTCGATCACGATCGGCATCGCCAGCGGCGCCTTCGCGCCCGGCAGCTTGCGCAGTTCGGGGAAGAACCCGAACAGCACGACCAGGGCCACCCCGGCGAGGAACAGGTAAGCCGAGAGCTTGGCCGCCGGCTTGAGCGGCGGCCGCTCCTCGGCCGACTTCGGTGCAGGGATCTTGCCGGCGGCGAGCCGCGCCTGATACTCCGGATCGTCCTTCAGGTCCTTGCCGAGGAACATGGAGATGATCGCCGCGGCCACCACGCCGGTGAGCGTCGCCGGCACGCAGACCATGAGGATCTGCGGCAGACCCCATTCGGTGAGGCCCTTTTCCGAGAAGAGACCGATCATCGCGGCGGTGGCGGCCGCCACCGGGCTCGCCGTAATGGCCTGCTGGGAGGCGATGGTCGCGACGGCCATCGGCCGCTCGGGCCGGATGCCGCTCTGGTGCGCCGTCTCGTAGATCACGGGCAGCAGCGGATACACGATGTGTCCGGTGCCGGCCACGAACGTGAAGCTCCACGTCGTGAGCGGCGCGACGATGGTGACGTACTTCGGGTTGGCGCGGATGATGCGCTCGGCGATGCGCACGAGGAAATCGATGCCGCCCGCCGCATCCATCACCGACGCGGCCATGATGACGGCGAGGATAATGAGCATGACGTCGATCGGCGGCGACGTCGGGTTGACGCCGAACGCGACCACCAGCACCAGCAGGCCGACCGCGCCCCACAGGCCGAGGCCCACGCCGGAGAAGCGCGAGCCGAGCCAGATGGCGGCGAGCACGACGGCGAACTGCAGAACGATTGAGAGTGTCATCTTCTTTCTCCCGGCGGCTGCGCGCCGCGGGTTGCCCTACTGCTCGAACTTCGGACTGATGAGGTTTTCGAACGAGAACACCTCGTCCCATTTCTCCTGGGTGAGGAGCTTGCGTTCCTTGACGACGATGTCGTGGAGGCTCTTGCCGGTGAGGTAGCCCTCGCGCGCGATCTCGGCGCACTGCTTGTAGCCGAGCGAAGGCTTGAGCACCGTGACGATGCCGAGCGAGTTGAGCACCATCTCGCGCGTGCGGTCGGCGTTCGCGGTGATGCCGTCGACGCAATTGACGCGCAGGCTGTCCACTGCTCTCTCCATGGTCGAGATCGACGCGAAAAGGGCGAACGTGATCACCGGCTCCATCACGTTCAGCTGCAGCTGCCCCGCCGACGCGGCGAGCGTCACCGTGAGGTCCATGCCGATCACGAGGAAACTCGTCTGGTTGACGACCTCCGGGATCACCGGGTTCACCTTGCCGGGCATGATCGACGAGCCCGGCTGCATCTGCGGGAGGTTGATCTCGTTCAGGCCGCAGCGCGGGCCG